>JAKUQE010000223.1 GCA_022450395.1 Dehalococcoidia bacterium | reverse complement strand
CCGCAAGAACCGTTGGCACCGTCCTCCGTCGACACTCCGTTCCAAGGTACCATTTCCTTGAAGGCAGTTCCCACACAGAAGTACAATTTAGCGGCGCGCCGGTTAAGATTGGGGGGTATTGAGTCGTCCTACCCGATTTTCGCCCGCGACAACCGCACCAGCCCCCGCATTTTCAATTCCAGTGGCGGGGCGGGGAGCCGGTTTGCACAGGAAGGGCGTTGGACGGGAAATTACACTAATCCGGAAGGAGTGGGCCACGGAAAACAAATTGATCCATCGGCGAATGAACATTTTCTACGGCTGGTGGATTGTTGCTATCAGTTTCGTGATCCATTCCCTGAGCACAGGACTTTACTGGCTCGGGTTCTCAGTGTTCTTCCTGCCGATCAGCAGGGACCTCGATCTTAGCCGAACCGCCGCGTCTCTACCGTTCACGCTACGAGGAATAGTCGGGATTCTTCAGAGTCCTTTTGTCGGGCTACTGGTGGACCGATTGGGTCCGGCCAAGGTCCTTTTCCTTAGCGCAGCCGTAGGCGGTCTCGGGTTCCTACTTCTTAGCCGAGTCGACACCTACACACGCTTTCTCATCGTCTTCCTGTGCGTTGTGAGTCTGGGCATGACTTCCTTCGATGCGCCCACCACGACGGCAACCGGCCGGTGGTTCACCAGGAAAAGAGGCCTGGCCATGGCGCTGGCCTACATGGGGTTCGCCTTCGGGGGAATCGTACTGACCCCGCTTCTGGCCCTGGGAGTTAATACCTTTGGCTGGCGTACCACCGCATTTGGCGCCGGGATTGGGATATTGGTGGTTGCTCTGCCTCTCGCCACCCGGTTATATCGGTCTCCTGAAGCGCTGGGTCTCCAGCCCGACGGTGTTCCCCCAGTTCGGGAGACCGACCCAGAATGGTCGCGTACGGCGCCTGAGCCTGTTCCTCGGGATTACAGTGTTGGCGAAGCGCTTAGGACGCGGACCTACTGGATATTGTGTGTTAGCTGTGGCCTCCGAGCCACTGTCTTTATGGGAATCAGTTTACACCTTGTGCCGATTATGACGTGGAAAGGTCTGAACGAGGAGACAGCGGGGTTCTTGATAGGGGCCTTCGCATTCGTTTGGCTGATCGCTACCCCGGTAATGGGATGGGCTGGAGACCGATGGTCCAAAACACGTATCGCAGCTACCCCTGCCTTCCTCGGAGCACTAGCCATGTTTCTACTTGTCCTTCTAGACAGGGTGGAAGTGTGGCAGATGGTATTGCTATTGGCCCTCTGGGCAACAAACGAGGGTTCCTGGGCTTTGAACTTTGCTATATTGGCAGACCAATTCGGTCGGAAACATTACGGCGCCCTTAGGGGAGTGATGTTAATGGCGATCAACTTGATGTCGTTCGGCTCCCCTGTCTACACTGGATGGGTGTTTGACCAGACCGGAAGTTACCAGTGGGTAATAGCTCCCGCCGGCGTACTATTAGGTGTAGCGGGACTGCTGAACTGGTTCCTTTCGCAAGTACATCCGAATAGACCTGCCTTGCAGTTGGGGTAAGTCTCCCCAAGAAACCGGGCAACGTCTGTCGTCATCGGCTGCTCTCTCCCTCGCAGGTTGGCGGTAACGTTTAGTGATTGGCTTTATCTGTTCGGTCGCTGGTGGCCCGTAAAGTTTAAGTAAACGACTGCACCGAAACGAAGTCCTTTTGGTGCCCCCGATTTTACCCCTTTCCTAAAGTCGCTGCACCGCACCCCGTTTTTGGAGCGGTGCCCGGGGCCGTTCACCGCCGACGCGGTCTGTCCTCTTTCCCGGCTTTGACGACTAAATCGGCGGTGGGCTTTATAATGCCACCATGGCCGAAGACCCGGAAAAGAAAGACGAAGAAAAGTTCGAGTTCGACTCGGCGGGCCAGGCCTAGGATATATCTCCCTGGACCAGGCTGGTGTCCTGGCCATCCAGACGGCCAGAGGGACCACGGGCGAGTACGGTAGCCAGTACCAAGACGTTCCCATGGCCTTTGAGGTGTCCAACGGGCACGATACCGAAGACTATGAAGACTTCTACACCATCACCTGTCCTTCCGGCCCCAGGGCGACTTTTCCGGCCCACCGGGCTGGGCCGCCGCATCTGGTATTACCCGTAGTCATCTGTCCCGGGATTTACAATTTTCGCGGTGGGCGCTTGGTTTCTGCTGATAGCGGGAATTCTGCTGACCAAGGTCAAGCCTAGGAACCATGACTGATACCGGCCTGCTGATCCTAGTCTCCGGGTTTATTCTTTTGACCATAGCCGGCTACCCTGAGGTCTGCGGCCGGTTAAGGGAACTAACTTGACGCCAGCCCCCCTCTTGTTGACCACCCTTCGTGATAGGGACTTCGGGCTTCTTTGGGCTTCCGGCGCGCTGGACAACACCAGCCGCTGGATGGACACGGTGGCGATGGGCTTGCTGGTATTGCAACAGACCGACAGCCCTTTCCAAGTGGCTCTTCTCTTTGTCTTGCGATGGGTCCCCATGTTTGCTTTTGCTATTTTCTCCGGGATGATCGCCGACAGGGCCAACCGGTGGCTGGTGGTTGCCTGGACCCGTGTGGGCACCGTATTGATAACTGCGATTATCCTCTGCCTGGTCGCTATAGGCACGGTTCAGCCTTGGCATCTGTTTCTGGCGTCTCTGGCTTTGGGCTGTATGTTCGTCCTAGAGTTCCCTTCCCGGCGTTCTTTCATTTTCGACCTGGTAGGGAGTCGGTTCATAGTCAGCGCTATGTCCTTGGAAACCCTCAGCACGACCTTAGGCAGATTCGTCGGCCCTCTGACTGCTGGGCTGTTTATCCAATTGGCGGGATTTACTGGTGCCTTCGTCTTTTTGGTGTGCGGGTATGGGTTGGCCCTGCTCTTTTTTGCTTTGATAAAAGCCCGTTTCCCCGCACAGTCCAACCGCGGCCAATCCATTTGGCGAAACTTCACCCATGGGCTTGCTTACTCTCTTAAACATCGGGTCATTAGAAGCGTGCTTGCCGTTACGCTGATTATGAATGCGCTGGCGTTTAGCGTGGAGCCCTTGTTCCCGGTGGTGGCCAGAGACCATTTGAACGTGGGACCCGGCTTGACCGGGGTGTTGATCTCGTCCCAGTCGATCGGCAGCTTCATGGCGGCCATGGCTATCGGTTGGTTTGGAGTCGTCAAATATCACGGCCGGGTCTATATCTTGGGGATCACGCTCCAACTGTTGAGTCTGCTACTGTTCGCTCTCTCGCCGTGGTACCCGGTATCCTTCGTGATATTGGCGGTATCTGGGGTGGGCGCGGCCGGCTTCGGCACCATGCAGAGCACGATTATTCTTATCTCAGCATCCCCCGACATGCGGGGAACGACCATAGGCGTGCTGGGTCAATGCATCGGTGTCGCGGCTTTCGGGGGTCTGCTGGTGGGCGCGGTGGCCAATTTCTTCAACGCCCAGGTTGCTATCGCACTCAGCGCATCACTCGGCCTGATTCTGCTGATACCGGTGGTTTCTTTTTCTCCCCTGGTCCGGCGTCCTATTACACCCTACCAGGATGACCCTTCCAACAGTGGGTCGAGGGATACAGCGGGTGCATCCCAACCATTGGACTGATATACCGGTGGCCTGACATACCGGGCAAAATTTTGGGCCGCCCTAACACGCCGAACGGGTGACCCGTTAGATTTCGAAGGCCTCTTACTGGGGACTTATTTCAGGTGGAAGTGTCCGGAAGGCGCCGACCACGAATGGCAAGCGGCATCCGGTGACCGGACTGGTTGGGTCGCGGATGTCCGTGCTGCGCCGTAAGGAAAGCCTCCGTCACTAATTCCCTCTCCAGCTTGTTCCCTGAGCTTGCCGTCCAAATACATCTCAAAAAGAACAACGGAGTGGCAGCCGATCAAACTGTTGCTGGGTCTAAAAGAAAATTATGGTGGATATGTCTTTAATCCAGGTATTTTTCCGCGAACACGCATAAATTCGATATTGTTTCCCAGGCCGAGATGAGCCTGACACGGGTGCAAACCCTTATTTCGGCTTACCGTGCCTGGATAGGCCAATTACCCGCCCATTGTTGGCTCATTCTCGGCTCGTTAACGCCCATCATCGTCATATAATAGGTCGCAACACCAGGATGCCACCATCTTTGCGGAGCGGGCCGGTTGGGCGGCCGAATCGAGGAGGGGTGCTGGGTGACACTGGACTGTCACTACGGAAGGCCGACATTGGGTGGAGGACGCGACGAAGAATAACTGCCATTATCCTTGCCAGGAAATTGCGTTACAGGCACAGAGTTATTAACCTTGGTTACACTGGTTAGTAGCGAACCGTAACAAGAATAATGTCCTAGGAAGGATAATCATGAAATAAGGTTACCTGAGCCACACGAGGCATAACGGATTTGAAGTCCGTACCTACGCCTACTCATAATCGCATATGGCCAGCATAGTTTCCAGATCTGAGGCTAGAACTTACTCATCATTCCACCTGGATTGGCACAGACTTCAGATTTTCCGTCAACGTTGGGGCAATGAAAGTGACTAATCATCTATGCTGGTAGGGTCGACCATCTCGTAGAATTCGATGTGTTG
>JAKUQE010000222.1 GCA_022450395.1 Dehalococcoidia bacterium | reverse complement strand
ATATGACCTGTTGAACGCTCCTGCGCTGGAGTGTTGGACCGCTCTGTCAGGCCTGGCCACTCTAACGGAGCGGATCCGACTTACACCGTTAGTGCTGGGCAACACTTACCGCCCTCCGGCCTTGTTGGCCAAGATGAGCGCCACCCTGGATGTGATAAGCGGGGGCCGGTTGGAGTTGGGAATCGGCGCTGGTGGCGGAAAGGGCGATCACCGCGCTTCCGGGCTTCCCTTCCCATCCACCGCCGAGCGAGTGAGGATGCTGGAAGAAGCTGTGGAGCTGATCAAGAGATCTTGGACAGAGCCAAACGCAACTTTTCAGGGACGATACTACAGCCTAGAGGAATCGGTGAACGAGCCTAAGCCGGTGCAGCAGCCCCACCCTCCGGTGTTAATCGGTGGCCACGGAGAGACCCACCTTCTCAGAGCCGTGGCCGGACACGCCGACATTTGCAACATCGGGTTTGAAATGAGTCTGGAAGAACACCGGTCCAAGATGGAGATCGTCCAACGGCACTGTGATGAACTGGGCCGTGACCCATCGGGAATCGAAGTCACGCACAATACCCGGGTAGTGATCGCCGAATCCGAGCAGGAATTCGAAGTTTTGGCCGCCCAGGGGGCCGCTAGTGCCAATGTTAGCTTGGCTGACTACAAAAAATCCCTGTCCGGAGCCATTGCCGGGACCCCAGAACAATGCATCCAGCAACTATCAAGATATGTAGACGACGGGATCAACTATTTCTTCTTGTTATTCCCGGACCCCATCTCCAATGAAAGCCTGGACCTCTTCGCAAACGAGGTCATGCCCCACTTTGCATGATCCAGTCTTGAATCATGCCAGACAGCTACACGCGGGCATTCTTTCCAAGATTAGGTCAGCGGTAGTTAATCTACAGTCCGCCGTGCAGCAATTCTGGGACCAGATGTTGATCTCAAGATTATCGTCCAACACGACTTACTCATACCCTTACCCTAGTTGCTCCAAAATACTTGAGGACAGCATCATTTTCACCGGGCTGATCGGACGGAAGGTCCGGGATATTCGCACATCTCCAGCTAGGCTCAGCAGGGTGTAGGCGTCGTAAGGTGCGAGCCCCTTTTCGGCGACTAGGAAATCCACCATGTCGCGCACTGCCTGCTTCATTGCCGGTCCCAACTCCTCGCCGTGGGAAAGCACGACGAAGTACTCAGGGGTCAGTGCCCGTGGCCCGCGGATGTTCAAACCTTTTTCCACAGTCACCCTAACGTGGGTGTCGGCTGAACATTCGGCGCCGGTACCCGCCACCGCACCGTCACCCACTACGGCGTGGCAATCGCCCATCACCAGCATGCCTCCGGGCACAAACACAGGTAGGTAAAGTGTGCTTCCTTCAACTAGCTCTTTCATGTCGATGTCGCCGCCATATGGGCCAGAATCGGAAGCTGTCTGTTGTGTGTACGTCGGCGTAGTTGCCACCAGACCCATCGATGGTCTCATCGGTATCCGAATGCCGCTCGGTAAAACAGCATGCCCCGATTCCAATCCGATCAATGTCGGATACGCTTCGGTGAAATCATCATCCAAAAAGCCACGTCCAGGCATCACCATGTGGGCCGCTTGTTCTTTGGGCGTTATGCTTATGAAGTCTATCTTCAGTGCGTCCCCAGGCTCGGCGCCGTTTACGTATATGGGCCCGGTAGCAGGGCCTTTGAGCAGATTCGCTTCCAATGCTACGGGGTCACGCTCCCCTTCGAAGGCGTCCCAGGTCTCTACCATGAGCTCCTCACCGGAATCGATGGTGATTGCCGGGACGCTATCTGGCTCCAGGGCGTAAATGTGATGTTCGCGACTAAGTTGTCTCATTTGTGTTCACTCTGTGGAGAAGTGTGAATTAGAATTCGCCAAAGGTAGGCTTTTGTTGCGTCTAATTATAAGCCCGATCAAACCAGGCGGATTTGGTATATCTAGGGTGTAGCGCAGTGGCTAGCGCTCCCTATTCCCGGTCTGGGCGCATGGCGCCTTGTTTATATGAATGTTACATTGCTGCTCATAAGGTCCTTCTAACGGATACTGGCAATCGAGACAGGCGCTGGATAGGCGCAACAGACTTAAGAACAAGAAGGGTACGATGATTCAGAAGATACTTGAACACTGCCAGAAGGGGTCCCATGGCGTTGGCTTTAACGAAGTAGTGCTGATGCTATACAACTCGGTCGCCACCGCCGAAGTCTCCATGGACATGAATGACATTCGGTTTACAGATGACGGCGATACTGTGACATTCATGGCAGAAAACGGCACCCATCTGCACATGAAACTGGGCCTGCTCAAGGCAGTACGCTTCCAATATACCGAACGGAACGAACGGGGCCAGCCAAGTTACTCAGTATGGTTCTTGGACGAAAACCAGGAATCGGTCCTGAGGATCTACCTACGCAAATCGGAAGTGGAAGCTACCAACCAGCCACGCCATGAGCTTTTCATGGAGCTGTTGGAGACGTACGGCGAATCTTTACAATTGACGAGTTGAACAAAAGTTGCATGTGACGATATACGCGCCACAGGGTCACCTATTCCCTAGAGCAGTGCCCACCAGCGTTCCGATAACAACCGGGGGGCAGCCAGTAGGGAATGCCGTGGTGGTCTATCCCTGGACTGTGGCAAAGTAGGCCATGACCTCGCTGGCGAAGAGCTCCAGCCTTTCACCAGAGATTGGACCTGGGAATAGCAAGAAGAAATAACGAGTCACACTGTTTACATAACCTAACCAGGTGGCCGGAATTAACACCTAAAAATCGAATGGAGGGGCGATGACACCTCAAATTCCTTTGTTAACGGTCCCAGACTACGAGGCGAGGGCACGGCAGACCATGCCAACCGCGTTATTTGACCGCCTCTTCGGCACCTATGGCGGCCCAACGATGCTGTCAAACACCAATAACTTGAAGGCGATGGATGGGGTAAAACTGCGCCCGCGGGTGCTAGCCGACGTCAGCCACCGGGACCTGTCCACCGAGGTACTGGGAAATAAGATCAGCTTCCCTGTCATGCTGGCGCCCACCGGGACCCACCAGCGGGCCCATCCCGAAGGTGAGTTGGCGTCCACCAAGGCCGCGGGTATAGCGGGGACTATCCTCAGCCTCAGCACGGCGGCCAGCTACAGTATAGAGGAGGTGGCGGCGGTCGCCACCGCACCGTTGTGGTTCCAACTTTACTTCTTTAAAGACCGGGAACTTACGGAGATATTGGTCCGCCGCGCCGAGGACGCCGGGTACGGCGCCCTAATGCTCACGGTGGACAACCTGGGAGCCCGTTCCACCGAGAGGGAGCAACGTTACGCGTATACCCTCGAAGCCGAACGGATCCTCAAAAACTTCGTCGGAGTTGAGTTGCCCAACTTGCCCAACCGAGACAATTTTGGTAGCAGCTTTGAATCCGCATTGCATTGGTCCGACCTGGACTGGCTGCGGTCTGTGACCAGCATGCCCATAGTGATCAAGGGAATCCAGACCGCCGAAGACGCTAGGCTATGCGCCGAGAATGGCGTAGAGGGCCTGGTTGTTTCCAATCATGGTGGTCACGCTTTGGACGGTACCGAAGGGACCATAGATATGCTCCCCGAAGTGGTGCACGCTGTGGGGGACAGCTTGGAGGTCTATGTTGACGGCGGCATCCGGCATGGCTCTGACGTTCTTAAGTGCCTGGCGTTGGGCGCCAAGGCGGCCTTCATCGGGCGGCCGATATTCTGGGGCCTATCGGTCGACGGCCAAGCCGGACTTAGTCATATCCTTGAAATCCTCAGGGATGAACTAGACGTGGCCATGGGTCTCTGCGGCCTAAGCGACATCAAAAACGCTAGCCCCAGCTTGGTGTCCCATCCCGGCACCAGGAGCCACAGAGACGGCTTGATCGGGTCACTCGACCGCTTGGTCGAACTCCTGGAACAAGGGTACATCGACCGTAATGAATTCGACTCGCTGAAAGCTAAGCTGCTGAACTAGAGCTGCGCACCCAATGATTGGAATGATCGTAGCTCTCTTTGGGTAATCTTTGTCTCACGGGCCTCAGAACAAAACTCCCCGTAACCCGGACTAGAAGGAGATTTGGAATGGTTGATCAAGCTGATCAATGGGAACATCGGATGGCAGCGGTCAATGGGATCAATATCCATTACGTGATCGAAGGGCAAGGAGCTCCGGTGGTCTTCATCCATGGTTGGCCCGAGTTCTGGTATGGCTGGCGCCGCCAGATACCAGTCCTGTCGGAACGCTACCAGGTCATCGTCCCGGACCTGAGGGGATTTGGGTATTCGGACAAGCCTTTGCATGGTTACGACACCAAGTCTGCGGCATCGGATATCTACGAGCTGGTCCAGCAATTGGGCCACCAACAGGTGTCTATCGTAGCCCATGACATCGGCGTGCGGGTGGCCTACCGGTTCGCTCTCGACCACGAAGAGACGGTTAGCCGCATGGTGCTTTTGGACTCCACGCCCCCGATGGAGCAATTGGGGCCTCAGGCCCCATCAGTGGTGCGAGAGCGGTGGCACTCATATTTCCATCAGCAGTTCGACCTCCCGGAAAAGCTCATCGCGGGCCGGGAGGAGGTCTATCTGCGCCATATCTTCAAGGAC
>JAKUQE010000221.1 GCA_022450395.1 Dehalococcoidia bacterium | reverse complement strand
CTGTTCGCTATCTCTCCCTGGTTCTGGCTCTCCTCGGCCATGGTATTCATAGCCGGATTCTTCAACTCCCTCTACCTCACGGTAGTTATGACCACCCTCCAGCTCTTAGTACCCGATGAGCTCCGGGGTAGAGTCATGGGGATATACACCGTCTGCTACGGTGTGATCCCTCTGGGGACCCTGCAGATGGCCTTCGTCAGCTCCTACCGCGACCCCCGAGTCGCCGTGGCCCTGGGTGGGTCTATGGTGGTTATCTTTGCGGTATTTATGGGGCTCGTCACGCGCCAGGTCCGCACCATCGGCGCCGTTCGTCTCCCGGTAAGCTAGGGGACCGAGTCCCGAGGGTACCCCGCGCACTATAAGTTTCCGGAGATCTCCGTCGGGCGGCCGAACAACTCACATCTACCAGCCAATCATACGTCCCACCACAGCGATTATCCCCTGCCGTCAGGCTCACGGCAGGGACTTACGCTTATCCTGGACTTCCATGTTATTGCCTGTTAAGGGCAGCTTTATCACCTGTTACGAGCGTAGTTTGGGGTTCAGAAATATGCCTTGAGAAAAAGTTCGTGGACAATCCGTGGACATTGGACAAAAACAAAGGCCCCTGCCACTTGGTTAGGGGCCTGATTTGTGCCTGAAAAGTGGAGCCGGTGAGGGGAGTCGAACCCTTGACCTGCTGTTTACGAAACAGCTGCTCTGCCACTGAGCTACACCGGCTGAAGTGCGGTTTTGGCGGCGTACCCGGCTGCTTCTTGAACCCTTGATTGTCCATGGGTGCCGGGATGCCGACGGAGGTTATCTAGGCTAACAAGTATAGCATTCCAGGGTTAATCACTGGGCGTATGCCGGCGATTTGGCCGGTACAGTTAGTGTGTCCGCCGCGTGAAAAGGCCTGGTTAATCGGGGCGTTAGGCCCCGGTCCACTCAAAGCCCAGGTTGGCGTAGCGGACGAAGACGGTACCGCCGGGGGCTGCCAGCGGGCCGTTGGCCGCCAACAGGGCGATGGTGTGCTGCTCGCCGGGGGCGGCGTTGCCGCTGATGAGCACCCGCTGGGGCACGTTGAACCCCTGGATGGCGCCCCGGTCCCGGTTGCACTCCCCGTCGACCCAAATCTCCCCGTAGTCATCGATGCAGGTCTCGAACTGAACGCGCATCCCGTTGACTGGATGTCCGTCCACTTGTTCGGGAAAGGTCACGTTGATCCGGTACCACATGAAGCTGAAGCCGTGGGACATACGCCCAGTCAGATCGTGGCAGGTTTCCCAGCCCGAATCGTCGTAATCGGCCAGGCGGGCCGGGCTGCCCTCGGCCTGCTCTACCAGTCCCTCGTTGGGTTGGCCGGGCACGTAGCCCCGGGCGAACTTCCAGGTCCCCTTGACCAACGCCTGTCCAGAGGAATCTCCCAGATATACCGTTGCTCTTGGCATGTCGTCCCCTATCAAAAACACATGATTAGAAGGCCTATGATACTCGATTTCCACCGGCGGTGACCGGCAGCATGGTGGCCGTCTTTTTGTGGGTGTGGGAGGCTTAACCGCACCTACTTGGCGTCCATTCCATTAGGCCGGGTCGTGCTGTTTGGTGTATGATATCCGGGAACCGGCTCTTAGCGAGTTCGAAAAGAATCAGGAATGCTTGAGGTAGCTTCTTTATCGGGACATACTCTCATTCCTGGGCATCAAATCGAGGGGGAAAGCCATCATGGCCAAGTCCAATGTTAAGCAGGAAAAGAAAGAAGAAACGGTAGAAGAGTTCGTTGCGCGCATCAACAAGTCGGCGGTCCGGACGAACGGGTTAAAGAAAAACCTTAAAGGGGCTCGCCGGTAGCAGAGGGGGTGCTTGAGCACTATCAGCGCCTATCACCTCCCCCCTTCCCCTCCCTTCCCGCCCCGGTTCCAGCCACCGTTTACCGGCAACTTCCGTGAAACCGTCTTGATTTCAAGGGCTTCATCGGAGCGTTACGGAAGTGGCGCAGTCGTAAATCAGGTCCCTCCGCGCGTTCAATCGCCGTTAACGGCAACAACAACCATCAGTTCCCATGTATCGACTCGCCCGGCGCTCGCCGTGGGTCTTGATCTATCCCAAGCCCGGCATAAGGACATTTGACCAAAGTATGCCCCTCCTATCGACCTCAGGCATCGGCATCACCTACGGCGCGGACGTTATTTTCGCGAACATAAACGTGGAGATCAACGAACGGGCGCGCATCGGCATCGTCGGACCCAACGGCGGCGGCAAAACCTCTTTACTTGAGATTTTCGTCGGCGGGCTCGAACCGACTGACGGCTCGGTGAATATCGCGCGAGGCATCCGGGTTGGGTATGTTCCCCAGTCTCCGGAAATCTCTGTCGCCGGCTCTTTGAAAGACGAGATTATGACAGCTTTCGACCGGTTGAAGTGGTTGGAAGATGCCATTGAAGCCGGTGCCCGGCAATTGCGTCCATCAGGCGACGGCCAGGATGAGCAAGCTGGGGAGCGCTATGCCGAGTTGCTGGACGAGTATGAGTCCCTGGGCGGGTACTCTTACGAGAACACCATGGACCGGATGGTCGAAGGGCTGGGCCTGTCGCAGCAGGCCCTAGAAACGCCGGCTTCCCAGGCCAGCGGAGGAGAAAGGTCCAGGGCTGCTCTGGCCCAGGCCCTGCTCGGCGAACCCAATCTTTTAATCTTGGATGAGCCCACCAACCATCTGGACATGAAGGGACTGGCCTGGTTGGAACGCTTCCTGACCCACTTTCCCTCCGCCGTATTGGTGGTTTCCCACGACCGGTATTTTCTTGACCGGACCGTGAACCAGGTGTGGGAACTGGACCATGGCGGGATCGAATCCTACGTGGGTAACTACTCTAAATACCGCACGTTGAAGGCGGAGCGAACGCTAACTCGCCAGCGGGAGTATGCGAAGCAGCAGGAATACATCGCCAAGGAAGAGGATTTCATCCACCGTTATCATGCCGGACAAAGAGCCCGGGAGGCCAAGGGACGACAGACCCGGCTGAACCGATTGGAAAGGATCGACAAGCCGGAAAATGACCGGGGCATCTCGATATCCAGAGCGGCCGCCCGCCGGTCGGACCAAACGGTACTCGGCACTCATGGGTTAACGGTGGGATTCCCTGGAGACGAGGCGCCTATCGAGCTGTTTTCGGTTCCGGATATTAAGTTGGAAAGAGGCTCTCGAACGGCCTTGGTCGGACCCAATGGAACGGGTAAGACGACCCTGCTCAGAACTCTTTTGGGTTTGCTGCCGCCGGTCCAAGGCCGGGTTACGTTGGGCCGCAACGTGGCGGTGGGATATCACCGGCAGGGCCTAGATGACCTGGATTGGGACTCTACGGTTCTGGATTCCCTGTTGGACATCAAGGAGATGCAGTTTGGGGAGGCACGGTCTTATCTAGCCCGTTTCCTATTTCAAGGCGAGGACGTTTTCCGGCAAGTAGGCTCTTGCAGCGGCGGGGAACGCAGCCGGCTGGCACTGGCCCGGTTGTTGGTCGCCGAGCCAAATCTCCTCATCCTGGACGAACCTACCACCCACCTGGATATCCCCAGCCGGGAGGCTTTGGAGCAGGTCCTTCTGACCTACGAGGGCACTCTTCTCTTCGTCTCCCACGACCGCCAATTCGCCTCGCTGCTGGCTCAAGAGTTGTGGGTAATCGACGACGGAAAGCTCTCCCAATTCCCCGGCACGCTCGGGGAATGGTTGGAGAGCGACAAGGAAAATGTTGAAGAGTCTCCGGCCCCCAGGAAGGCCAGACCGCCCAGACAACGGCCGCACCAAGCCAAGAAAAGCCCCTCTCCCGCCGCTGACGAACACATGATTCGAATCATCGACGGCCTGGAAACCCGTCTCCGAGAGATACAATCGGAGTTGGAAGAGGCTTCGGAGCAACGGGACTGGGAGATGATTGCCAGCATCGGCCAAGACTATGACCGCACCAAGGCTGAGCTAGACGAAAAACTAGCTCAGTGGGGCGGGTAAGTTCCTCTGATCCCTTCAAGCAGTCAACTATTCCTAATACCTGCGCGAGACATTACAATGGAGAGCGTTCTAAGGCTGGCAGGTAGCGAGCCCAGCCCGCCTAGAAAGGGACTGGGTTGGCTTGATTGTCCTAGATAGTTTTCAAGAAACGCCGGGGCCGGCTTTATTTAGGAGTTAAGGGAATGGCAAGCGACGATATCTTGTTGATGGGCCACCTGATGCGGCGAGCCGGGTTTGGCGCGTCTTATGAGGAGCTGGAACGGCGGGCGGCGGTTGGCTACGAAGCCACGGTTGAAGAATTGCTCCATCCGGAAGAGCAACCCGACTTGGATATGGACGTGATGCAGCGGTACATGCACGGCTGGCGTGACATGACCAGCATCATGGCCAACCAGGGCTACTGGACCTACCGCATGGTCAACTCCCCCCGGCAACTGGAAGAGAAGATCTGCCTGTTCTGGCATGGGATTCTTTGCGTTGGCGATTCCAAGTGCATGGCGGCCAATCAGATCCTGGTTCAACTGAACAATTTCCGCGCTCATGGATTCGGCAGCTTTTCCGACCTGTTGATGGGCCTGGCCAGCGACCCGGCCATGATCTATTACCTGGATAACCAGCTGAGCCACAAAGAGGCGGTAAACGAG
>JAKUQE010000220.1 GCA_022450395.1 Dehalococcoidia bacterium | reverse complement strand
GCCAGTATAGCCGCAAGTTCAGGCTGGTTCCATGGTTAGCTCAAAACATCGAACCAGCTGCGTACTGCAGCCCCGCCCACCACTAGGGCCCGAGCGTACCGTAATAACTTCGGCTGCATCCGGCGGCTCACGATCGCTCCGAGCTGGGCCGACGGCACGGAACCGGCCACCATGATGAACGCGAGTTCAAGGGGCACCTGGGCGGTCGTCAGTTTTCCGGCGATCCCCCCAACGGCCGAGAATAAAATGATGCCCAGATTGCTGGCGATGGCGACGCGGGTGGGAACGCGCAGGACGTACAACATCGACGGTATCATGATGAATGAACCCGCTTGGCCCACCAGTCCTCCGGCAAATCCTATGGCTCCGCCCAAGATTACGGCTAATGGGGCATTGAAACTGAAAGGCCCCGGCTCTGACTCGTCCTGGGCCGTCCGGGATCCAGGGAGAAAGATCAGCGCTGACGCAATCAGGGCCATGGCGCCAAAGATCGCCAGGATCGCGTCATCGGCCACCCACTTGGAGATTACCGCTCCGGCCAAGGCGGATACACCCGCCGCGAAGCCCGCGTACCGGACCAATCTCCAGGAAACCATCCCGTAACCCCGGTGTCTGGCCAGGCCGGAAACGGCCCCGGCAAAACCCTGGACCATGGTCAGGCCGGTTATCTCTTTCACGGTCAACGCACCGGCGCCGGCCATACTCGGGCCGTACAGAAACATGGGGGTCATGATCAGGCCGCCTCCCAACCCAAGAAGGCCGGAGAAGAAGCCCGAGAATATCCCGACGAATAAGACGAAGACGGACATGTTTAATCCCCGGTCCCCCTATGTCGGGACATCCGACGGCGCCGGACCCGCGCGAGCCGCCTGCAGGTCCTCGGTGGTGACCCGGGGGGATTTAGCCAATTCATCGGCCAGGCCCGCCGGGGGATGAACGTCCTTCAGGGCGGGTATCACTTGTTCCCCCATCAACCGGATGGAGCGCATGATCTTTTCGTGGCCGATCCCGCCGAACATACTCCAGCAACTAACGTGGGTGACGCCCAACTCGGCGGCGCGGCGGAATTTTTCGATCACCGTTTCAGGGCTTCCGAAATAGAGGCGTTCCATGAACCGGTCGTCGTCCGGCTCCCCTTCATAGGGTGTCACGTCGACCCTTCCGTTGGTTACGGCCAGCCGGCCCAGAGCCCGGCCGGCCCGGTTTTGCCAGCGGGCGTATTCGATCTGCTTGCGGGCTTCCTCGTCGGTCTCCGCCACATGAGTGATCGCCTGCATCCCCAAGTCTATGCCATGGATGGACTTGCCCAGGTCCATGCGGGCATGGATCAACGACGCCAGGTGGGCCCTCATGCCATCGCCCCCCAAAAGCCCGGTGGTGAGGGGCATCATGTCCCATTTCGCCGCCAGTTGCATGGAGTCGACGCTGGTCCCCGCCAGCCACAGCGGCGGATGCGGTTTTTGCTGAGGCTTGGGCCACACGGTGACTTCGTTGGGAATCTTTATGTACTCGCCGTCGTAGGTGAAGGACTCGTCCTGGGTCCAGGCTTTAATCATCACCTCCAGGGATTCGCTGAACCGTTGGCGGGACTCGGGCACCGTAACGCCGAACCTGGAAAATTCATGGGGTTGGTATCCCCGGCCAACGCCGCAGATGAACCTGCCGTCGATGAGGTTGTCCAGGACCGCTACCTCTTCCGCCAATCGCAACGGTTGCCAGATGGGCAACACCAGGATTCCCGTGGCGATCTTCAGACGCTTGGTTTGTTGGCCGATGTGGAGGGCCTGCAGCAGCGGCGCGGGCGAATTCCCGTAATTGGAGAAGTGGTGCTCGGCGATGAGACAGTAGTCGAACCCCATCTCTTCCGAGTATTGAATCTCCTCAACACCTTCTCCGTAGAGGGTCTTCCAATCCCTCAGTTCGGGGTTCGGCCATTCGTAGAAAAGACCAAATTGCATGTATGCTCTCCTGTTTTGTGTTGCCGCCAATCCGCTTACACCGGCGCAGTTGCAGTCAGGTGGGACTGCCGGGGGCGAGAGGGTTCGCCGCCGTCTAGTTTCTGGTTTCACCGCACCGAAGCGGCTCGAACGTTTATGGGATCAAGTCCAGTTTTCCGCGTTAGGCGGCAGTCGCGAAGTATGGGGAATCAGTTCCCTTCAAGAAAACGCCGTGGATTGTCGACCATCATCGTGTGGATGTCTTGGTCCGTGGCGCCCAATTCTTTGAGGCGGGGCAGTACGTAGCGGCTAATGAAGTTGAATCCGTCGGGATTGGCGGCGCGGCGCGCTTCCTGCTCTTCCGGCATGTAGCGGGCTTTCGGAACGGAGTAGTCGTGGGAGAGCATGATCCGGCCGCAGTGGCCCTCGTCGATAAGTTTCTTCACGATCTCGGTGCGTTGTTCCCAATCGGGTGTGCCGGGCACCCGCCCTCCGGGATACCGGTCCATGCCCAACCAGACACCCTTGGCCAGCAGGCCCAGCAGGTAACCCATGTCCGTGTCGTCGCTGCTGTGGCCGATGTAGACCCGGTTCAGGTCGACACCCTCTTCTTCCAATATGCGGACTTGCTGGTCGCCCACCCGGTCCGGAGACCAGGTGTGGGTTGATATTGGAATTCCGGTCTGCTGGTGGGTGCGGGCCGCCGCGCGCAGGACATTTTCCTGGGGCTGGGTAACCCCTCCCCGGTCGCTGGCCACCTTGATGATGCCGGCCTTGATCCCGGTACCTTCGATCCCTTCCTCGATCTCCCTAACGTACATCGCGGCGATAACGTCGGGTGACACCTCGCCGAAGGGGCGGGGCACCGCCAGGTGGTTGCCGGTGGCGGCGATGACTTGAATGCCGCTCTCCCTGGAAACCTCTTGTATCAACTCGATGTCCCGCCCCAGGTCGAAGGTGCTCACTTCAATCATGGTCCGGACACCCTCGGCGTAGGCATCTTTAAAAGCGGCTACCGCCTGCTCTTTCAGGGCAGGGCGGTTAATGATTTCGGGATAGGTGTGGCGCAGTCCGGCGGCGTTGGTTCCCACGTGCTCGTGGCTCAAGGTAAATCCCAAGTCCGCCGTGTCTACCGGCCCCAAAACTGTGTTTACGGTTGGCATGATGCTGTCTCCTGGCCGGACCTTTGCCCGGTTGACAAAATCTGGCGCTTCGATTAGCCCGAGCGGCGTTATCTCCCGGGAACCGCCATCTCCCGGCCCTGGTCCGACGCTGCCTGGATGCTGTCGATGAAGTGATGTAGCTCCACGCCGGTGTTGAAGTCGGGCTGGCAGGGGTCTCCCGAGAGGATGCTTTGGCCGAACTGGTAGTACATCTGCCCCACGTTGTAAGGCGCGCCTCGGGGCATACCCTCCAGCACGTTTGTGAATCTGCCGGGGATCTCTAGATCTTCCAGTTGGTTCCCGCCCTGGGCGCCGCGTAACTTCACCCCATCTTGGTTCGGGGACTCACCGGAAGACGCCACCAACGTTCCTTTCCGCCCGTATATCTCCATCCGGTACCCGCTGCCGACCGAGGGATTGCTGGCGATGTGGACCGAGGCCACGCCGCCGCCGGCCAACCGGCCGCTGACTAGGATGTTGTCGGGCGAGGTCACGTCGACAAGTTGGTTGGTGTCGGTCTCGAACCACTGCTTGGCCTGGTTGCTTACCACGGTGGAAACGTTGCTGAAGTCTCCCACGACGAAGCGCAAGGCATCGATGGTGTGGCCGCAGGAGATGGTCAATGTATTCGCGCCCAACTCTACGTCTTTCTGCCAGGTCCGGTCGGAAGTCCGTTCCAGGGTCCCACCGTCGATCCGGCTGACGTGGCATGACATAACCTCGCCCACGTAACCCGACTCGACCAGTTCCTTGGCATACAAGATGCTGGGCGCGGCGCGAGCTTGAAGTCCCACCATGTTCCGGACTCCTTTTGCCTGGGCCGCGTCGGCCATCTCCTGGGCTTCGGCGGTGGTCCGGCCCAAGGGCCATTCAACGTAGACGTGCTTTCCGGCATTGATGGCGTCCATGGTCGGCTCATAGTGAGCCGGGACCCGCAAGCTGATCGCCACGGCATCGATGTCCGGGTGGGCCAGCATCTTATGGTAGTCGTCGAAGGCCAGTTTGGCTCCGTACTTCTGCCGGGACTCTTCGGCGCTTTCCATGCGGGTAGTGCAAACCGCGGTCAGTTCGAATTCGGGGCTGGCCACGATAGCGGGCAAGTGTGCCCGTGGCGCCCATCCCCGGTGGATGTTGGCTCCTATTATGCCCAAGCGAATCTTATCTGCCACAGCTTTTTCTCCTTCCGTGATTTGGGCTTATCCTATAAATCTTGATATGGACCGGTTTGAACCTGATCGGCCATCACCCTAAATGAGGCAGGACGTGCTCGGTAAACTTGGTAAGCTGGTCCATCTGATTGGGCGAAGCGAAACGCACGATGAAGTAATCAATCCCGGATTCCTGGTAACGGTGCATGGTGTCGATGCACTTCTGTGGCGGGCCGAATACGCACAAGAGCTGTTTGCTGATGACCTCGTAGGGGATATTGTAGTAGGCCCGCATAAACTCGTCGCCTTCCGACAGAGCGGCATCTTCGTCGTTGAGGTTAACCGAGATGTATAGGGCCCGCCCGATGGCGTTGGGGTCCCGTCCCAATTCCAACGCATTCTCTTCTATCTTTGCCCAGCATTGGTTGAGCAGGTCGACGGACGGTACGTTGGTGATCCAGGCGTCTCCCATCTCGGC
>JAKUQE010000022.1 GCA_022450395.1 Dehalococcoidia bacterium | reverse complement strand
GGTCCAAAGCTCCTTGAATGCCCGGATGTATTCGTTGGTCACGGCACCCCGTTCCTTGAAGGGTGGCAATCCTAAAGCTTCGAACTCCTCTTGCATCCAGCCCACGCCGACGCCCACAATGACCCGCCCTTGGGAGAGAACGTCCAACGTAGCCAACGCTTTGGCGGTCACCACCGGGTTGCGGTGCGGAACGATCATAACGCTGGTGCCCAGTTTAATAGTCTTGGTCTGTCCGGCTAGAAATGCCAACACCGTCAATTGCTCCATCGACTCTCCGGTGACGGACCCAGGGAATTCCCCGCCTTCAGTGTAAGGATACGTTGAGGATATCTCCCTGGGAACGACGATATGGTCGCTGGCCATCAAACAATAAAATCCCAGTTCTTCGCCATGACGGGCAATGATGCCCAGGTTCTCCGGCGTGGCCAAGGGTCCCCGTCCGGGCAAGGTAAATCCGTATTTCATCGATTCAACTCCTCCGATCGATCTGCCCTGAATGAAGCGGCAAACTATATCAGGCCTCGGCCTCCATCAACTCTTCCACCACCCGCCAGGTCCGAGCCAACGCCCCCTTGTGATTCTCCACGTTTCCAATCAAGGTCGGACCTTCGTTCCGGGTTACCGACGCTACGAATTCATTTAGCTGATTCTCGGTACGGATCCGCACCACGTCAACCAGGTTCCGGTAGAGATGGTTAAGAAAGTTGAAATCCCAGCCAACCTGAAAAAACGCCGAGGGAATTCCAAGAACCAGGCTCTCCAGGGTAACCGTCGACCCCATGGACAAGGTGAAAAGCGAGGCCCGCAGCAGGTCCCGGTTGGAGACGGCGCCATCTTCATCGAAATGGACGAATGGGAAGGGACGGCAAGCCGATCGCAGCCTCTCTTGCTTGGGCGAGCGCGGATGAGGGCGGACAATAACCTTCGGATGGTCCAATTCAGTCGTGGCCAGCAACTCCGCCAGCGAGACGGCGGCGTCGATCGACTGACCGGTATCGGGCGAACAAAAAAAGGGAATCACTGAGGAACCCGCGGCCAATCCGTAATCCTTGCGCACCTGTTCGCTAGTGTCTTGCCGTGGGAGATCGGACAGGAGCTCCAAGTGGCAATCGCCGGTCACCGTCACCGTGGCCGGGTCCGCGCCCAGGTCCAGCACCTCTTGGTGACAACTTTCGTTGGAAACCATGAAGCGGCTGGGGAAACCGTCCGGGGGCATGGAATCGATCTTGGTCAGCGTCCCGATGTCCACCACCATCCCGGTGTGTATCCCGAGGGCTTTGCAG
Organism: Dehalococcoidia bacterium; assembly: GCA_022450395.1. GTDB lineage: Bacteria > Chloroflexota > Dehalococcoidia > Lucifugimonadales > UBA3495 > UBA11650. Next base: position 45,784 of record JAKUQE010000022.1, on the reverse strand, counting down.
GCCCGGATCAAAGGCCATTCACCCTGGTTGCTGCTGCAGCCCAAAATCCCAGACTTAGGGTTGCGACTCTTGATAAACTCTTCGGACTGGTCCTGATCCATCAAACCACGGCAGGCTGCCAGATCGATGAACTGGGCGTCATGGCCCAGACTCAGCGCATGCTCGTACACCGGTCTGATGACGTTTTTAGCTCCGGGGTCATGGGCCGCAAACAGTAACATCCACTGCACCCTAGCTTGGCTGCTCGGCCCCCTCGGCCGTAGCCGCCTGCCGCGCCTCATCTAACCTGGATTGGCTCGCCTGGGTCCTCTCGTCGTCAAGCCCTAACACCCGTCGACGAGCGGCCAAGGTTTCCTGATGCATATCAACCGCCCGCTCATAAGAGCCAACGGCGTAATAGCTGTTGGCCAGGCTGCTCCGGCTGCGCAGTGTATCTGGGTGGTCCCATCCCAGCACCTCTGTCCGTTTCGCCAGGACATCCTGAAACAGCCGCATCGCTTCCTGATATCGTCCGGCGGCGTAGTAGGTGTTGGCTATGCGGCTGCGGCCTCGCAGGGTGTCCGGATGATCTGGGCCCAGTTGCCCCACCAACAGATCAAGTATCTGCCGGTATAGCGACAACGCGCGGTCGAATCTACCGGCAGCCCGGCAGGCCCGGGCCAGGTCGTTCCGATTGGCCAGGGTCCGCGGGTGGTCCGGGCCTAGATCCCCTTCCATCCGCGTCACAACTTCATCAAACTTCTCTATAGCAGCCTGGAAGTGGCTTCCATCGTACTGGCGTCGAGCCTGGCGCTCGAGGCAGTCCAGGGACACCGGTTCGATGGGACTGGCATTTCTCATCATCCCGGACTCAGAACGCCGTCTCCAGCACTTCCATGACCTGCTCCACCCTGGTTATCGGGATGGCGTTGGTCTGCGCCGGCCGATCATGCAAGACTTCCTCGGCTATGGCCGGCAGGTCTTCCCTGGGTATCTCAAGCTCCCGAAGCCGGTGGGGCATACCCATTCCCAAGATAAGGTCGTCGACTGCCCTGGCGGCGGCTTCGGCGGCAGCCTCGTCGCTCATGCCTCTAGTGTCTATGCCGGCCGACCGGGCCAAGAGAGCTTGTTTGGCGGCGGAAACCGGCCGGTTGTACTCCATGACGTAAGGCTGAGTTACGCACGATGTGTAACCATGGCCCACGGCGTACCGGACACCAATAACGTGTCCGATGGCGTGGCTAAGCCCGGTATTGAAATTGGGCGCGCCCATCATGGACATCCATGCCGCCATCAGACACCGAAGCCGGGCGTCCAAGTCATTATGCGACTCGCCGGACCGAGCCAGGTCGTTAAACAACATCTCGGCCGCCGACAATATTGGAGCGTCTATGGCAGGCTGGTTCCCCGTGGTGTAAAGCCGCTCGATGCAGTGGTCTAAGGCCTTCACTCCGGTGGAAAACCATAGCCAGTCGGGGGTACCCACGGTCATCTCCGGGTCCAAGACGATGAGGTGGGCGTAGAGACCAGGGTGACGTACCCGGATCTTGTGGCCGGCCCGGTCGTCCAAAATGTTGCCCCCGCCCATGTTGAACTCCCCAGCGGACAAAGTGGTGGGGATGGAAACCTGCCACGGAAGCTGATTGCCCGTCAGGTCCGGAGAGAGAACGCCGTCGTACTCCCGCTCGAGTTCACGCAAGCGATCAACGGTGTTGATCTGCAGAGCCATCATGACGCCGATCATCCTGGCGGCGTCGGAGATGGTGCTGCCGCCCACGCCAACCAGAGTATCGGCGCCGGTTTCCAGTGCCATCCTGGTAACTTCCACCGCCGCCTCTATGGGAGCCCTTTGAGTCAGGCCGGAGAAAGTCCCAACTAAGGTGTCGCCCAAACCCGCGGCCGTCCGGCGGACTGCGTCAGTCTTTTCGGCAACGGTCTTGCCGGAAAGCAGCAGCGCCCGCTTACCTCCCAGGTTCTCTACCTCCTCCCTCAGTCCATCTACCTTCCCCCGGCCGAAAATCACCCTGGACGGCACCGCCGGTTGATACTCTCCCTGCAATTCTGGCATGGGCTACTATTTCTCCTCAGTTGGCCAGATCCGAATCATAGACAAGGACCGGGGTTCAGTCCGCCAAGGGAATCACTAGATAAACTCTAGGTTCCTGGCCGACCACTCGGGTGGTATGACCTTCCCCAGTCAGGTCTTCCGCCAGCAGGACATCGCCTGGTCCGCATCGGCGAACAGTGCCGTCTCCGGTGGCGATCTCAACTTCTCCGGACAGGGTAACCGTATATTGCCGCCGGGGCGCCGTGTGGTAGTCGAGGAAATAACCGGGAGCGCCGCGCCGGATAGTTATTCCCGTGGCTTTCTCCATAGGCGTGCCTTCCCCGTGGGCTCCTTCAACGTCCACAAAGGGCTCGAAGGGTGGATCGAAATCTTCAATGTGCGACTTCCCATCGTCTCCGGTATAGACCCGAACATAGCTTGGCATGGTTGTTTCTCCAGCGATCAGCTTTCAGCGATCAGCGGTCAGCCTCGGTTGAGCACGTTGGCGTCGTCGCTCATGGTACATGATTCTAGGCGAGGGTCAAGAACGCGGAGGGCTTGAAAAATAGGTTCGAACCCGGCCAATTTTCGCGCGGTTACAGGGCTTGTTCAACCCGGCGCCGCAGCCGCCCTATCCAAGCCCGCAATAGTCCGTTTGAGGCGGCGGCGGGCAGCGACCGGGTCATCATTCCGTAGACCCATGCCCGGCTGACTTTGGACGGTTGGTTGGGATCGAGCCAATCACTGTTACGAGCCAATTCCGCTAGGGTCGCCAGGCCGATGAGCACCGGCCAGAGGGCCGCCAATCTCAGGCGCAGATGACGGCGGGGTATGGCCAGCAAGTATTCTTCCGCTGCTTCAAAGTGACCCAAAGCTATCCGGATCCCGTCCACCAGCAAAGGCCGGGCTATTCCGCCCGTAAGGGAGTCCAGCAACTTGTCAGGTGTGAGGCCACACGCCGTCAATCGGTCTTGGGGAAAGTAGCAGCGGCCAAGGCGCAAGTCTTTGGGGACGTCCCGGAGGACGTTGGTCATCTGGAGCGCTTTGCCGAACCTGACCCCCATCTCTCCCATACGAGCCGCATCCCAACTAGCAAGCCCCGGGGTGTGCGCCATGGTGATCGCCGTCCAGAACTCTCCGACGCAACCAGCCACTTGATAGGTATAGCCGTCCAGAGCGACGGCATCGGGAAGGGCGGCGATCTGTCCGGAATCCTCCGCTGGAAACGTGGTGAGGTCGGCCTCCATTCCTTTGGTCAGGTTGACCACGACAGAGCGGATGAGGGTGCGGTCTTCTTCTCCAGCCGTCTCCAACAACGAGAATATCTCCGCCAGCGACGACAGCAACGCCAGTTCCTGAGACGGGATCTGGTTCTCAGTATGGCGCGAGCCGATCCGAGCCAACGCATCGGTATCAGCCGGGCCTTCCACCTGTGCCCGAAAATCCAATAGCCGTTTCAGACGTTCTTCAGATGGCAGAAGCCGGGTATCGCCGATGGTGTCGGCCGCCCTGGCGAGCAGATAAGCGAGTCCGATGGGTGCCCGCAGGTTGCCGGGCAGCACTCTCAGCGTGAGATAAAAGCTCCTTGAGACTCCTCGCAGTAAATCACGCAATAGCCGCTTCCTGGCCGCCGGCGAGACTGGGGGCAGTGAAGAGGTGGTTGCTGAAGCCACGGCCGGGAACTTATCAGATGCCACTCCAACCTCAACTGGCTGGGCTGTTTAGGCCGGCAGCGGTTCCTCTACGGGCGATGAAAATTCCCTGACCTCGGTGTTCTCCAAGGCCATGGCGACCAGGTCGTCCACCGGCAACACGGATTCAAGCTTGAGCACCGTCTCCAGGTCGGACCTGGTTTCCGGATGCTTCGGCACGAATAGTGAGCAACAGTCTTGATCCGGCAGGATGGACGTGGTGTAGGTACCCAGGGCACGGGCGACGTCGATGATTTCCTCTTTGTTGAAGCCGATCAATGGCCGCAGCACAGGCATGTTGACCACCGCGTCGATGGAGGCGATGTTTTCAAGGGTCTGAGAGGCCACCTGGCCGCAACTCTCCCCGGTGACGATGGCTTTTGACTTCCGGCGGCGCGCGATTTCCTCGGTTACCCGCATCATGAAGCGCCGGTAAAATATCACACGGTAAGCCGGCGGCGTAGACAAAATGATCTGCTTCTGAATATCGCCCAGGGGCACCAGATGCAGCACCGACCCGTACTGGAATTTGGTCAGGTACTGGGTCAGGTCCACCACCTTTTCGATGGACGACATGTCCACCAGCGGGTAGCTATGGAAGTGAACGAACTGCACCGTGCAGCCTCGCTTCATCAATTGCCAGGCCGCCACCGGGGAGTCGATACCACCGGAAAGCATGGCGGTGACCAGCCCGCTTACCCCAACCGGCAATCCGCCGTACCCCTTGATTTCATCAAAGTAGATCAGTATCTCTTTGGACTGTACGTCCAGATGGATATTAAGGTCGGGATGGGTCAGGTCTACCCGGGCGCCGGTCAAGTCTTTCACATACGCGCCCATGTCCCGGTTGATCTGGTCCGACTTCACCGGGAACCGCTTGTCGGCCCGATTGGCGGTGATGCGAAAGGAGTTGAATGACCTGCCTTCTAGCAGAACGGACAGGACTGCCCTCACCTCATCCAGGTCCGGGGGGGCGGTATAGCTCTTGAAAAACTTGGCGACGCCGAAACAGTCCTGAACCCTATCCCTGACCTCGGGCCAAGCGTCCTCATCGGAAAGCGTAAGCCCCACCATCATATGCCCCTGCCAAACCCTCTCAACTCCCGTCCCCTTGGTCGCCACCCGCAAGTTGTTCACCAGCCGGCGCATAAACCACGGACGGTTATTGCCTTTCAGCGCCAGTTCGTGGGTTTTAACGATAACGTAGGTTTTCATGAATCAAGCAGCAATTTTCAAACCAACTAACCCAAGGATTTCAGGCCCTTATCACATAGCCTGAGAAGACATCCCGGTGAAGCGGCGCTCGATTTATCGTACTGTTTGATGGCAATGAATCGCTCTCCGCCGGACACATTGTACGACAAAAGAGGCAATCAGTGAGAATAAAGGGTGGCGGACAGTATGTGATGCCAGATGAGAGCAGCTTATCCGGGCCTAGGCCGGCCACAAAGCAAGGTTATGCACCCCATGCGGAAGTTATCCACCGAATTCCGGCAGTTATCAACACATTAGGGACCGCCTCGGCGACGGCCATTAGCTTCTCACGTTCGCCCTGGACTTGTCTCAGGGTCCTTCCATCGAAGGATGGTTCGACAGGCTCACCAAGAACGGGGTTGGTAGTGCTGCCTTTTGGAAAACTCGAAGGACTTTAGGCGAAAATCGCTTCCTTGATGGAAAGCACGTCCCGCCGCAAGTGGGTGTCTTCGTTGATCTCGCCGTTGATCTTTCCGGCCCCGTGAATCACGGTGGCGTGGTCCCGGCCTCCCAACAACCGCCCCACCTGGGTCGGCGTCATCTCCAACTCATTGATCAGCAGATACATCGCCACCTGCCGGGCGTGGGCGATCTTTTGGGTCCGGCCCCGCGCCAACAGCGAGTCGGTCCCCACCCTAAAGTGGTTCGAAACCGCCTCCAGGATGCGCTCAGGGTCGATGGCATGGCGTTCGGTATCCGCAGTTAGTTCCTCCAGGATACGGGAGGCCGACTGGACGGTGATCGGTTCGCTCATCAGTTCGGCCTGGGCGACCATGCGGTTCAAGCTCCCTTCCAACTCCCGCACGTTATTGTGCACGCGCTTGGCGATCAATTCGATGACGTTTTCACCGACACGAACCCCCAGGTTCTTGGCTTTGGATAATAGGATCGCCATACGGGTTTCCAGGTCTGGAGGTTGGATATCGGCAAGCAATCCCCACTCGAAACGAGACCGCAGACGGTCTTGAAGCAATGCCAAGGCCTTGGGCGGCCGGTCCGACGTTATGACAATCTGATGCCCGGAATTGTGCAGGTCATTGAATGTGTGGAAGAAGCTCTCGTGGGTCTGCTCCTTGCCGCTCATGAACTGAACGTCATCCAGCAAGAGCACCTCTACGCTACGGTACCGCTGGCGGAACGCCTCGGTGGTCCGGTTAGCGATGGACGTGATGAAGTCATTGGTGAACTGCTCCGAAGTTACGTACCGTACGGCCAATCCCCTAGAGGCTGCGGAATGGCCGATGGCGTGAAGCAGGTGAGTCTTACCCAGCCCCACGCCGGAATATATGAAGAGCGGATTGTAGCTCTTCCCGGGGGCATCGGCTACCGCTCGAGCGGCGCTATAGGCCAATTGGTTCGACGGCCCAACCACGAAGGAATCGAACGTGTACTTGGGATAAAAGGCGGCCACGGGCTGTGCCGGCGATTTCACGGCCGTATCATTTTCGCCCGATCCAGGTCCGCCCGATTCAAGTTCCAAAGTTTGGCCGGTCAAAGTCACCGATCCATTCTCCGCTTCATGCCCTTGCCGGACTCTGAAGACCACGTCCAGAGGCCGCTCGGTCACCTTCTCCACCGTTTTCTGGATGGCATTGTACATACGCCGTTCCAGCCAGGCCACGGCAAAAGGGGTTGGCGCTTCCACAACGAACTGATCCTCGTCGTAGGAAACTCCGTCGGTATTCTTCAGCCATGTTTCAAAAGTAGGCCGGGGTAATTGCAGTTGAAGCTCCCCTAACACCGCCTTCCAGATCTCTCTGGTCGATTGTTCATTCATGGCCCAAAAGCTCCAAATTCACACACAGTAGTCCCAACTGACACACAACAAACCCGATGGTAGCGCTGGACCCGCCTAGGCTTAGCCGGAATAGGTAGCCACCTCGACCCCCTGTTGTCCGGAGTAGGTGTCCCTAGCCTAGGTCATGGATGACATGTGAAGCGCCCTACGGTTCGCCTCCAGTAATGGCCTCGGTCTGGAGCAACCGGAGCGGCGTTGAATCGATACACTGGGTCTAGCAACATGTCAGAGATATTCGTGCCCTGTGACCCGGTCCCATCACTTTCATCACGCCCGTGGCAGGCAAATTAGCAACCTTTCAAGATTATGTCAATGCGAAAATGTATCAATTTAGGGGTCAATTTCCAGGCTCGGACTACGCCGAACTGCGGTTCTATATCTGGCGCGTCGAAAACCGTTCGGTACCCATGGGTCCAAATTTGCGGAGCCTGGCCCCGGCATATATAATTGAACCAACGCACGCATCGCCGTTGCAATGTCCATGAGCTAACCGCCTGAACACCACGCACCATCATGAAATCACCCGGTTGGCCCTGCGGAGCATCCAATAAAGCGCATAGGGAAATAGAGGGGGCGTCCAAACGTCCCCCTTATGATTTGTAGTTACTTCGATCAATAACTTTGTCCGGATAGAAATCCGTCCAAGAGGAATTTCATGCCCCGCAAGAAAAGTGCTCGCCCCAAAGGGTCCGGCGACGCCGAGGTAGCTATTGCCGAGCCCATTGAAGGCTTGCCGGAAGGGTTAACCACCGGTGACCTGGTGGAGTCCTACACACAGATGATCTTGGTCCGAACGATCGACGAGCGCATCTGGGCCTTGAACCGGCAGGGCAAAGTGCCCATCGCCGCCTCTTGCCAGGGCCACGAGGCTGCCCAATTGGGCAGTCTGCTGGCTGCTCAGAAGGATGGCCGCTGTTTCTTGTTCCCCTATTACCGGGATCTGGGTCTGAAGATGGCCGCGGGTCTCACGCCTACTCAGGTGATGCTTTCATTCATGGGCAAGGAGGGCGAGCCCTACAGCAACGCCCGCCAGTTCCCGATGCAAGGCGCCGACCTGGAGCACAACATCATTCAGATCTCCAACGTTGTGGGAGCCGGTCTAACCCAGGCGGTGGGATACGCTTTGGCGTGCCGGATGCAGGATGACGACACCGTGGTATTGACCTACTTCGGTGACGGCGCGTCCAGCCAAGGCGAAGCCCACGAGGCGATGAACTTCGCCGGGGTCCACCGGGTGCCAGTTATATTTATCTGCGAAAACAATCATTACGCCATCTCGGTCCCACAGCACCGCCAAATGGCAACCGACGATCTGGCGTCCCGGGCTCAGGGCTACGGTTTTCCAGGATTCACCGTGGACGGGATGGACTTTACCCGCTGTTACGAGGCTACCCGGGAAGCTATCACCCACGCTCGAACCCAAGGACCGGTGCTGCTGGAGATGCAGGTAGAGCGGTTGATGCCCCACACAACCGACGACGACCATCTCCGATACCGGACCCAGGAAGAGTTGGACGCAGCTTACGAGCGAGACCCGGTTTCCAACTTTGGAGCCGAACTGATAGCCAGGGGCATCATCACTCCGGAAAAGTCGGACGAAATTAAGGCCGAAGCATTGAAAGCGATCAACGAAGCCACCGATGCCGCCGATGCCGCCACTCTCCCAGATCCCTCTACCATGTGGGACCGGGTTTACAGCGAGTAGGGGGGGTAGTGGCAGTCAAGAACGTTATTGAAGCCGTCCGGGAGGCCCTGCGCGAAGAGATGCAGCGGGACCCCAAGGTTTTCATCATGGGCGAGGACGTGGGGAAGCGAGGTGGTGTATTCCTAGCCACTCAGGGCCTCATAGATGAGTTCGGCGAATCTAGGGTCATCGATACCCCCTTGGCCGAAGCGTCCATCATGGGGATAGCTCTTGGGGCCGCATTCCGGGGTATGCGCCCCATCCCCGAGGTCCAGTTTTCCGATTTCATCTGGCCCGCCATGAACCAACTCATCGGTGAAACAGCGCGAGCCTGCTACGGGAGCAACGGCGTCCTCCAAGTACCCTTGGTCATCCGAGTGCCTTACGGCGGCGGAATAAGAGGCGGCCTGTTTCACTCCCAAAACGTGGAAAGCATCTTCTTCCACACTCCCGGACTCAAGGTCATCGCCCCCGCGACACCCTACGACATCAAAGGGCTTCTCAAGTCGGCCATCCGCGACAATAGCCCGGTGGTCTTCTTGGAGCACAAGAAAACCTACCGCCTGGTCCGTGGAGAACTACCGGAGGGAGAATACACCATCCCCATCGGACAGGCCGACGTCAAACGCGCCGGGGAACATATCACGATAGTTTCCTACGGCTTGATGCTTCATTATTGCCTGGAAGCGGCGGAAGCGGTGGCCGGCGAAGGCATCGACGTGGAGGTGGTGGACCTCCGTACTTTAAGGCCGTTGGATAAAGAAACGGTGCTAAACTCGGTCAAGAAGACCGGCAAGCTCCTCATCGTTCATGAAGACAACGTCACCGGTGGGGTCGGGGCTGAGATTGCCGCACTGGTTGCCGACGAAGCTTTCGAGTATCTGGACGGACCCATTAGACGGCTCTGTGGCCCCGACGTACCCACCATGCCCTTTGCCCAAACCCTCGAAGACGAATACATGCCAAATACCGACAAGATTGTCCAGGCCCTGCGTAAGCAGGCAGCGTATTAGCGGCGGGTGATGAAACATTGGCTATGATCCTTGAACTCCCTCATGTTGGCGAGTCGGTGGTGGAAGGCACCATCGGCAAGTGGCTAAAACAGCCCGGCGACAAGCTGACGCGGTTTGAGCCTCTGGTCGAGGTGATAACCGACAAAGTAACCATGGAAGTACCTTCCCCTATCGACGGCTCTCTCCTTAAGATCCTGGCTCAGGAAGGAGAAACCGTGCCCATGGGAGCCCCTATAGCCGAACTCGAAACTGCCGACGGCTCCGATGGAGCAGCCCTTGCGCCGGCAGCAGAACCCACCCCGGCTCCAGCAGCGGCCGAGCAACCTGCTCCCGTCGGCACAACGGGTTATCTCGTCAAGAACATCAACCCCGTGGGCCCCACCGGAGGCGGAGTCGAGGCCGAGCAAGAGAGCCCGGTTTCGGCCCAGGCACAGCAACAAGCGCCTCCTCCAACTGACCAGTCAACGGCTGAGGCCCCCGACGGAGCCAGCCGGCTCTCTCCCGCGGTGCGCCGTCTGGCCCGGGAGCACGGTGTGGACCTAGCCCAGGTCAGCGGCACCGGACTTGGCGGCCGAATAACCCGCGACGACTTGATACGGTACGTTGAAGCCAAATCAACACCCGCCGAAACTACAGCCCAACCGCAAGCGTCCCCACAAACTGAAGGCGGCGCCGACGAGCAACACGTGCCCTTAACTCCGGTGCGCCGGATGATCGCCGACGCCATGGTCCGTAGCGTGAGCCAGATCCCCCATGCATGGAGCACTATAGAGGTGGACGTAACCGGATTGGTCGCCCTACGCGCCCAGGTCAGAACGGCCTTCGAGCAAAGGGAGGGAGTGGACCTTACCTATATGCCCTTCGCCATAAAGGCGTTGGCGGAGTCGCTGAAAGAACATCCTACGCTCAACGCCAGTTGGGGCGGCGATAAGATCATCCTGAAGCGCCGGATCAACGTGGGAATCGCCGTGGCCGCCCCCAATGGTTTGGTCGTCCCGGTTATTCACGACGCCGACCGGTTGAGCATCGCTGGACTGGCAGCAGCCTTGCGGGACCTGACCCAGCGGGCAAGGCAGAACAAACTCACCATCGAAGACGTACAAGGCGGGACCTTCACTTTGAATAACACCGGCGCGTTGGGGTCCATCATCTCCTATCCCATCATCAACCATCCCCAAGCGGCGATCCTGACCACCGAGGCCATTCAGAAACGGGCGGTGGTGCGAGACGACGCCATCGCCATTCGGTCCATGATGAACATCTGCATGGCATTCGACCACCGTATCAACGACGGAGCGGAATCGGGCGCATTCTTGCAGGCGGTCAAGTCCCGCCTGGAGTCTATGGGACCCGACACTCCTCTCTACTGAGCCGCCTCCCGTGCCCTCTCCCAGCCCATGCCAGATAATCCGGTTGGGAACTGTGGAATACCACCGCGCCTGGGAACTGCAGGTGGAACTGGCGGCCAAGGTTCACGACGGCGCACAGCCCAACACGCTGCTGCTATTGGAGCATTCCCCGGTTTACACCAAGGGCCGCCTGAGCAAGCCTGAACATATCCTGTTGAGCGACGAAGAACTGCGCCAAAAGGGGATCGGGCTTTACGAGGCGGACCGGGGAGGGCAGGTTACCTTTCATGGCCCCGGCCAACTGGTGGCCTACCCGGTGGTAGACCTGCGAGAGTGGGGCGGGCCGGTCAAGTACGTTCGGACCCTGGAGCGAATCATCGTCGATTCCCTTGCCGACTTCAAGATAACCGCCGAGACGATCGACGGAATCACCGGCGTTTGGGTGGATGGCGCAAAGATCGCCGCCATTGGGGTTAAGATCAGCAGGGGTGTTGCCTACCACGGCTTCGCCATCAACGTCACTACCGACCTGTCCTACTACAGCCACATCGTTCCCTGCGGCATCGCCGACCGCCCGGTAACCTCCATGGCCGAGGTTTTAAGCGGAGACGTGGACATGGCCATGGCCCAATACAGCCTGGCTTATCAGTTCGGTAAGGGGATGGGGTTTGGGATGGTGGAGGCGGAGCTAGAACCAATCCACATCTAGGGAGATTAGCCATGCCGGTTTCTGACAAGGTACGGGGTTTCATGGATCAGGGCGGGTGGATCCGCCGGATGTTTGAGGCCGGCATCACCTTGAAAGCCCAGCACGGCGAGGACAACGTATTCGACCTGTCCTTGGGCAACCCGGTGGTGGAGCCGCCGGAGGAGTTCCGCCGGGAGCTACTCCGTCTGGCCGAGAACCCCATCAAGGGTATGCACCGCTATATGCCCAACAACGGTTACCCGGAAACCCGGCAGGCGGTGGCCGACGGCCTAAAAGCCGAGACCGGCATCCCCTTCTCAGCCGGCGACATCGTAATGACCTGCGGAGCGGCGGCGGCGATAAACGTGGTGCTAAAGACCATCCTCAACCCCGGTGAAGAGGTCATCCTCCTCTCTCCCTACTTCGTCGAATACGGTTATTACGTGGACAACCACTCCGGCGTCGCGGTAGTGGTGGCCACCGGCGAAGATTTCCAGCCGGACATGGCCGCTATCGATGCTGCTATCACACTCAAGACCAGGGCGATAATCATCAACTCGCCCAACAATCCCTCAGGGGTCATCTACTCCGCCGATTGCTTGCGGACCCTGGGCGAATTGCTGAACCGTAAGCAGCGGGAACACGGTTCGGAGATATTCATCATCAGCGACGAACCGTACCGGCGCATAATTTACGACGGCTTGAGCTACCCTCAGGTGTTTCCCCACTACGAGAACACCATCGTGGTCAACTCCCATGCCAAGGACCTGGCCCTACCCGGCGAACGCATCGGTTACATGGCGGTCAATCCCGCCTATCCCCATCGGGAGGAGTTGACCAACGGTCTGACTTTTTGCAACCGCACCCTGGGATTCGTGAACGCCCCAGCCTTGATGCAACACGTGGTCCGGGCGCTTCAAGGGGTCAGCGTGGACATTGCCGAATATCAGCGAAAGCGGGACTTTCTCTACACCCAGCTCACCGGCATGGGTTACTCGGTGGTCAAACCCCAGGGAGCTTTCTACCTGTTCCCAAAGTCGCCGATAGAGGACGACGCCGCCTTCGTGGATGCGTTGCAGGAGCGGTTGGTGCTGACGGTGCCGGGCCGGGGGTTCGGAACACCGGGATACTTCCGCATCTCCTACTGTCTTGAGGACCGGGTGCTTGAGGGGGCGATGGGCGGGTTTGCTCGGGCCATTGAACAGGTGGGAAAACGGGGCTAGCCGTTACTCGCGGAATATCTTCTGAGCTTTGTGGGATCGCCAGCTAGGACGATGGGTAGAATCAGTCAAACGAATTTGATCGGGCCGTAACCTAGGAGGCAAGAGTCGTGAGCGCACAAGGGAAGGTTGCTATTGTCACCGGAGCTGGAACCGGGATCGGCAAGTGTACTGCCCTGGCTTTTCTGGAGGGCGGGTACGCAGTTGCTCTGGCTGGACGCCGGGCCGAGTTGTTGGAGAAAACTGCGGCAGAGGCCGGGCCGGCTGCCTCCCGGACGCTGACAGTGCCCACTGATGTGGCGGACCCCTCATCCGTGCGCGCCCTGTTCTCCGCAACCAAGGAGAGATTCGGAAGGGTAGATGTCGTGTTCAACAACGCCGGATCCACCTCGATCGGAGTACCATTGGAGGACCTGACCTACGAACAATGGAAAGCCGTGGTGGACGTCAACTTGACTGGAACGTTTCTGTGTATCCAAGAAGCATTCCGCATCATGAAGAGTCAGGACCCCAGGGGCGGTCGGATCATCAATAACGGGTCCGTCTCGGCTCACGTACCGAGACCCAACTCCGCGCCTTACACAGCAACCAAACAGGGGATAACTGGGCTTACGAGGTCGACGTCGTTGGATGGCCGCAAATACGATATCGCCTGCGGCCAGATTGACATTGGCAACGCTGAAACTGCGCCGCTGGCGGCGGCCGTTAATGCAGGGCTTCCCCAGGCCCACGGAGCCGTCGTCACCGAGCCGACCATGGACCCGCACGACGTTGCCCGGGCAGTGGTCTTCATGGCAAGCCTGCCCTTGGACGCCAACGTACAGTTCATGACCGTCATGGCAACGAAGATGCCCTATATCGGCCGCGGGTGACCCTACATATTAATTATCAGCAGTGGCGGTTGCAGAAACTTGCAGACCTGGGCCTCAGTTGGTGGTCTGCTTGTAGGGTAGACGGATAGTAGCGATGCCCTTGGAGGAGATCGCTCCCCGCTGATTTTCGCCCCATATCTCCAGGTCGACTAGACGTTCGTCACCTTCCTCACGCTTTGCGATCACCTTGCCACGGCACCAGGTGGTGTCGCCGACCACGTTGAACAACCGCAGCTCCACGTACATCTTGGTCAAAAAGCCGTCGTCGCCCATCCAATTGGTCAGCAGGTCGCCCATCCAGCAACAGCGCTGGCAACCGTAGTCGTAGGAGCCGGGTAGGCCGGCGCTCTCCGCCGCCTCTTGGATGTCGTGGACCCTTATGATGGCTTCCTGCACTCCGGTGGTCGGGTCGGTGAAACCCCACGAGGGGTGCCGTAGCATCTCTCTAATCTGGATGCCGTGGGAGATTCCACCGATGCACCCGGCGACAAACGCGGTGATGTCCCCGTGGCTCATCGGTCCCTTGACCACTGGTTGTAGCTCGTCGCCCACTTGGACGTCGTCCCACCATCGGGGGTTGTTGCCCCGCACTTCTTCGGCCATCACCGCGTCTTGGATCGACTGAATCTCCTCTCGAGAACAGGTGTAAGGCTCGAAGGTGTACTTTTGCCGCTCTCGAGCGGCGCTGCGCTCGGCGCGGATCTGCCAGCCGCGAGTCTTGGCGCTCTCCTCACCCCGTTGATTGTAGTAGCGGGATACGCTGGACTGGATGAGGATGTGCCCGGCAAACTGGCTCTCCTTCTCTTCCAATCCGGTGAACTGCTCCTGCACCGAGATGATGTCGTCCAGATAGATGGGGCGATACCACTCCCAATCGTTGCCAGCGTGGAAGCCGTGCACTCCATGTAGCCCCCCGGTACGCCCCGAACACCAGTAGACGCTGTACAGAAAGCATGGGGGAGCGATGAGCGTGCCGTATTTGGTGGTCTGGGCGTAGCTCCGGTCCCAGTAGAGAGGGTTGATGTCTCCGATGCCCTAGCAGAAGTGGCGGATGGCGCTGCGGGATGCGTCTTCGTTGAAAAGGCCGACGCCGTACTGGCGGGGCCGGTTGAAGTTTCCCAGCCGGCTCCGTAAGCGCTCGAACCCTTCTTCAGTGATCTTTCCAGATTCTAGCACCATGTCTTCACCTCTTAATAGGTAATCCGTATTTGACGTCGTGCGATTCCGCAGGCTAGCAATTGTACCCCACCGAATCAGGCTGATCCTAAAGCTTGCCCGGACCTCCGGCGGCGAAGGCGAGCAGGCGGACGGGGGCGGGGAATGATCAGGTAACAGGCGGCCGCCAGCCCGTAGATAACCGCCAAAGGAATCAGCGCCCAATAATATCCGGACTCGTTATGGTCGAAGATCCAGCCCATCCACACCGGAGTGCTCATGGACATCATCTGGTCGGGAAGATGTTGCCATCCCCGAAGTGTGGCGTAGCTCCTCCGTCCAAAGTAGTCCCCCATTATGGCCCAAGCCAGCGGATTCGCGCTTTCCGAGAAGGCCAGCAAAACGACAAAGATTGCCAACTGCCAAATGTGGCCGCTCTGGTTCAAGATCGATAATAGGGCCACCACGCCGGTTGCCATCGCAACCGAGCTAAGTTTCTCCTTGGACCATTTATCTCCCATCCACCCCACCACAGGGTTGAATATCATGGTGCCCAGGGACAATCCCCCGATAAATAGGGCGGCTAGCGCAGCGCTGGAGAGACCAACCTCCCCGCGAGCAATCTCGCCCTCCAGGAACCAGACCATCACCGGAGCCAGTAGAAATGACATTCCCGAATGGACGGTGTTACGCAGACCCACGGCCAATACGACAAGCCAAAAGGAGACGGTGGATAAGGCTTCCTTAGCGGTAAAGTCGGGGTCTCTAACCATTTGCCGTAACGGCGCGGCGACTCTAGATGCATCGTGGGGTTCCCTTCCTCGCCCGCCAAGCAGCCCCGATTCTGTTTGGCCGGCAACCACAGCGTCCGGCGGCGGGTCCCCATCCGGTAGCAAACCCATGCTCTCAGGAGTACGCCTCACCAGCAGAGCCAAGGGAACAACGATGATGATGATTCCGATGCCCGACACCATAGCCGCCGTGCGCCATCCTACGGTGAGCACCAGCAATCCCATCAGCGGCGTCACCAGAAATCCGCCCAGCCCGGTGCCGGTGGAGGCGGTAGACATGGCCAGGCTTCGTCTCCTACGAAACCACTGGTTCAAAGCGGGGACTGTCGCGTTGTTGTAGCCCGCCCGGAAGCCCAGGGAAAGCAGCCCCACGAAAACCAACAGGAAATACCCGTAGCTTTTGGTTAACGTCAGCAGGATGAAACCCACGCCCGACGCGACGCCGCCAAATATCAGCATCGTCCGCGCGCCCAAGCGGTCGGTGGCGTATCCGGCCAGTGGGCCCAGGATGCCCGCCACCATGCGCCCCAACATGTCGGCGACAGAGATGGCAGCCACACCGATACCCAGTTCTTGCCGTAATGGGAGAACGTACAAGGTAAAGCCCCGATTGAAGGTACCGTGCTTCAACGCGTCGATAATCGCGCTGACGACGACGATCCACCAACCATAGAACACATTGTTACGGCGGCCCCATAGAGTCTTTGGATTTAATTCAACCAATGCTTTTGATTCCAGCCGACTATCAGTTGAGACGAATCTTAACCAAACAGGATTTTCCGGATCCAACACATTACCGCTGAATAATGCCGGTCACCGTTTCATCTTTAGTGACCTGCTCTCAAAGTGCACGCCAGCACAGCGGGTGGCTGTAGACGAGGGTCTCTTGCCAGAAGAGAAAAGTGGGACCAAAGAATACTAAGGCATGACGGGCGACGGATGCCTCAGTATATAACCTTTTCCGACCGCAGTCGTTCCAGCCGCTCAATGGGCACGCCCAAGAGTTGATGGAACACAAATTCGTTGTGCTGTCCCAGTGTCGGCGCCGGTGTATGTACCTCACCCGGCGTATCGCCCAGCACCCAGGGTACTCCATAAACCCACTCGGCCCCCACGTGCGGGTGCTCGATCTCGGCATAGGTCCGGCGAGCTCGCCAGTGAGGGTCCAAGAACTGGTCCTCAATGTTCATCACCCCCATCGCCGCGACACCGTTCGCCTGTAATACCCCAACAACTTTGTCCACCGAGCGCACCGTGGTCCAAGCCGCCACGTACTCGTCCAGTTCCCGCCGGTGGGCCATACGGCCGGTTCTGCCGGAGAAGCGGGGGCCGGAGCACCAGTCCGGGTTTCCCAGAGCGCGGCAAAAGCCCTGCCATTCCTCTTCCGTGGCCGCGGCGATGGCTACCCACTTGTCCTCTCCGGCGCAAGGGTAGTTGTTGTGGGGCGCCCACTCGATGTCGGCGTTCCCTTGGGGGCCGGCAACGCGGCCAGTCATTTGGTAATCCAAAACGGCTTCCCCAAGCATGGAGGCGGTCGCTTCCAACTGGGCAACTTCTATGTATTGGCCCTCACCGGTCCGGTTCCGATGCCGGATAGCGGCGGCTAGGGCCAATGAGGCATGGATGGAAGACACAGCGTCGCTCCAGGGGGCCTGAAACTCTCCCACCAGTAGCTCATTCTCTTGGTAGCCCACCCGGCTCATGAAACCGGATAATGCCTGTATGATTGGGGCGTAAGCCAGAACGTCGCGAAGCGGTCCGGTGTCCCCCATCGCCGGCATGGACACACAGATAATATCCGGACGGACCTGCCGCAATGCCGGATAACCCAGTCCCAACCTTTGCAATACACCCGGGGAGTAATTGTCCACCACCACGTCGCTACTGGCGGCCAATTCCTTGGCCAGAGAAACCCCTTCGACGGTCTTCAGATTAAGCGTAACCCCCAATTTGTTCCGGTTGAGGCTGTGAAAGACCGGTTGCAATTCAGGCCAAAGCCCACGGTCCCCGCCGGCGGCGTCTTCTCCGACGATGGGCCGTCCCAGCCGAAGGCCGTCCATCCGCTCCCGGCTCTCCACTTTGATCACCTGGTCTCCCATATCGGCCAGCATCTGAGTGGCCATGGGTCCGGCCCAAGCAGTGCCTAGGTCCATCACCCGGTAGTTTTTCAGCGGTAGCGCGGCCATCTGCTGGAATTCCGCTGTTTCTATCCCCAACTCGCCACAGAACACTTCCTCATTGTGCTGGCCCAACCCCGGAGCTGGCCGCACGTACCGGCACTGAGTGGCAAAAAAACGGTAGGGTGGGCCGGGGTAACGAAGGCTGCCCGCCCGAGGATGGACTAGCTCTTGAAAATAGTCGCGGGCGTTGAATTGCGGGTCGGACAAGACCTCGTCGAATTTCAGGACGGGCACACAGGGGACCCGGTGTTCCAAACAAAGGTCCAAGATCTCTTCTTTCGTATGCTCCATGAACCAGGGGGTGATGAGGGCTTCCGCTTCCTCGGGATAGTCGTCGCTCATGGCGCGGCGGTTGCGGTAGCGAGGATTCTCCGTCCACGTTTGATCTCCCATCAACGCGAGAAACCTTTGATATTGCTCCAATTGGGGAGCGTCGATGCATACGTAGCCGTCCTTGCAAGGCAGGACGCAATTTGGGAACAACCCCAACCGCATACGGTTCCCCGCGCGCGTGCCGGCTATGCCCCGGTATGTATATGTAGGCAGGTGGTAACCGGTTAGCAGCGCCGACACCACCTGGGCTTCAGCCACGTCCACCGATTGACCCTGGCCGGAGAAGTCCCGGGCGATGAGAGCCGTCACCGTAGCGAACGCTGCCCCGACTCCCGCCAGGTAGCTAGCCTGGTACAAGGGAGTCGTTAACGGTTCCCGATGAGGGTATCCGGTCCCAAAGCTTAGCCCACCCAGGGCATTAACCGTCAGGTCGCAACCCCGGTAGTCCTTGTATGGACCGGTGAGCCCGTACGGGGTGATCGCGGTGGCGATCAACTGGGGGAAGCGTGGTCGTAGGGATTCGTAGTCGAGGGCCAACTCTTGAACGACATCGGGCCGCTGATTCAACAGGAAGACGTCGGCCCCTTCCAGCAACCGGTTCAGAACTTCCCGTCCTTTCTGAGATCCGAGGTCGAGGCTGACGCCTCGTTTGTTTATGTTAGCCAGCAGGAACAGGCCGCTGCGTTCTTGGTCGGCAACACCGCCCGGGCATGGACCGTGGCGCCGGCTATCGTCGCCGGAGATCGGAGCTTCCACCTTGATGACGTCGGCCCCAAGCTCGGCCAATACTTTGCCGCAGAATGGGGCCGAGATGAAGTTACCCCATTCCACCACCCGCACACCCTGCAATGCGCCGTCAATCACCTATATTCGTCCCCACATTGAGGCTGCCGCTGGGATATCCGGCCACCGGCAAATGCGCTGGCAAGTACAGTTGAATGCCGATTGGTGTCAAGCTGGATTCCAACTGGGACTTATCAACCGGACAGTACAATTTATCCACGTGTTAGGGCGGCGTACCAAGGAATTGGACACGATAATAGGCCGGCTATCAACCGGTGTGAAAGGCGTTCCTTATAGGATTATCCACTCCTGTCCGGGTATAGTGGATAAGTCGCTTAGTACGCCGATAGCACAGCCAGTGAAATATTGCCTTCTGTGCTATGGTCTCAGAAAGACCGTATCCTGTTAGGCAGGAGGCCTCTGATGGAGATCACCCGTAGAATCGCCGACTATGTAGTATCCACCCAATTGGAGGATTTCCCGCCCGATGGAATCCAGGCGGCCAAGGGCGCGATCATGGATTGCCTGGGTTGTGCCTTGGCGGGTAGCCGCGAGCCATTGGCAGACATTTTGTCGGAATTCGTCCAGGCCAACGGGGCCGGGGCGTCGGCCAGCGTGATCGGGCGGGGCTTCAAGACATCCGCCGCCGACGCGGCCCAAGTCAACGGAGCCATTTCCCACGCCCTGGATTACGACGACATTACCCGTGCTCTCAAGGGTCACCCCACCGCCGTGCTTATGCCGCCGGCTCTGGCTTTGGCCGAATCCCAAGGAGCCACGGGGCTGGAAATGCTCATGGCCTATATGCTGGGCTTCGAAGTGGCCTGCAGCATCGGTGAGGCCATGAGCCCGGAATATTACGACGAATTGGGCTGGCATCCCACCGGGCCCTTGGGAGCTTTGGGCGCGGCGGTTGCCGCCTCTCGCATCTTGAAGCTGGACCGGGATCAGACCGCCATGGCCATCTCCCTGGCCGCGTCCCAGGCCGCCGGCCTCCGGCAAAACTTTGGCACCATGACCAAGCCGTTCCACGCCGGGGCCGCTTGCCGTACCGGAGTCACCGCCGCCCAGTTGGTCGCCGCCGGTTTTACCGCCAGCTTGGATGCCATTGAGGGACGGTTCGGCTTCTTGCACGCTTTTTCCGGGGGAGGAGGATACGAAGCGGACCGGATATTAGAGAATCTCGGCAAAACCTGTTATCTGGTCGAATCGGGCATCGAGATCAAAAAGTACCCCTGTTGCGGCAGCGCCCACCTGGCGTTGGACGCCACCACCCGAATCTTGGACCGTTCGCCGTTGAATGCCGCCGACATCGAGAAGATCGACGTGCTTGTGGACTTCGACCCTCCCCGCTCCCTGATCCACGACCGGCCGCAATCAGCCTTGGAAGGGAAGTTCAGCATGCAGTACTGTCTGGCTGCGGCCGTTCTGGACGGTAAGGTCGGCATGGACGCGTTCACCGACCAACAGGTGTTGCGCCCCGAAGCCCAGGACCTCATACGCAAGGTCACCATGCGCCGCTCGGCCGATTTTCAAGGGCAGCCAAGCTGGGTCGAGTCCTACAACCAGGTGGCGGTGCACTTGAAAGACGGGACGGTATTAACCGAGAGAGTTGACCGGATCAGCGAAGGTGCTTTAAGAGGGGTGACCATGAACGAAATTATCGACAAGTTCCGTGATTGCGCGTCAACTATCCTAACCACGGACGACACCCAAGAACTTGTGGCCGGACTAAACGAACTGGAACAACTACCAGACGTCCGGCACATAGCTGATCTTTTGCGAGGAGACGGGGCTGCCTAAGAATAGCTGTTAATCGTCGCTGCGGAGTACGCGGGGATTTTTGGTAGCAGGGCAAATCTCTCCGCAGTCTCTGTGCCCTCCGTGGTGAGTTTTAACTCTGTACGTTACCGTTAGGCCCAGAAGGCCGACTACCACGGTTCACTTGATTCGCTTTGCGGTAGAGATAAGACCAACGTTGTCCCGGATCTGCAGGTTCCCGAAAGAGTCGACAACCCAGTGGCGGCCTAATTCGGATCCACCTTTCGATTCTAACCGTTGACCTAAGGGCGAAGGCTTATCGACCAATTCGTCCTTCAAGAAACTTCCATCTTTGAAATAGTGTTCCACGTACGATTTGCCGCCCTCACTGTACATCACGATCTGGCTACCGGTGACATCGTCCAACCACGTACCGATGTCTTCACGGGTGGAGATGAGAGGCCCACTCGGATCGGCTCGCTCTTCCTGCCCGGCGAGGCCAAGGATGCGCACCTCCAGACCCGGGTCGAAATGAGTGGTAGCCCAACCTCCGCCTCCCACCGGCATCCCCGGCAAGTAATACACGATGAAGGTACGTTCGTAATGCCGAGAATCGCCCGATTTTAACTCAAGGGCGATGGCTCGCAGTGAAGCTTCGGACACTTCCTCGTCTAGGCGTACATCGATGCTTTTCCTGATACCGGTGACGATGTTTGTTTGGATGACCGAATAGGTGGCCTCTGCTGGTACGACCGGAGCTTGGCCTCCGGGCTGCGTGTTGACGGGGAAGGCCGCACTTATCGTTGCGCTGATGTCGGGGGTGACAGCGGGCGTTAAGGGCACTCCTGTCGCCGAAGATACTCGCTCAAACCGCAGCGCCCTTCTTGGCGCTGGCCCTGGGTCACCGTCACAAGAAGACGCAACAATAGATATCAGGCACACGGCTAGAATCATGATTGTCCGCTTGGAAACTAGGAGGGGAGGGTACATATAATTCCTTAGCCATCTGGCTCCAGCCCACATTTATCCACGATACAAATTATACTTTGATTCTCGGACCTAGGAACTTCCCTGAGTCAATATTTAGAACCCGTCTGCGGATCATCCGTCTCAAGCCACTGGATCCAATTCCCGTGGCTGTCGTTGTCCGCCAGACGCCGGTTCGTTTTAAGACCGTTTTGGTACTGGGTCAACTCGACGGCGCAGTGGTGCCGCCCCGCCCGCCCTTCCACGGAGATCAGGTTGAGGTCCCGGACCGAACCGTGCTCTTCGACCATTTCGAGAAATCTTTCTCGTGCCTCCCGAGGAAACTGGTTCAATGTATTTGAGTGGTACAGGCACAAAGTCGAATCGGATGGGATAGATTCTAATACCTCGGGCAGCAACTCCAAGGCGTCGCCGGCCAATAGCAGGGGAGGGTCGTCCTTGGCCATTTCCACTGCATATTCCAGCATCCGGGCTTCGTCATCCCGCTCCGGCCAGACCAAAGCCCGCAGCCAATCTACCGCATCCGGGTCACGAATATCCACCGGGTTAAGGTCCAGACCAACTCGAAAGACAGCCTGGGGGATGGATCCGGGCAACCGAGGGCGCAGGCTTCCCCGGATAACTGATGACAATTGGACCGGGGAATCAGGGTCGCCCCAGCGCCGCACATCACTATAGGAATAGAGATACCGGTCCCACAGCAGATTCAATCCCGCGCTGGTTCCAATTTCCACCAGAGTAAGAGGCTGACCCGCGTCCCGGCCCATGGCTACGGCAATGGCGGGCAGAAGCACCGCGCAGCGCCGCACCACGTTAGTCTGCACCAGCCGGGTACTTATCAGGTCGACGATTTCCTCGCGGTGTTCCAGGCAAAAAGTCCGGAAGATCGGGTACGGGTCTCCATGAACTGTCATCTCCGGGCTAATATCTGGATAGTAGTCCGACACCGGATGTCGGACGCCTTCAAGCAGCAACCAATGAACCGCGGCCATGAACAGGTTCGGTACCGGCTGGCCCGAACGCGCATCGGCGGCGATAGCCAACAGGTCCCGGTCTTCGGCCAGGCTATTGCACAGGCTTTCGTAAAGGGCTGACATCCCCGGACATTCCAGTTCGGCGAATCGGTGAAACGTCCGGGCAAGCCGATCTAATTCTTGCATAGGGAACCGCGGGTAATAATGCGTAACGTTTTTCCGGATTCAACGAGTCCGGCGGTACCATCGAAGTGTATCCTTCCGACGTTTTCCGGTCAAAGCCGTCACCATGAACACCGCCCCGCATCGGTTGACAAAGATAGGTGCAGGTAGCTAATATTTGTGAAGCTCCGGTCCCGTTTACCGAGGCCGATGTCCAACGACCAAAATCCCATCTTCTTAAAGGAGCCTAGAAACAATGGGTAATAACGATATAGCCCTGATGGCCCACCTGATGCGCCGGGCCGGTTTCGGCGCCTCCAGAGACGAACTGGAGGCCCGCGCGGCCAAAGGCTACGAGGAAACAGTAGATGAACTTCTGAATCCCGAAGCCCAAGAACCCACCGACCGCATCGAAATGATGCGCTACCATCCCTGGACCTGGCGTCCGGGGACCCTGCCTGGCATGGGCGCGGCCGAATGGATGCGCGACTTGCTCAACACCAAGCGGCCTCTGGAAGAGAAGATGGCCCTGTTCTGGCACCAAGTATTCGCCACCGGCGTCTCCAAAGTGGACCATTACGACGATGTAATGGACATGATCGTCAAGTTCCGGAAGTACGGCTTGAGTAATTACCGGGACCTGCTCCTGGAAATGGCCAAAGATCCAGCCATGATCTACTGGCTGGACAACTGCGACAACCACGCCACCGCGGTCAACGAAAACTGGGGCCGTGAACTTCTGGAGTTGTTCAGCATGGGCGTGGGGAACTACACAGAGGTAGACGTTCGGGAGTGTTCCCGGGCCTTCACCGGCTGGACCATCAAGCCCAAGCTGCCCAGAGGACCCATCGGCCGGTTCGACTGGTTCTTTGAGTTTCGGGAAGAGGACCACGACGACGGCGAGAAGACCTTCCTAGGAGAAACCGGCAACTTCGACGGCGAAGACATCATCGACATCATCTGCCGGCAGCCGGCGACTGCAGAGTTCATCTGCCGGCACCTATATAGCTTCTTCGTGGCCGACGAGGCCCAGGTCCCGGCGTGGGGCGTAACCCCACCCAGGGACGAAGCCGCCATCAACCTGATGGTTGATACCTTCATCGAGTCCGGCTACGACATCCGGTCGGTGCTGCGGGTCATGTTCAACTCCGACTTCTTCAAAGAAGCCCGGTTCGCCCGGCTGAAGAGCCCCACCGAGGTTGTCGTGAGTACGTTGCGAATGGTGGGAGGCAGCACCCAGTTCCCTGCCCCCGGGATCGGCGACCTATCCCGCCAGCCCAACTACATGGGACAAGACCTGCTCAACCCACCCAGTGTGGAGGGTTGGCACACCGGCGCCGAGTGGATAAATAGTGGCTCCTTGATGCGCCGGGTAAACTTTGCCGCCGAACTGGTTGGGGACACGAGCAATCCCGGTGTCCAATCAATGATATCCCGGCTCCATGCCCAGGACGCCCGTACTCCGGAACAACTGGTAGACGGCTGTCTGGACCTGCTGGGTCCATTGGAAGTAGCCCCGGAGAGCCGGACCGAGCTGATAGAGTTCGCCGCCGAACATGGCGAGTTCAAATGGGATACCCCGGAGGTCCAGACAACCTCCAGCGAAAGAATCGGAGAATTGCTCCAGCTCATCGTTTCGTTGAGAGAGTTCCAATACGCCTAGCCGAAACTCGATTTGAACGAACCCCCTCTCTAACTCTCCCCCGTAAAGGGGGCGAGGACAAATCTCTTCCCCCTCGATGGGGGAAGGTTAGGATGGGGGTGACGGTCCACAGCAACAAAACCGTCTCGAAAGTCATAACCAGCCAGGAGAGAGAAAATGACCAGTTCTAAGAAAGACCCGGTCCTGGTAGTCCTCCAGTTGACCGGAGGCAACGATTACCTGAACACGATAATCCCTTACGCCAACCCCCTATACCGGGACAACCGCCCCGCGGTTGGCGTGGCGGAAGGCCGAGAACTTCAATTGGACGATAAAGTTGGCCTCCACCCGGAGATGGGGCCCATCAAGAACATGTTCGACAAGGGTCAAGTCGCAATCATCCACGGCGTGGGCTACCCGGATTCGCCCAGGTCCCACTTCCGGTCCATGGACATCTGGCACACCTGCGAGCCGGACAAGCTGGGCACCGAGGGTTGGTTGGGACGGGCCACCAAAGACATCGACCCCAATAAAGAAAATGTTCTAACCACAGTCAGCTTCGGCGCGGCCCTGTTCCGCGCCCTGGTCATGCCCGGTGTGCCGGTTGCTTGCGTGGACGATCTGGACTCCTACGGGTTGCTTCCCGGAATCACCGAGCAACAGCAACGCACCAAGATTCTGGACCGGTTTGCCCGGTTGTACTCCCCGGTGATGGGCTCCAGCAGTGTCATGGACTACTTGGGTCAGACCGGACTGGATACTCTCAAAGGGGCCGACATCCTGAAGGAAGCTCCCAAAATGTATTCCTCCACCGTCGAGTACCCCGACACTACCATCGGCGCGAAGCTCAGGGGAATCTCCCAGATCCACCAGGCTGGATTCGGGACCCGCATCCTATATTGCGACCACGGCAGCTTCGATAGCCACTCCAACCAGGTTGGAATGCACGACAAACTGTGGAAAGACACTTCGGAAGCCGTTGAGTGCTTCTTCGACGATCTGAAAGAGCATGACGCCGCCGATAACGTGGTAATGCTCATGTTCACCGAGTTCGGCCGCCGGGTCCACGACAACGGCTCCGGCACCGACCACGGCGCCGGCGGCGCGGCCTTCATCATCGGCGACGCGGTCAACGGCGGACAGTACAGCGAATATCCGTCCCTGGAATCCAACCAGTTGGAGCAGGGCGACGTCGTCCCCAACCACGACTTCCGCAGCATCTACTCAGTACTCTTGGAAGACTGGATGGGCCTGGACGCCAAACCCATAGTCGAAGGCTCCTTCGAAAAGCTACCCTTCCTGGGCTAAACCCAGACACTTGAACAATACCCTCTTAAAAGTCCTCCTTTCGTAAAGGGGGACTTAGGGGGATTTCACCCAACAACCAACGGAGGAATTCAGATGCTAACTGAAACGGTCGCGGGCCGTACTTATGACTACAGCCACAGCGTGGGCCGGGGCTCCCAAACCGGCATGGGATTCTCTAATCCCGTGGCGGCGGCGATCGGCAAGGACGATGTCCTTTTTGTCGTGAACCGGGGAAGCGAAGGCATCAGCAACGTTGCTTGGAACCGCACCGGGTACGGCGCCCGGGTAAGTCAGATCAAGCTTGGGGCCAACGCCGGCGAAGAAGAGTTCATCGGTGAATTCAGCAAATACGGCAACGGAAACGGCGAATTTATCTGGGGATCCGGCGTTGCCATCGACGGTCTGGGCAACGTGTTCGTGGTCGACGAGTGGCTGAACCGGGTCACCGTTTTCGACCAAGAAGGCAACTACCAGCGGGATTGGAGCACTGTAGGCAGTGACGAGACCGGACCCAATGGCGCCTCCGGCATCGCCATCGACGGCGAAGGCAACCTGTTCGTCACCGACGGCCGTAGCCACACGGTCAAGAGGTTCACTCCCGAAGGAAAACTTCTAGCCAGTTGGGGAACCCACGGTAGCGCCGAGGGCGAGTTGGACTCACCCTGGGGCATCACCGTTGACCACGAAGGCTTCGTGTACGTGGCCGACTTCAAGAATCATCGGGTGCAGAAGTTCACCGCTGACGGCAACTTCGTCACCCAGTTCGGCAGTCACGGTACCCACCGCGGCCAGTTGACCTATCCAAACAGCGTCGCGGTTGACCCGGAGGGCGACGTCTACATCTGCGACTGGAGCGAGAACGGTTGGGAACAGGGCCGGGTACACATATTCGAGAAAGACGGCCGCTTCCTCACCAGCCTCACCGGCGACGCCCAACAACTGTCCCTGTGGGCACAGATGACTGTTGACGCCAACGACGACTATGGCAAGCGCCGGCGTGAAGTCGCCAGCACCGAGCCGGAATGGCGGTTCGCTCAACCCACGGCGGTGGTATACGACGCCAAGAACGGACGGCTGGTAGTAGCCGACACCCAACGCAGCCGGTTCCAGATCTACGACAAACAGGCTACGTATTTGGTTCCACAGCTTAATCTCTGATCCGGGATTGCCGCGGATTCGGGGTTAAAACCGAGTAATATAGAACGTGGTTGGGCAGCTAGCTATCCAGCCACGTTCTTATGTTGAGAGCAAGGCCGATTTATGGATCCCTTGATGGAGGAAGACTTTCTCCTACTGGCAGCAGAGCATCCGGATATCCTGTGCTCCGAAGCGCCGTTGGAAATATTAGAGGAGTCGGCGTCGGAAGCCGAGCCAACCAGGTATCTAGAGGAGTTTTTCGCCACCGGGTATACCGCTTGGCTGTCCAAAAAGCATGGCCGGAGAGTACGCCTCCCCAAAGAAATGATTGATCGCGCCATCTTAGTCCTCTGGTTCAGGGCCTCTTTGCTCAATACCAGCCGCATGATGGGCCAACCCAATAATGACGACGCCTTACCATTTTTCTCTGACGAAGAGCTTTATTAAGCAGCTGGATATCACCACCCGCGATTGAACCCACCCAGAACCGCCAGGAGGACCCTACCTTGACCACATCCCAACCCTTCGATTACGAGAGCCTATTCGCCGAGAACGTCCCGGTGACCGCCCGTGCCGCCAACCGAAGGGCGAAGTACGACTTCGCGGTGGCCTTTCCCGCCCCCGAAACCCTGCCCTTGGACGAGTTGGTTGACTCCTTGCGTGATGCCCTGGCCCGAGAAGGTGACGAACTGGCCTACTATCCCCATCCGGCTGGCATGCCCGCCCTCCGGGAGTTCGTGGCCGACAAACTGGCTCGAGACCGGGACATCCACGTCACCTCCGATGACATCGTCCTCACTTCCGGCTCCGGTGAAGCCATCGGTATGTTGATCCAGGCGATGACAAACCAGGGAGACGTGCTCCTGACCGAGGAGTTCGTGTACCTGGGAACGCTGCGCCAGATGCGACGCTACGGCGCCGACGTTGTTGGGATCAAGTGCGACGATCAGGGCATGATTCCTGGCGAACTGGACACGACGATAAACCGTCTCCAGGATGAGGGGAAAACAATAAAATTCCTCTACACCATTCCGGCCTTCCAGAACCCGCTGGGATTTACCATGCCCCTGGAACGGCGGCAACAGATCCTCGACGTCACCCAAAAATATACCCTACCCATCTTTGAAGACGACTGTTATGTAGACCTGCGGTTCGAAGGCGAAGACGTAACCTCTATCCATGCCCTGGCCGGCGGAGACGGGGTCCTGTACACCGGGTCCTTTTCCAAGATCATCGCGCCGGGCATGCGCATGGGATATCTGGTTGCGCCGGAACAGGTGATGCAGCGGGCGATGAGCTTTAAATCGCCCAGCGGGGTCAACCAGTTCGCGGCGCTGGCGATCGAGGAATTCCTGAAGCGGGACATGTACTCCCACATCGGCGATCAGAACGAAACGTTGCGGATAAAACGAGACGCCATGCTGGCCGCCCTGGGCGAGAACTTCGGTGACTCCGCCAAGTGGAGCGTGCCGGAGGGCGGGCTTTACATCTGGTTGGAGATGCCCGAAGGCGTCGACCTGGCCGCTATCCAAGAGCAGGCGTTCAACGAAGGGGTTGGGTATTACAACGGGACCCAGTTCTCTCCGGAAGGCCGGGGGGCCAACCAAGCCCGCTTATGCTTCGGCCACCCAACTCCCGAGATTATTTCAGAAGGCATCGCCGAACTAGCCCGCATCTTTACCAAGCACGGTGTGATGCGCGGTTAACGGCGATATACTTAAAACGCTAGAAAGCACAACCAAAAAAAGAGAGGCCCCGCTTGAATCGGGGCCTCTCTTTTTTACCCGTTCGTCCTAAGCTTGTCGAATGACAGTGCACGATGACTCCTCAACTCTGGTAACAGACCTATGGCGTCAGGTCCATAGCCTCGACCACCCTGGTGAAAGGTATGTTGGCCGCCTTGTTTACTTCCTCGACCAACTGGGGACTTGAAGCCTCGAATAGGCACATCACGCGGGACTCACCGGGGATATAGGTGCTCCGTATGTACCGCACCTGCTTGCCCTGGCTGGTGAACTTCTCACTGGTCTCGATGGCCGACTTTTGGGCGCCGCCCAACTGCTCCAGAGTGATTCCAGGAAGGTCCCGCTCAACCATATAAACAGTCATGATGTAAGCCTCCATTTCTAGATTCGGTATGGCTACATTTAACCGCCCATCGGTCTGGAGTTCATCGGTATATCTTCCCAATTTTTGCCACCCAACTTCCCATACCTATCGCACGGCACTTCATACAGGGATCAGAGAAATACCCATTGAGATAGGCAAATGTTCCCATCGGAAGGTTTCTTACCATGGGAAGGACGATCGGCGAAGCTAGGAGCTTGGCCGGACGATGGGGATCACAAACGGATGCGGTCGGCGTAGGCCGCCGCCTCGGTCCTGTTGGAAGAATCAGTTTTGCTCAGGATGCTGGTCACGTGGTGAGCAACGGTCCGGACGCTGATGAACAATTCGTCGGCGATCTCCTGGTTGCTCCGGCCGGCTGCTACCAGCCGGAGAACTTCCGATTCACGCTGACTAAGGCCGGCCAAGCTGGCGGGATACGGACCTTCCGATTCCCGCTGCTGTTTCATCGCGGCAACCCATTCGGGCGGTGCCAACTCGTAGGCCATCCGAAATTGCTCCTCAGCCTCGGACTCAGCTCCTCGGGCCTTCAGCAAGAGACCGTAGTTGTAATGCGTCTCGGGACCTTCGGGGCGCAATCGTAGCGCTTCGGCATAGTGATCCGCGGCCCCTTCCAGGTCACTCCGGGAATGCAAAAGTATCGCCAGATTAGTGTGCGCTTCAGGGTAATCGGGCCGTAGCCGCAAAGCCTCTATGTAGTGGGGCTCGGCGCCCGCCTGGTCCCCTTGGTTTTCTTGCAGAATCGCGTAATTATAATGGGCTTCCGGGTAATCTGGGCGGATGCGCAGCGCCTATAGGTAATGTGCGTGAGCGTCGCCGGGTCTCTCCGTGTCCTCCAGCAACATGGCGTAGTTGTTATGAACCTCGGCGTATTCAGGCCGCAGGCGCAACGCTTCCGAATAATGTGATTCGGCCTCGACCAATTGTCCGCTGGCCCTGAGCAGGTTGGCGTAGCTATAGTGCGCGTCCACGTATTCGGCACGAGAGGCAAGAGCCTGACGGTAGTGGTCTGCGGCGCCTTGGTGGCTTCCCCTGGATTGGAGCAACACGGCGTAGTTGTAATGAGCCTCGGGATATTCCGGACGTAGCCGTAACGCTTCTCGATAATGCTGGGCGGCTGCTGCTTCGTCCCCCTGCGCTTTCCGAAGGATCGCCATATTATTGTGGGCTTCCGGGTAGTCCGTCCTCAGCCGTAGCGCCTCTTGATAGCAGCGAGCCTCTTCTTCGCTGTTCTCCCGCTCGGTACCTATCAAGCTGAGTGCTCTAAGCAGCCAAGTCTCGGCAGTTGGGGCCCGCTCCGATCCCGATTCCGGCGCCGCCTCATTGAAGCCCGTCACCCGGTATAGCGTCCGATGGGGCAAGAGGTCGCCTTGCAGCGTCCGGCTTCCCATCTCTTCAAAGTCGTAAAGAGGCAGGTCCACCACATCCAAGACATTGCCCGTCGTATAAACTTCGTCCAAACCGGCGGCTTCGGCCACGGGCCTGGCCAAGTCTACTCCCCGGCCTACCCATCCCTCTCCTGTCTGCAACTGGATGCATTCACCGAAACAACATCCCACACGGATAGGCATATGGGGAGTCTCGGACAAGGCTGGAGCTGACTCGTTGTGGAGCTGCCAGGCTTCAATGAGTCTAAGAGCATACTGAAGGGCGGCGTCAGGACTCTCGAACAAGAACGTGTGGCCTTCCGAAGCGAAGGCACTGTGTAGGCTGCCTACTGGCCCGCCATGGACTCGGCCAGGTATTTGTACTCGCCCAACAATACGGCGATCCGGTCCCTGGGCAACCTGGCGGCTTCTAGCGGAGACCGGTCGAGCCGGGTTGAGATAACCGCGAAGTATGGACCCATATAAGCCCCTCAGGACTGGGCGTGGATGAGGCGGCTCCCGCAGGGCGACCCGGGCTAACTAAGTTCATCCGCCGAAACGTGAAGACCTTCGGTGATCGATATGTAAGGAAGTCCCGCTTCATCGTTCGCCCGTTGAACCACATCCGGCGACATCGCCTCGAACAAACAATAACACTTGTCCTCGCCGGGAACAAAAAAGGACCTCAGGTACCTGACGGGCGTGCCTTCGCTAGTCATCTTTCCGGTAGTCGTTTTGGCCAAGGAGGCCGCTGCCGTCAGTTTTTCCTTGTCAAAGCCGGGCAAGTGCCGCTCAACGATATAGTTAGGCATGTTACCCTCCGTCAGGTCAGGCGATTTTTACCAACCAGAGCAAGAAAATTATACAGTGTCTTAGCCCATTGGCATCAATCTGATATCGGGGGTCGCCCTCACCCCGCCCTGCGGGCACCCCTCTCCCTGAGGGAGAAGGGATGGCTGGCTATTGTTTGTTTAGTACATCGGCGATTTTATCAAGTGTAGCGGACAAACTCTCAATTACTTCGTCATTCTTTATCCTGAGGACGGTGAGGCCTCTTTCTTCAATCTCTTTCTGCCTCACCAGGTCGTATTCCACCTGAGATGCATCGTCATGGACACCGCCATCAAGCTCAATAACCAATAGGGCTTCGTGGCAATAGAAATCCGCTATGTATCGTCCCAAAGGATGTTGGCGGCGGAATTTGGCGCCGTCCAGCTTCCGGTTGCGCAAGGCAGCCCATATCACGGCCTCCTCCCCAGTTGAGTTCGTGCGCAACCGACGGGCCAAACCCGGCACATATTTCGGAGTATGAGCCTTTTCCACCATAATGGATTCCTAGTTATCCTACGCTCTTATCTACGGCACCCCTCTCCCTGTGGGAGAGGGGCTGGGGGTGAGGGCCTAACACCCCGGCTTATTAACGATCTGTTGGTCCACCTTACGTGTCAGGAATTTGCCGCCGCCCAGTGTGGCTTTGAATTCGCCATCCTCCACCGCCACGGCGCCTCTCAGGATGGTCATCACCGGCCAGCCTTCGATATCAAAACCGTCCCAGATGCTGTAATCGGTGATGTGGAAGTCGTCGCCGGTTAAGCGCTTCTTGATGCTGGGATCGATCAGAACTATATCGGCGTCACTGCCCGGAGCGATCACTCCCTTTTGGGGATACAGACCCATGATCTTGGCGGCGTTGGCCGAGGTCACGTCGACGAACCGCTGCAAGGACATGCCCCGCTTGGAAACCCCTTCGCTATAGGTTATGCCGACCCGCGTCTCGGCGCCGTTATGCCCTCCGGTGACGTCGGAGATGGTTCGGCCCTCGATCTTAACGTCCCAGGATGTACAGTACTCATCAGTGGCCATGGTGTGCAAGCCACCGTCGACGATGCCCTTCCATAGCATCTGCCGGTCCTCTTCGGACTTCAATGAAGGATAGGTGTGGTACTTCATGCCATTCTCTTCCCGGTAATTATCCGAGCTGAAGCAGCAGTAGTTGTGCAGTGTTTCGCCGTAGACCGGCATGCCCTTGGCCCGCGCCTCGGCGATCGCGTCCACCCCCTGCTTGGCGGAGACGTGGACGAAATACACCGGTGAGCCGGTCCATTCGGCCACCCGCAAAACCCGCCGGAATGACACGTCCTCGGACTCGTTGCTGTGGACCAGCGGCATGTTCCACCACTCGGTGCGCTCTTCCTCAGTCAGCTTGCGGTACATGTGCTGGACCATGTCGTCGTCTTCCGAGTGGACGAGCAGCATCGCGCCCAACCGTTGAATCGTCTCCATCAGGTCATGCAGGTGACCCGTGCCCACCATCCGGGGTTCCCCGGACATGGCCGGCGGGCGGATATTGGTGGTGAAAATCTTGACGCTGGCGAATCCATCTTGAACATGCTCGGCTAGCTGACCCAGTATGTTGTCCGGAATGGCCCCCAACATCATCAGATGGTGGGCGTAGTCCGCGTAGGAGTTGCCTCGCCAAACCGACGTGCGTTCCTGTATCGCCTGGTTGATGTCGATGCCGGGCCACTGGATAGCGAAGTCCATCAACGTGGTAGTACCGCCGAACAGGGCTGCCCGGCTTACTTGATCCGGAGGAGCTGTGGTCAGGTCCCCGTGTCCCATGATTGGGGCGGCGATGTGCGCGTGGGGCTCGATTCCACCTGGAATCACGATTTTTCCGGCGGCATCGATGATCCTACCAACATCATCGGTGATGGTGCCTGGAGCGGCCACCGCGACGATCTTCTCCCCTTGGACCGCGATGTCCCAATCGCCGACACCCCATGGGGTAACAACCTGGCCTCCACGAATCATCAGGTCTAGCATCAACAGACCTCCTTATGTCATGTTTATGTTCGTCACAATCCAAACAGCCACGGTCAATCTCACGAGCTTACCAGGCCATGCAACAGCGGTCGATTCAGGCAGAAGAACGCGCCTCTTGGGGCAGGGCTTCCTCCCAGTCGGGGAGCAGGTGGTGAGACGTACTGGGCAAAAGATAGATCCCGGCGATCCCGATGGCACTCAGAGTGAAAGATGCCAGGATCGTCACGTTAAAGTCCCCAGTGAGATTCCTCAGCACTCCACCGATCACGGCTCCGGCCGCCATGCCGATTCCCGCCCCCATCATCTGCCAGCCGTAGGTGGTCCCAATGGGCGCGCTACCATAGTATTGGCGGTTGATGATTGGGAAAGCACTCATTTCCCCACCCAATCCGATGCCGAATAATACGGCGAACAGATAGAACATCCAAGCGTCATGGGCGAAAAAGAGGAGGATAAGAGGAACGCACTGCATGAAAAAGCATACGGCCATGACGCCCTTGCTGCCAAAGCGGTCGGCGGCGATGGGAACACCAAACCTGGTAAGGGTGCTGAGCACGGACATAACCACGAAGACGCCGGCTGCGGACCCTTTGGACAGTCCCCGCTCCTCTGCGATCGCGACAAGGAACAACATCAGGATGGCATGGCCGGCGCATCCCCAAAAATGGATCCCGATAAGGTTCCAAAACGCGCTGGTTTGCCTGGCCTGACGTAGAAATACTTGGGTCCTAATCTGAGCGGTTTCCCCATGCTGTACCCGCCGGATAGGCTCGTTTCCGGTAGCCCCGTAAGGCCTCAGCCCGATCTGCGCTGGTTCGTCATAGAAAAACTTGACAAAAACGACCAGAGCCAAACCTCCGGCGATGCCGGTCACCCAGAAAGCCGCGCGAAGTCCGGCATCCTGTCCCTCAGCTTGAATCCCGGTGACCCATGAGTTGATCATCAGACCCGATTCAGAACTCCCGAACCAACTGATGATGAGCAACACCACTGGAACAAGCACCAAAGGACCCATTCCTTGAGACGCTTGCAGAATCCCCATACCCAGGCCCAAATTCTTTTGAAACCACAACGTCACCGCCGCCGTCAAAGGAACCTGGAAAATGGCCAGAGCCAAGCTGAGCAAGACGCCATAATAGGCGTAGAATTGCCAAAGCTCCGTCATGCGGCTGGTTAACACCATTGCGGCGGTGAACACCAAAGCGCCTAGCAACATGGTCCGGCGGATGCCGTAGCGGTCGCCAAGCCATCCTGCTGCCGGTCCAAATATTCCGGAGAAGGCCCATTGGAGGGCCAAGCCGAAGCCAATCATACCGTGGCTCCAGCCAAACGTTTCAACTAACCGGGGAACTAGGATCGCGAAGGAAGTGCGCACGGCGGAGGCGCTGAGACGCATGGCGGCAGCCACGAAAACTATGACCCAAGCGTAGTGTATGACTACGTTTCCCACGGCCAACCGGCTGGGGTGGAGGTCGAGATTTAACATACGGGGTGATGGTTCCAGCTATTCATGAATCATCAACAATGCTGGACTCAGGATGATACTATGTCAATAGTTTTATTCCAGATTTGACCCTGGAAATGCATTGACAATCAATGCGATTTGTGCTTGACAATACTCTAGCCAAGAGTATAATCAAAGGTTACCGACGTATGCCTCAACCAGCGATTTTCGTAATTTCCCCAAACGACCTCGGCGATTCTGCACCTTTTTTTGCCCCGATTCTGGCCGCCTGGCCGACCGGTTCCAGTCATTCGAAGGAGAACTAGAATGGTAGTTTCTGCTACGCAGAACGGTACTACGTTGTCGCCTCGTGAAGTCAAGAACTACGCCCGAATCCCTCAAGTCTTGGATGTACCCAATCTGATCCAAAGCCAGCTTCAATCATACGAATGGTTCAGGACCGATGCTTTGCGGGAAGTCTATGAAGAGATCTCCCCCATCGCTGATTACACCGGCAAAAAGTACGAACTACATTTTGCCGAGCATTATTTCCGATCTCCCAAGTACTCACCCCAGGAGTGCAAAGAGCGGGAGATCACCTTTTCCCAGCCTCTTTACGTAAAGACCCGTCTGGTGATGAAGGAAACGGGGGAGATTAAAGAGCAGGAGATCTTCATGGGGGACATCCCCATGATGACGCCCAACGGCACCTTTATCATCAACGGCGCCGAACGTGTGGTCGTCAGCCAGTTGGTCCGGTCTCCCGGTATCTACTTTGTCTACGAACGAAATGCCGCTAGCAACAGAAACCTGTGTTACGCCAAGCTGATTCCTTCCAGAGGCGCTTGGCTGGAGTTTGAAACCAGCGCCAAGGATGTATTGTCGGTCAAAGTCGACCGCAAACGCAAAGTTTCAGCCACCACCTTCCTGCGCGCCCTGGGCATCGCTTCCGACGACACCATCTTAGAGATGTTCGCCGACGTGGACACAGACGAAAACCACCAGTACATCAAGTCCACGCTGGACAAGGACCCGGTGGTCGAAACCAAGGAACTTTCCTACAAAGAGGATGACCTGCGCGCTCTTTGGGATTGGCTGCACCCGGACGACGAGTACGACGTTGACCAAGCCAAGCGGATAGCCAACGCCCAGATTGAGTTTTACCGCCGGTTGCGGCCTGGTGAGCCCCCCAGCTTGGAGAACTCCCGTAATCTGATACGCAACCTATTCTTCGTTGCCCGCCGCTACGACCTGGGCCGGGTAGGCCGGTACAAGCTTAACCGGCGTTTGAGCCAAACAGACAACTCGGAACTGATGACGCTGACCGTGGATGACGTAGTGTCGGTCATCCGCCACATTATCCGGATCAATCATGGCGACGGAAAACCCGACGACATCGACCATTTGGGCAACCGCCGTGTACGGGCCGTAGGCGAACTGGTGCAGAACCAGGTGCGCGTGGGCCTGCTGCGAATGGAGCGGATGGTCAAAGAGAAAATGACTCTGGTGGACCCGGAAGCGGCGGCTCCCCAGGGCTTGGTTAACATACGCCCGGTGGTGGCCGCTGTTAGAGAATTCTTCGGTGGCTCCCAATTGTCCCAGTTCATGGACCAGACCAACCCGCTGGCTGAATTGACTCACAAGCGGCGATTGTCGGCCTTGGGGCCGGGAGGATTATCCAGAGAACGAGCCGGGTTCGACGTGAGGGACGTCCACTTTTCCCACTACGGGCGGATCTGCCCCATCGAAACCCCTGAAGGTCCCAACATCGGCCTGCTCAGCTCCCTGGCATCTTACGCCCGGATCAACCCATATGGCTTCATAGAATCTCCCTATCGCCGTGTGTATAAGACCCTGCCCAGTGACTCACCCGACCTGAAAGGACGCACCGTTACTAAAACGGTGTTGGACACGGAAGGCAAAGCGATCGTCAACAAGGGACGGGCCATCGGCGCGAATAGGATCGCCGCCTTGAACCAACTTCCCGAGGGGACGATCATCGACGTACGTCCCTTCGTCGGCAACACAGATGAAGACATCCTTTATCTGTCGGCCGACCAAGAGGAAAGATACCGGGTAGCCCAGGCGAACTCAGTACTGGACAAATTGAATCAGTTTGCCGACAACCGGGTCGAACTCCGGGTGGGTGAGGAATACATGCAAGACTCCCCCGACTCGGTGGATCTGATGGACGTGTCGCCCATGCAGATCATGAGTGTGTCGGCGGCCTTGATACCCTTCTTGGAACACGACGACGCCAACCGGGCGTTGATGGGTTCCAACATGCAACGGCAGGCCGTGCCCCTGCTCCGTCCCCAAGCGCCACTTATCGGAACCGGAATTGAAGGCCGGGTAGCCCGGGACAGCGGCCAAGTGGTCTTGTCCTCGGTTGCGGGTGTGGTTTCTTCCGTTACCGGGAGGGACATCATCGTAACCGACGTGGAAGGAACTGAGCACAGCCACCACCTTATCAAGTTTGCCCGCACCAATCAGGGCACCTGTTTCGACCAGCGCCCCACAGTCGCCCGGGGAGACATCGTAGACGAGGGCGGAGTTCTGGCCGACAGTTGGTCAACCGAGAACGGTGATTTGGCCTTGGGTCAAAACGTTTTGGTCGCCTTCATGTCCTGGGAGGGTTACAACTACGAAGACGCTATCATCCTCAGTGAGCGTATGGTAAAGGACGATTACTTCACCTCCACTCACATCGAAAAACACGAGATGGAAGCCCGGGAAACCAAGTTAGGTCCCGAGGAGATCACCCGGGATATCCCCAACGTTGGAGAAATCAGCCTCCGGGACCTGGACGAGCGGGGCATTATCCGTATCGGCGCAGACGTCGGACCGGGAGACATCCTGGTTGGCAAAGTCACGCCTAAGGGCGAGACCGAGCTAACGGCCGAAGAGAAGCTGCTACGGGCCATATTTGGAGAAAAATCCCGCGACGTGAAGGACACTTCTCTGCGGGTTCCCCACGGGGAACGAGGTAAAGTGATCGAAGTCAAGGTCCTGAACCGGAGCAACCGGGATGACCTGCCACCCGGCGTCAACGAAGCCGTGAGAGTGTGGATAGCTCAGACCCGGAAAATATCCGTGGGCGACAAGATGGCCGGACGCCACGGCAACAAAGGTGTAGTAGCCCGGATCCTGCCGGAAGAGGACATGCCTTACATGGCCGATGGAACCCCGGTGGACATCATTCTGAACCCCATAGGTGTGCCTTCCCGCATGAACCTGGGTCAGGTGTTGGAAACCCACTTGGGCTGGGCGGCGAAGGTGCTCAACTTTAAAGCCTACACTCCGGTGTTCGACGGCGCCAAAGACGACTCAATAGAAGATGCCTTGGCCCGGGCATGGTTCGCTCAGCGGGCCCAAGCAATCGACATGGGACCGTCGGAAGGGTCACCCAACATTGATAAGGTGAAGCTAGATGCCTGGCTGACGGAGCAGGGATACGATGCCAAGCGCATATTCGACACGGAACTCCGAGGAGAAGCTCAGGAAGCGTGCCTTCGCCTATGGCTTAAAGAAGAGGCCGGCGAAGACCCCACCGGCCAATCATTGGAAGAGATGCGCAACACCGCATTGCGGGTTCATCGGGAACAGCGCATGGCTCCTCCCACCTTTGGCAAGTTTGAGTTGTTCGACGGACGTTCTGGTGAAAACTTCGACCAACTAGTCACTGTAGGTACAATCTATATGTTAAAGCTCATCCACTTAGTGGAAGACAAGATCCACGCCCGGTCCACTGGCCCCTACTCCATGATCACCCAACAGCCGCTGGGCGGGAAAGCTCAATTTGGCGGGCAGCGGTTCGGTGAGATGGAGGTCTGGGCACTGGAAGCATACAGCGCGGCCTACAACCTGCAAGAGGTACTGACGGTCAAATCCGACGATGTGGCGGGCCGCGTAAAAACTTACGAGGCGATCGTTAAGGGAGAACCGATCGGCCAACCCGGAATTCCGGAGTCATTCAACGTACTTTTGAAAGAACTTCAGAGTCTCGGCCTCGCGGTCGAGTTGTTGAACGAGGACGTTCGGCCACCGTTGACGCAAGGAATAGCCGACGACACCGAGGTTTATCAGCCGCTGGAGGCAGATTAATGGTCAGATTGGCGGACAGGGCAGAAACCCGTGGCACCAACTTCAACTCGATCAGAATATCAATAGCTTCCCCAGAACAAATCATGAACTGGTCTCATGGCGAGGTGACCAAGCCTGAAACCATTAACTATCGTACGTTGCGGCCGGAAAAAGACGGACTTTTTTGCGAGCGGCTTTTCGGTCCTACCAAGGACTGGGAGTGCTTCTGCGGGAAGTACAAGCGGATCCGGTACCGGGGCGTCGTCTGCGACCGTTGCGGAGTTGAAGTCACCCGGTCCAAGGTCCGGCGAGAGCGCATGGGTCATATCCGGCTGGCAGCGCCAGTAGCCCATATCTGGTTCAGCAAAACCACTCCCAGCCGGCTGGGCCTTCTACTGGACCTTTCTCCCCGCAATCTGGAACGGGTCCTCTACTTCGCCCAACACATCATAGTCTCGGTGGACGAAGACGCCCGGCAGGAAACCATTGAAGAAGAGCGAGCCAGGTACGAACTAGAAGTGGAGAAACGCCGGAATTCGTCTGAGGCGGAATTGGAGATTCTGCGACAGAAAATCGCAGATCTGGCCGAGGCCGAAGACAGTCCTGAAATAGAAGTAGAGCGGATGACCGCCCAGGTGGAACTTGACGCTGTCAAAGACCGCCTGGCCACCGAAGAGGGACAACTAGAGCAACAACTTCAAGCCAGCATCGACGAACTGGACGATCTGCGGGTTCACAAGCTGATTGTTGAGTCCCGTTATCGGGAATTGAAGGAACACTACGGCAACGTTTTCCAAGCTGGCATGGGCGCCGAAGCCATTCTGGAGATTCTGCGGGCCATCGACCTGGAGGCTCTCCGGGATTTCTTGATAAACGAGATGCAGTCCACCTCTGGCCAACGGCGTAAAAAGGCCATCAAACGGCTGCGGGTTATTGAGTCCTTCCGCCGCAGCGGCAACCGGGTTGAGGACATGATTCTTACCATCCTCCCGGTGCTGCCGCCGGAGCTACGCCCCATGGTTCAACTGGACGGCGGGCGGTTCGCCACCAGCGACCTGAACGATCTCTACCGCCGTGTAATCAACCGGAACAACCGCCTAAAGCGGCTGATGGACCTTGGTGCTCCGGAGATTATCATTCGCAACGAGAAGCGGATGCTGCAAGAGGCAGTGGACGCCCTGATTGACAACGGGCGCCGCGGGCGTCCCATCCAGGGCAGCCATAACCACAAGCTCAAGTCTTTATCAGACCTGCTACGAGGCAAACAAGGCCGGTTCCGCCAGAACTTGCTGGGCAAGCGAGTCGATTACAGCGGCAGGTCGGTAATCGTCGTGGGCCCCGAACTGAAGATGCACCAGTGCGGCCTGCCCAAACGGATGGCCCTGGAGCTGTTCAAACCCTTTGTGATGCACCGGTTGGCGGTCTTGGGCATTGCCCCTAACATAAAGAACGCCAAGCGCATGGTGGAGCGAAACCGGGCGGAAGTGTGGGACATCCTGGAAGACGTGATCAAAGACAGACCGGTCCTACTTAATCGCGCCCCCACTTTGCACCGGTTGGGTATCCAAGCTTTCATGCCGGTATTGATCGAAGGCAACGCAATTCAAATCCATCCACTGGTCTGCTCCGCATTCAACGCCGACTTCGACGGCGACCAGATGGCGGTGCACGTTCCGCTGTCCCGGATGGCGGTGCTTGAAGCCAAAGAGACTATGCTCAGCACCCATAATATGCTCTCACCCGCCTCGGGTGACCCGCTGGTAGCCCCAACGCTGGACATGGTGATGGGCTGCTATTACCTGACGGAAGAACGCGACGGGGCTATAGGCGAAGGCAAGAAGTTCTTCGATTTCGACGAGGCTCGGATCGCTCATGCTTCCGAGTTGATTCATCTTCAGGCCCGTATCCTGGTACGGGACGTAGCCGCTTCCGAACACGACGAGTGGTTGGAGACAACCCTGGGAAGGTTGATATTCAACGAAATCCTCCCCCCGGTTCTTGGCTACAGGAACATACTGATGGACCGGGCCGCCCTCAAGGAACTGACGGCTGACCTGTACCGGACCTTGACCAACGAAGAGACATCCGAGGTGCTGGACGAGATCAAGGACCTGGGTTTCCACTATGCCACCGTCTCTGGTATCACCATAGCAATCAATGACATCCAGGTTTCGGACAAAAAGCCTGCGATTCTAAAAAAAGCCGCTCTAATGGTCAGCGGCTACGATGATCAGTTCCTGTCCGGCCTCATCTCAGAAGAAGAGCGCTACACCAAAACGGTGGAGGCCTGGACCTGGGCTTCCGACCAAACCACCATATTGGTTGAGGAAGATCTCCCCAACTACGGCGGCATCGCGGTCATGGCCCGTTCCGGCGCCAAAGGTAACATCTCTCAGATAAAACAAATGGCTGGGATGCGGGGACTGATGAGCAACCCCAAAGGGCGAATCATCGACTTGCCCATCACCTCCAGTTTCCGTGAAGGGCTGACCGCTCTCGAGTACTTCATCTCCACCCACGGTGCCAGGAAGGGTCTTGCCGACACTGCTCTTAGAACCGCTGACAGCGGTTATCTCACCCGGCGGTTGATCGACATCGCCCAAGAAGTCATCATCCTGGAAGATGACTGCGGCACCATCGATTCCTACACCATATGGGGCCGGTCGGACGATCCCCTGCACTCTTCGTTACAGCAAGGCATTTTAGGTAGGATGGCCGCGGTCCCGGTAGTCCATCCGGAAACCGGAGAGATCCTGGTTGACCGTAACCAGGAGATCGACGAAGGCATAGGTCAACAGATCATCGACGCGGGCATCGACGAGGTATCGGTCCGGTCGGCCTTGACCTGCGAATCTCACCGCGGCCTTTGCAAGATGTGCTACGGACGCCTACCGGCTACCGGCAAGATCGTCGAGAGAGGCCAGGCGGTCGGCATCATCGCGGCCCAGAGCATCGGCGAGCCAGGCACCCAACTTACAATGCGCACCTTCCATACCGGCGGAGTTGCCGGTCTGGATATCACCAGTGGCCTGCCCCGGGTCGAAGAGTTGTTCGAAGCCCGTGTCCCCAAGGGCGCCGCGATTCTAGCAGACATCGACGGCAAGGTAACCATTGAGATTGAGGACGAAGGCCGTAGACTTCGATTGGTTAGCCGGGACGAGTTCCGGGAAGACTACGCTCTGCCAGAAAATGCCGATCTTCACGTGGAAGAGGGAGAATATGTAGAGCCGGGTGAGATCCTGGCCAGCACCATCGCCGCCCTGACGGGTGAAGACGGCGCGGAAGAAGCTGATCCCCCAAGCGCGGAACAAGTCGTAGCCAACATAGGTGGCCGGGTTGAGCTAAGCCCGGGTCTAGTTTCCATCGTCTGGGAGGACGTTGAAGAAAGGGAACACGTGATTCCCATCTCCGCCCGCATCCTGGTGAAGGACGACGACGACGTCAAGGCGGGAGACGCCCTTATCAGCGGTCCGCTTAATCCCCACGACATTCTGTATATCCGTGGTAAAGACGAATTGCAACGGTATCTGGTGGATGAGGTCCAACAGGTATACAAATCCCAGGGCGTGAGCATTCACGACAAGCATATCGAGATCATCCTGAGACAGATGCTTCGCCGGGTCCAAGTGGAGTCCACCGGTGACGCGGACTATATCCCCGGCCAGATGGTAGATAAATTCGAATTCCAGGAAAAGAATGCCAAGGTCTTGGCCGAAGGTGGAGAACCCGCCACGGCCAAATCCATGTTGCTTGGCATAACCCGAGCCTCCCTGCTGACCGACAGCTTCCTTTCTGCGGCCTCCTTCCAAGAGACCACCAGGGTGCTGACCCAAGCAGCGGTAAGCGGCGCCCGAGACTGGCTACAAGGGCTAAAGGAAAACGTTATCATCGGCCGGCTGATCCCCGCTCGGATAACCATCCCCGGCATGGACAAATTGCTGGAGCCGGAACCCGTTCCGGAACTAGCCGAGGTCGCTCCTGGTGGCTGGCTGGGTATGGGCCCATCTCAGGAAACCAGCGAGTTTCCGGGGTTGCCGACGGAGGTGAAAGACGAAGAGGCCAACCTGTTGGCCGAGGCCGCCAGTTTCTTTGGCACCCAGTCCAGCGATGCGAACAATGATAAAACCTCGGAACCAAAGGAGTCTGATCTCAGCTCTGGCGGCGTGGAGACACCCGGGTCGGATGGCAAGCCGAAGGAGTAAATAAGCCCCGGAAACGGTGGCGCGTCCTGCGATCAGATCGGAATCGCGAAAATGATAGAGGGGGGTAACGTGGGTTTATCCGTGGACCTGGCGCCCAATAACCCCCATCATCTCAAGTTAGCCAATCCGGTCATAATCGCATCCGGTACATTTGGCTACGACGGGTACGGCCGGGGTATCACGCCGGAGATGGACCTGGGGCTCTTGGGGGCCGTCATCCCCAAAACCGTCACGCGCCATCCCCGGGAGGGGAATCCTGAGCCCCGTTGGTATCCGCCGTCTTACCGTGAAGCCCTGGAAGACGGCGAGTCCATCTTCCTGAACTCAATAGGCCTGACCAATCCCGGGATCGAGGCGGCACTAACCACCCTGGCTCCTGAATGGTCCCGGCAAGACGCCACCATGATTCTCAGCCTTTCGGCGGAAAGCGTTTCCGAGTTCGGCGAGATGACGGCGATGACCCAAGGCGTTTCCGGATTTCAGGCTATAGAACTCAATCTAAGCTGTCCCAACATCGAAAACGGCGCCCATTTTAGCCATAGCGCCGCCCTTACTGCCGGCGCGGTGGCCGCGGTTAGGGCTAACACTGGGTTGCCGGTGCTGGCCAAACTTGCGCCCAATGTTCCCGACGTGTCGGAGATCGCGCTGGCGGCTGTCGGCGCCGGAGCCGACGCCCTCACCATATCCAACACCCTTCCAGCCATGCAGATCAATATAGAATCCCGGCAGCCGGTACTGGGAGCGGTTACCGGCGGCTTATCCGGTCATGGCCTGCGCCCGGTCGCCCTGGCTTTAGTGTATCGCGCGGCTCAAGTGGTGGATGTGCCCATTATAGGCGTGGGAGGCATTTTCAACGCCAGCCACGCATTGGAGTATTTCTTGGCGGGCGCCACCGCAGTCCAGGTTGGAAGCGCCAATCTTGCTGACCTGTGGTCACCTTTCCGCATCTTAGACGAATTAAAGGTTTACCTTGGAGAAGCCGGCGTTTCCGACATCGGCGATCTGGTGGGCGCCGTGCGAACTTGACCGGTGATTCACGCTCAACCCCTTGTGACATTACCGGCCGAATCGTCCATCTTGACCGCTACCATCGCAATCCCCAACCCGTCCCACGCATACCGATTGCTTCCAGTTAAATCTGGCCAGAGCCCGGCGTGTGCAAGTTGGCTCAGCATTCGCTAAAATATAATGAACAAGACAACGATCTATCCAACGAAATACTAAGCGATACCAACGTACCCGCGAGGTTTCGGCGAGTCTAGCCGTGATTGCGGGAAAACATCCAGCGAGGTGGTAGCTCAATGGTTTCCGTGCTAAGCAAGTTGATCGGCGACAGCAGTGAGAAGGCCGTCAAGAAGTTCCGCCCTATCGCCGCCAAAATCAACGAACTGGAAGACTCGATCCAAAAACTCAGCGATAGCCAGTTAAGAGACAAGACCGAAGAGTTCAAATCTCGATTATCGGGCCGGGATACTCTGGATGATCTTCTCCCTGAAGCCTTTGCCGTAGTGCGGGAGGCGGCGCGGCGGAATCTGGGGCAACGGCACTACGACGTCCAACTGATCGGCGGCATGGTCCTCCATCGGGGCCAGATCGCCGAGATGAAAACCGGAGAGGGGAAAACTCTGGTGTCAACTCTTTCCGCTTACCTAAACGCTCTGACCGGCCTCGGCGTCCACGTCGTAACCGTAAACGACTACCTAGCCCGCCGTGACCCTGTATGGATGGGACCGGTCTTCCATGCTCTGGGAATGTCGGTAGCAAGTCTCCAGCACGACGCCGCCTATCTCTTCGACCCCGAGATGGACGAAACACCCTCGCCGGCCACCAGGGGAGCACAGGAGTCGTTCAAGTTCTTGCGTCCCATAACCCGGGGCGCGGCCTATGGCTCCGACATCACCTATGGCACCAACAACGAGTTCGGCTTCGATTACCTGCGCGACAACATGGCCTTGGAGGCCGCCCAACGGGTACAGAGGGCATTGAATTTCGCCATCGTTGACGAAGTGGATAATATCCTCATCGACGAAGCCCGAACCCCTCTCATCATCAGCGGCCCGGC
Organism: Dehalococcoidia bacterium; assembly: GCA_022450395.1. GTDB lineage: Bacteria > Chloroflexota > Dehalococcoidia > Lucifugimonadales > UBA3495 > UBA11650. The sequence goes on along the minus strand of JAKUQE010000022.1, from coordinate 865 downwards.
GGAAGAGCCGGTACAACACTACTACACCTTTGCCAAACTTGCGCCCCGCCTCCAACTTGAGGAAGACTACACCATCGACGACCGGACTAAAGCCATCTCCTTAAGTCAGGAAGGGATAGGCAAGATGGAGCGGTGGAGCAAGGTAGGGAATCTATACGACCCTGAGAACTTCCACCTGGTCCACTACATCGAAAACGCCTTGACGGCCAACATCACCAAGCTGCGCGACAAAGATTACGTAGTCAAAGAAGGAGAGGTTGTCATCGTCGACGAGTTCACGGGCCGGCTTCAGCCCGGCCGGCGCTGGTCCGACGGTCTTCACCAAGCCGTCGAAGCCAAGGAAGGGCTGAAGATCCAGCGTGAAAGCATTACCTACGCCACGATAACGCTGCAAAACTACTTCCGGATGTACAAGAAGCTCTCGGGAATGACCGGTACCGCCTTCACAGAGGCGGACGAATTCCTGAAGATCTACCGTTTAAACGTAGCCGTGATTCCTACCAATATCCCCTTGGTTCGTCATGAAGCGCCGGACCTGGTCTTTCAGAACGAGGAGTCCAAATGGAAGAGCGCGGCCGACTCCATTGCGGAGTTGCACGAAAAGGGGCAACCGGTACTGATTGGCACCACCTCCATCGAAGCCTCTGAGCAACTCAGTGACCGCCTGAAGCGACGGGGAATTCCCCACCAGATCCTGAACGCCAAGATCCACGAGCAGGAAGCGGGAATCGTGGCCCAAGCCGGACGCTTGGGCGCGGTAACCGTGTCCACCAACATGGCCGGACGGGGCACCGACATAATTCTTGGCGGCAGCGACGTCGACCGGACCAACTGGCAGGAAGAGCACGACAAAGTCATCGCCCTG
>JAKUQE010000219.1 GCA_022450395.1 Dehalococcoidia bacterium | reverse complement strand
CCTGGCGGTCGGTGTTTCCGATCTGGCTTCGGCGTTCATGGGCGCCGTAAGTTTCAGTACACTAGCGCAAGCGGGCTTGGTGGTTGAGCACACGCCGGGAGCACTACTCCGCGCTGATTGCATGTTCGCGGTCCGGCATCAGCCTTGGACGCCAAGCCACTTTTAGTGGCGGAGCGACCGCGCAACGCATCTACCGGTCCGGATCAACAGACAGAAACCGTTATAATCCAAGTCGAATCACCAAGAGGAGAATGAGCAATGTACTTCATCAGAAGAATTGCCAAAGCGCAGCCGGGGAAGGTATGGCAGGTTGCCGGCTTGCTGACCAAAATATGCGCTGCCTACGAGGAGCAAGGCCGCCCCAAGGCTCACGTATATGTGTCCCAAGGCCTGCCGGGAACGCCCAACGTGGCCTATGCCCAGTGGACCCAGGAGACCATCGAGCCCAACTGGATTTCCAAGGTCCCCGAAGTGGTACGGACCCTGAACGCCGAGATGCAGGCCCAGCTCGAATCTTACGAGATCGAGTTCTACGAGCTAATCACACCGGAGAAGCTCGTGGAGAGGGGCGTTTCCTAACTGGCCTATCGCATGCCCTTAAGCGAGGCGCTACTTCTGGACTGATTTCGCTTCGAGTGCCTCCAGGATGGCGCCAGGGGTCATCGGCAGCTCGGTCATCCGCACCCCGACTGCATCGTGTATCGCGTTGGCCACGGCGGCTAGGGGAGGGATTATCGGCGCTTCGCCTACGCCACGTAGCCCGTAGGGATGGCGAGGGTTCGGGACCTCGGTTATCATGGTCTCAATCATGGGCAAGTCCAGGGTGATGGGCATGCGATAGTCCAGGAAGCTGGAGTTGTTCATGGCGCCGTCGTCGGTGTAAAAATACTCCTCGTTCAGCGCCCAGCCGATGCCCTGCACGGTGCCACCCTGCATTTGACCTTCAACGTAGCTGGGATGGACCGCCGTCCCAGCGTCGAGAAAAGCGGTGCAGCGCAGGATATCGACCTTGCCCGTTTCGGGATCCACCTCAACGTCCACGATATTGCCGGCAATGATGGGACCGACCCCGCCGGTGCTTGAAGTTGCGGAACAGGTGATCGGCCCACCGGTGCGCAAAAGGCGCCCGGCTAACTCCCTGAAGGTCAACCGGTCGGCGGGGTTCTTGTTGCAAATAAAGGTGGCGTCTTGGAACACAACGTCTTCTTCTTGAACTTCCCAGATCAAAGCCGCCCGGGCGGACATCTGACGTTTCACTTCCTCGGCGGCGGCCATGGCGGCCAGCCCCGTGTCGAACGCGGTTCTGCTGCCTCCCGTGACTGCTGTGTAACCGATGGAGTCGGTATCAACCACCGTCGGTGAAACATCCTCAGCCCGAAGTCCCAGTACCTCGGCAGCCTGCATGGCCACCGCCGTCCGCGTTCCGCCGATATCGACCGAGCCGGTGATCAGGTTGACCGTCCCGTTGCTGTTCACGTGGATAGTGGCTGAGGAAGCTTGCCCGCCTTGCAAGCGGAATCCCACAGCGACTCCCCGGCCCCGGTTGGGGCCGTCGAGAGGGGTGGTGTAGTGGGGATGGGTCCTCATCTCCTCCTCCATCTCCCGGCAGCCGACGATGGCATGTGGAACGCCAGTGGGCATCCGGTCGCCTTGCTTACTTACGTTCATCAAGCGAAATTCCATTGGGTCGATACCGAGCTTTTCCGATAGTTCATCGATGACCGACTCTACAGCAAAGCAGGCTTGAGGTTGCCCGGGCGCCCGGTATGCCTGGACCTTTTGCTTGTTACAAACGATGTCGTAGCCGTCCACCAACAGGTTTTCGATGTTGTAGGGCGCGGTGGCGGCCATTGCGCCGCCGCCCACCGGGGAACCAGGATAAGCTCCGGCTTCGTAGGCCAGGTAAAGCTGTGCCGCGGTGATCTTTCCGGCTTTGGTGACCCCTATCTTGCAGCGCATGTGGGTGGCGGAGGTTGGCCCGGTACCCTCGAACACCTCCTTCCGGTTCATGACAATCTTGACCGGGCGCCCGCTCTTCTTGGAGAGCACCGTGGCTACCGGTTCCAAGTAGGTAGTGATCTTGGCGCCGAATCCTCCGCCTATTTCCGTGGGTACGACCTTGACCGAGGATTCCGGAATGCCCATGATGGCCGCCGTAGAGGAACGAATCGCAAAGGCTCCTTGGGTGCAGGTCCAGATGGTCACCCGCCCATCGGCCGCCCAAACTGCCGTCGCGGCATGAGGCTCTATATAACCCTGGTGAACGGTCTGCGTTTCAAACTCCCGCTCAACGATAACGTCGGCTTCCGCGAACCCTTTTTCAATGTCTCCGAGCTTATGCTGGATGTGTCCCGCTATGTTCCCCTTTATACCGGTGTCTTCGCCGCGGGCGGAGCGTTCCACTCGGAACATGGTGGTCAGGTTATCGTGGAGGATAGGGGCATTATCCTTGAGTGCGTCGTGCAAGGTCAGGACCGTGGGGAGGACTTCGTAGTCCACCTCGATGAGGGCCAGGGCTTGCTCGGCTATGTGAGGGTTGGCCGCCGCCACCGCTGCCAGGGCGTGTCCCTTGTAGAGAACCTTTTCATGGGCCATTACGTGCTCGGCCATCTGCCGAACGGAGCCCTGAGATTCGGCGAAATCGATAACCTGGTCTTGGATGATGGGGAAGTCTTTGGAGGTGGCCGCGGCGAAAACTCCCGGTAGCGCCTCGGCCTTGCTGGTGTTAATGGACCGGATACGAGCGTGAGCGTGGGGACTGCGCAGAATCTTGCCGTGCAGCATGCCAGCCAATTGAGTATCCGCCCCGTATTTAGCCGCGCCGGTCACCTTTTCTAAACCATCGTGGCGAATGGGCCTGGTGCCGATAACCCGGTATTGTTCAGAGCTTGCGCTCCGCCGGTCAGTTGTGGTGGTCATGTGGATACCCTCACCTATGGAATGGTTGGAATCAATCGACCGGACCGCCACTGGTTGGGGGGGTCCCGTCAAAGGTAATCTATGCACCCTGACCCCGTGTGTCAAGACCAGTTCCGCAAGCATAGCGATCGCCGGCCGCGACAGGGCACTGGTCAGAAACGTTCAGCTAAAGTCCTGGGAGACTCTGTTCCTCCAGGCTGTCCGCCGATCCCAGCCCTTCAAGAGCCAAACCGTAGCCCAAAAGTTCATGCATCATCCGTTTAACGTATTGGGTCAACAGGACCCGGCTGTAGCGCAACACCAAAGGCGATTGTTGGGCCAACTGCTCCGCCAAAGCCCATGCCCGTGGCAACAACTCGTCCCTGGGTAAAACTTCGCTGACCAAGCCGAGTTCCAAGGCTTTCTGGGCGTCGATGGTCTGGCCGGTCAACAGAAAATACCTGCCCCGGTTCAATCCTAGCAACATGGGGTAGATGACGTGCATCCCGTCGCCGGGAATCAGTCCGTTGATGAAATGCCCCGAGTCTTGAAAGGTCGCATTGTCTGAGGCCAGCACTATGTCGCAAAGCAGGGGCAGTTCAGAGTGCCTCAAAGCCGGGCCGTTGATGGCGCTGATCATGGGAACTTCAATGTCCAATAGGTTCATCAGCAGGTGCTTGCCTTCCCAATAGGTCTTGTCCCATTGGCTGGGCGACCGCTTTGGCCGGGACTCCCTGGTTCCCGGAGGACCGGTGAAGGTATCGCCGGCGCCGGTCATGATAACCACCCTGTTTTCCGGGTCGCTGCCTATATCGTGGAACGCCTGGGGCAACTCTTCGTGTGGCGTGCCACCCCATTGCAGGCTGCCCCCGTTGGTATGCAAGGTGATCTGAAGGATGCCGTCCCTGCGCTCCATGCGCACGCTTTGGTACTTATTGGCATAATCGTCCAGTGTTGCCACAGTCTGCCTCCTTAACGTTTTAGTCTCCAGAATCGACGATGTTCTCATGATGGAGCCGCCATCGGCCTGGCGCAACCTATGGCGGGCTGCCTCATGGGCATCGCAGCGGGAAAAGGTGTAAAATCAGGGCCGCCCAATCGTCCCGTCCATGCGAAATTTACCGATCCAGGTCTTTTGGCTTATCCTGTAACGGGGTGTAAACCATGCCCAGCGCAAAGGTCAACGGCGCGGAGATCTACTACGAAGAGGCCGGAAGCGGGCCTCCGATCATCCTTTCCGCCGGAGGGCTTCAGGGTACGCTGGCAGGGTACGGGCCGGTGATGGAGGAATTGTCCCGGGAGCACCGGGTCATCACCTACGATCGGCGGTTCGGCGGCCAGTCCAGCAGTCCCCTGGTGGTGCAGACTTGGGATATGGTCTGCCAGGACGTGATGGGGCTCATGGACGTGCTGGGTATAGACGCGGCGTACCTGGGTGGTGGGTCTTTTGGGGCCGCCATATCCTTCGGCTGCGCCCTGCGCGATCCTGAACGGGTGCGGGCCATATTCCCATCCAACATCGCCGGCGGTGTCATTTGCGACTCGTACTTGGCGATGAAACTGTTCAAGAGCGCGGATATGGCGTTGAACCAAGGCATAACGGCGGCGGTTGACGCCTTCGATGCCGACGATCGGTTCTCTCCCTTTACTCCGGAGCGTGCCCAATACGACCCGGAGTATCGTAAGACTCTGGAAGACATGGACCCCCAGGATTTCGCTCAGGTTATGCGGGATACCATCTATGCGCTATTCGAAGGGCCGTATCTGTCCCTGGGGATGACCGAAAAGACCCTGAAGAGCATTCATATCCCAACCATGATCATTCCCGGTAATAACGATATTCATCCCCGAGG
>JAKUQE010000218.1 GCA_022450395.1 Dehalococcoidia bacterium | reverse complement strand
CGCTCGAACATCAATTTGGCTGGAGCCGCACCCAGTTGGGCCTGGCCTTGACCTTGACCAGGGTAGAAGGCGGGATCATGGGGCCCGTCGAAGGTTACCTGACCGACAAGGTAGGGACCAGACGGATGGTCATGATCGGCATGGTCATCATGGGGGTCGGTTTCCTGATATTCGGCCGGGTGAACAGCCTATGGATGTTCTACCTAGCCTATCTAGTGATGTCCGCGGGCATGGGGCTGGGCAGTTGGGTGCCCATGATGACTCTGCTGAACCATTGGTTCGCTAAGCGGCGGGCCATGGCCATCAGTTGGGCCAATGTGGGGAGCCGCTTGGGCGCCCTTTTGCTAGTTCCCGCCATCGCGTGGGCGATCGAGCCAGGTCAGGGCCCTTTGGGCTGGTCGGTTACGGCATCGTTGTTCGGCGTCTTCGCTATCGTCATCGCTTTTCCAATCACCAGGTTGATCCGCAACCGTCCTCAGGAATATGGTATGGGTCCGGATGGAGACGCCTTGGTGCTTGACGAAGACGCTGCCTCTTCGTCAAGGCCGTCACCAAAGGAAGGCGGAGAGCCGAGCGCGGAGTTCACTGCCGCACAGGCTCTGCGGACCCCGGCATTCTGGCTGATATCTTTTGGCCACGGCTTCACGTCGATGATAATAATCGCCATCATGGCCCACCTGGGCCTGTTGCTGCAAGACCATGGGTTCCCTCTCCAGACGACGGGCTGGATCGTGGCGGTTTACACCGCCGTGGCCATGGTCTTTCAATTGGTCGGCGGCTATGTTGGAGACCGTATATCCAAGCGGCTGGCCCTGTTTATATTCACTTCGATACAGGCGGGCGCCGTGGTCGTCCTTACTTTTGCCACCACCTTGCCCGTCTTCTACTTGTTCGCCATTCTCTTTGGGATTGGGTTTGGCGGACGGAACCCCCTGACCATCGCGGTCCGCGGCGAGTATTTCGGCCGGGCCTCCTTCGGCAAGATCCTGGGCCTGTCAACGGTGCCGATGAATGTTCTTTTGCTGATCGCGTCCCCTCTTGCCGGTTACATGAGGGATGTCCAAGGGACTTATAACAACGCTTTTTTAATGTTGGCGGCGTTGAACTTTTTAGGGGGCGTGCTATTTTTGTTCGCTAAGAGGCCGAAATTGCCGGCGTCGCAAGGTAGGACCCCGGTGTCACCCCGGGCGATTCCGGTTGGGTAGACTAGTTCCCGGTTCCGTTAACCGGCGCGAACCGACGGCGAGACGGCTCCTATGGGTATCGGGTGGCGTTAGAGACGGCGATAGAGAAAACGAAGTATCAACCTTTCGGCGGAACACCACGGCGCATATTTGCCGATGGCTGTGTCCGTCATCGAGGCCCATTTTGAACACTGCCCACAGGCCGCTAGCCGCTACGAAGCCGGACCTGGGTATTCAGTAAAACACGAGAGAAAGGCGCGCGTATCACTACATTCATCAGCCTGCTAATAACGGCCACCGGCCTCTCCCTCTTGACGGTTGCCTGCGTCTCAGTAATTCGCCGCAGGATACGGGAATACAAGTATTGGGCTTTTGGGGCTGTCGCCATCGGCATGTTTGGCTCGGTGGTGGACCATGGGAGTGTAAATGTAGCCCTGCCCACCATTGCCGGGCACTTTCAAAGCGACTTTTCCACCGTTCAATGGGTGACGATTGCCTATGCCCTCACCATCAGCGCCTTGCTGATTCCCATGGGCCGGTTGTCCGATTTTATCGGTAGCAAAAAGGTTTACATCATCGGTTCCCTGGTTTTTATGCTTGGCGCGGTGGCGGCAGGTTCCGCTCCCAACTTGACGACTTTAATCGCCGCCAGGGTCCTCCAGGGATGTGGCGCGGCCATGACTCAAGGTACTGGTATGGCCATCGTCATCGCCGCCTTCCCGGCAGGCGAACGAGGCAAAGCGATCGGCTTGATAATGACCATCGTTGGAACCGGGGCCATCGCCGGGCCGGCATTGGGTGGGTTCCTGGTGGATGCCTTTGGTTGGCGCTCTGTGCTTTTCGCGAATGTCCCGGTGGTGTTACTGGGTGTCGCGGCATCCATGGCAATACTAGTCGAAAGCCGCGGAGTCCAGACAGGTCAGGACTCACGGGAGAGAAAATTCGACTGGCTGGGCGCTGCGCTGTCCACCGGAGCGCTGATAACCCTTTTGCTGGCATTAACCAACGGCCATAGGTTTGGCTGGACATCCCCCTGGATCCTGGTTGCCATGTTGAGTTCTATCGCCCTGCTGATCACTTTCATCTGGTGGGAGCTTCGGGTTACCGTCCCTCTGCTGGACTTGAGGCTATTCCAACGGAAAGTCTTCTCCCTTGGCGTAACCGCTCACTTTTTAACCTTCTTGGGAAGCTCCGCAGCTCTATTTTTGACGCCATTTTACCTGCAACAGGTGCTGGGATTCACTCCGAGGGAAACCGGGCTTATCTTGGTGCCAAACGCTGTTTGCATGGCGGTCCTGGGGCCGCTTAGCGGGCACTTCTCTGACCGCTACGGCTGGCGGAGATTCACCGTAGGGGGGCTGATTCTATCCACGATGGCCCTGCTCCTCCTGTCGAGACTTACCGCTGATTCAACACTGGCCATGGTTATGCCGGCCTTGATCCTCCAGAGTTCTGGGATGGGAATGTTCTATTCTCCCAGTTCCAGTTCCATTCTTAGCGCCGTGGAAAGGGAAAGGTACGGAGTTCTCGTCGGCTTCCTCAACTTGATCCGAAATGGGGCTAACGTCACCAGCGTGGCCATGGCTGCGGCTATTGTCACGGCAACCATGGGGGTGATGGGTTATGAACCGAGCCTGGATGCGGTACGCGGCGGAGGTGGCGCCGGAGTGGGCGATGCCTTCACTTTAGGCCTGCGCAATGCTTATCTCGCCATGATGGGCTTGCTATTAGTAGCGATGGCAGTATCCATCCTTCAGGTCCGCCCCGAACCTAGCCGAACGGGTGGGGAGATGGGGGAACCGGCTGCGGGGTGACGAGGGCAGTGTTGTTGATCGTAGCCTTGGGTGGCCTACTATCCATAGAATCTAGCTGCATCCGTTGGGCCGCACGAAAGCAATTACGCCACCGTCGCAAGCACAACATTCGCATCTTCGATCCATCCGTTCAGGCGCCCTCCGGCGGGGATAGTGGTCCACAGGCCGCATTTCCCCCAGGTAACTATCTATCCGCCGTTAAATGCAGTGAAAAACCCGGAGGCTATGGCTCTTCTTGTAGCAAGTTCTACGATCAACGACTTCGGGAGTCCCCCTGTGAGTAGTCGATCTAGGCCGCTTCCTATAGAATTATTTCGTCTCTTATCCTACGGATTCCGCGAAAATAGGTTAAGTGCCAACCGGCACTATCATCGGTAGGCATCAGGCAGGTTCTCACCGCTACCAACTGACACGGCCTGCAATACCCTTTGGTGTATCCGAATTTTAGTTATGCCCGGACAACCATTGGCGCACGCACGGGCCGCAGTGGTACAATCACGCGGTCTGGGTGGGGGAGTCCACCGGGATAGGCGGCGGCTATGAATCGCAAAATACAGACGATATTGGTGGCGATTTTGATCTTTATCGTGTTTAGCGCTACAGCCGCATATGTTACCTTTAATTTTGATTCCTTCTGGAGCCGCGACGACGCGGTGGGAACGCAGCATATCGATCAATTCAGCGATATTAGAAACCAGCAGCGAGACGAGTTTCAGCTGAAGCCTCAGTCCACAACCCCTTAGCTTTCTTGGACCGTCGGTCTGGCTTGTGGACGCATCCAGTGATAACCGATCCGGTATAATCTGTTGAACCACACGATTTCATTAAGGAGAAACTGCTATGCCGTTTTATACCAAAGGCGATGTCCGCATCCACTATGAGGAGGCCGGGTCCGGGGTCCCGCTGCTGGTCACTCCCGGCGGAGGATTGGACTCCACGATCAGCAAATGGCCTGGCCAAGTGTTCAACGCGATGGAGGAGTTTAAAAACGATTTCCGCTGCATCACGATGGACCAGCGCAACGCGAACGGCGGCGAGTCCAGCGGGCCGGTCCAGGTCGACGACCCGTGGGGGGCTTTCGCCGACGACCAACTGGGATTGATGGACCACCTTGGAATAGGGGAGTTCTTCTTCATGGGCTACTGTATCGGCGGCCCGTTCGCGCTCAAGCTCATGGAACGGGCGCCCGACCGTATCCTGGCCGGCGTGCTATGCCAACCGGTTGGGCATAACGCGAAATTCCCTGACTCCATGTACGACTCTGGGCATGATAGCTGGGCGCCCGCGCTGATAGCTCAGCGGACCGGCCTGACCATGGAGACTTGCGTGACGTATCTGCACAACCTTTACCGCGTCGATTCCGACTTCGTGTATAGCGTGTCGCGCGACTTCGTTCGTTCGTGTCAGACTCCGATGCTGGTCATGCCTGACAACACGCCATCGCACTCGTATGAGGCCGCCGTGGAAGTGGTAGAGTTGGCGCCAAAAGCCGAGTCGACCGTATATCCATGGAAAGAGCAAGAGGACGTGAAGGCCAAAACGATAAACCAGGTGCGCGACTTCCTCAAGGCGCACCAACCGGCGACAGCCGCCCACTGAGCCGGGCAGCACAAGCCTTCCACTAGGTTAGCGAAACCCAAAACGAAAGCCCCCTGGAGCGCTCCAGGGGGCTTATTCGTGCCTAGAAATGGTACGCTTGGTGGGATTCGAACCCACGACCTCTGCCTCCGCAGGGCAGCGCTCTAATCCGCTGAG
>JAKUQE010000217.1 GCA_022450395.1 Dehalococcoidia bacterium | reverse complement strand
TTCCTTGGCCCCGGAATCACCTGGTACGGCAAGACCGGCAACATCCAAGAACGGTATGGCAACCGGCACCTCTGGGTCTGCCCCGACGGCATTGTCAAAGCAAGCGACGGCTTCGTGGCCATCGGCGCCGACGACGATGCCTGCGTCTCCCTGTGGCAATGCATCGGGAGCAGGGCGGACGGACTGGCGGACAAGTACCCGACCAACGTCGACCGGGTGAGTGAATCCGCCCAGGACGAGATCTACGGAGTCATCGAAGAGTGGGCGGCGGGGAAAACGGTGGCGGAGATTGAGTCACTGGCCAAGCAGCATGGGTTCGGCGCGTGCCCTGTGAAGAACTCGGAAGACGCCTGTTCCCAACCCCACTACGAGGAAAGGGGAGAGATCCAGCAGATCGACGACCCCTGGTACGGCAGCCTAAAAACCCAGGGACCGGTACCTCTGTACTCGGCCACGCCGGGTTACATAGAAATCGCGGGCAAGCCGATAGGGTGGGATACAGAGGACGTGCTACGGCGGTTCTGCGGCTTCACCTCAGAGCGAATCAAAGAGCTAGAAGAGCTTCACGTTATAGGCAAGGTAGGCGGAGCCGAGAACCTGCGGGACTGGTGGTAGGCAATCACTACACCCCCATCCCAACCTTCCCCCGTAAAGGGGGAAGGAAGTTGTCCTCTCCCCCTTTACGGGGGAGAGTTAGAGTTGGGGTGAAACTTCACAAGACCAACCACGGCTCGAAATCAGGAAGGCCGCTCCTTCCGCTCAATCTCCCTTTCCGCGGCTTTGTTGCGTAACGCTCGGCCTTTGTCCGGTGTGTCATCTTTAACAAGGCCGTGCATCAGCAAGCCTTCGTGGTCTGACGGTAGGTGTTCAGTTATGGGGACTCCGTCCTCATTAACGAACAGTAGTCAATGGCAATATTTATAGATATGCATGTCGTCGCAGGGACAGATCCAGGTCCGGTGTTTGACTTCCTCGTTCTTGTCCGGATAGAAGCGGCACGGGCACAAGGGCTTGCCGAGCTCATCGGAGTGCCGGGCCAATCCCAGGATGACGTCCTCTGCGACCTCTTCGATCGGATGCGTGAAAGTGCCTGATTTCTCGGTAAACTTCTCGACCATGTTTCGAATCTTGGCTACAGATTTTTCACTAGGATCTGGAAGAGGCATATCAGACTCCTTACAGCCCACGGATACCGGCTACTTGAAGCGGGTAGCTAATACAGAGCAGGATTGTAAATTCACTGGCGGAGAGTGGCGGATGAAGACCTAAGATACCACAGTCGCGTCCGGGTCGCCTAATTAATTAACAGTTATGTCACAAGTCCGCTGTGAATTGTCGAGCGTTCCCTAGTATACACTAACATTAGATGTGCCAAGCCCACTTCCGATGCGCCGGTGTTGTGGGGTTGTGCTTACCGGGTTCAGTTACAGGTTTCCTTGACCACGTCCCAGCTACCGCCTTGGAAAGAACACGCAAGTGCCTCTGCCTGCTTCAAAACCTTTTGCAATTCCTGGTCACTTATCGCTTGACCCAGTTGCTCTTGCAGCCCGGAGATGGTTTCATCACCCAGAACAGAACTAATCTTCTTGATGTCTTCCTGGGTTATGCCCTGGGGCAAGAATTGGCCAAATGCCGGTAGCAACGGAATCATCGTAGACGGCACGCCCTGGTCTCCCGGTTCATCGCTCTTAAACTTGTCCAGCACGCCCAAGATTCCCTGTATCGCCAGGATCAAGGCGAAGGCCATGACAGCCATTATTACGAGATTGGTTACCTTTTTGCCGCTCATTTCCCCACGAAAAAGCCCCGGCTCACCGCCAGGGCCTCATTTATCAAATTGGATCCCAGATCAACCCGGCCTACCTTGAGACTGTACCAGCGACGATACCGGCGAGGATAGCCAGAATTCCAACAACCGACAGCAACTCAATCACGCCGATCTTTCCCAGGCTCCAGAATCCCGGCTGCGGAAGGGACTGCTGAGTTTCGTCCTCAATATACCCAACCCTCATAATCATCAACCCTCTGTAAGTCTATATTTCCGTCAGGGCAGGAATCTACCCTGATATCTTGCTCCGTCGCAGAATCCCTGACATCACCCTTTGGGGTGATAATGGTGGTGACAAAATGGCTAGCCCTTTACGCCGGACGATGCCGTTGAATATCGGACGGCTATCCCGACCGGAATGGCTCATTACCGTTCAGTGGCGGTTAATAACGTGGCGTTACCCTATGATAGTATGGAGCAGTGTAGGGATTGCGCAGAGACCGCAGCTCACACTCCGAAGAACCCACACCTTCTCGCGGAAACGGGGCGATGACTTTATTTTCCAAACAATTCGCCGGTGAAACCAGGCAGATAACCGATCTGGTTATAGAGGTCCAGCGGAAGTCGGACGGTCTTATCAAATTGCTAGAAGACGTTGGGCCTCAAAGTGAAGAAGCAGATCTGAAATCCGCTATGCTAAACAGATTGACGGGGATCGAAGACACGCTCCGCGAGTTGACATTGCTGTGCCGGGAAGCTTCAGCTTAGGGTCACATCCGGGATCGGATCGAGGCTGGAATCGGTACGCAACCTGCTTGAGTATTTGATGATAAAAGTTAAGGCAGTGGTTGAACAGATCCGGAGTTGGGTCACCTCATGGGAAGGCGCGCCACAAACCTTGAAAGGCCGAATATTGGCGATAGCTGTCATTTGGCCTCTGTTCCTGATTCCCATCGTGCTGTACGGCTGGGTCCTGCCAACAGCCCAAGCCCGGGAAATAACCGCCACCTTCTTGATGATTCTGGTCATCGTGGGCGACATCGCGGTATTGAGCCTGGTGACCATAATGCTCCTCTTCGCGAAAGGAAACTTGCGTACACTTGCGTACAACGGAACCGCAGTCTTAACCCTAGGCGTTCCCACGCCACGCTCGTCGTGAGCTTGTCGAATCGCCGTGGCTGGCATTCGATCAGGTCGTATCATTTTACCGATATAGAAAAAACGGGGCCTGTATAAGCCCCGTTTGTAAAAGTTCTATGGGTTCGTGTTAGTGATCACACCCCATTGGCGATCCCCGCCTCTTCCAAAATAGCGGGAATCCCCTGCTTCTCCGCTTCGGTGAGTGAGCGCAGTGGACGGGACACCGTGTCGCTGTCCAAGATTCCCATGTGTTTCAAAGCCGACTTCATCCCCGAGAATGCGGCAGCATTCGGCCCTCCCCCTTTGGCCAACTGAGCGATCTTGCTGGCAGCGATCAGCTTGGCGTTGCACTCTTTAACCGTCTCCATGTCTCCGGCCTCGCCCGCCTCCCAGCCGCGGGACGCCGCGTTTGCCGCAAGATTGGCGATGGCAGGGATGACGCCGTGCGCTCCCAGCGCGGTCGATGTGGTGATACGGGAAACCGTTCCCAAGAACCGCAGCAGATTCAAACCGCCTTGCTCGCACAGCACGTTGAGTTGCGCGAACGCCTCTCCGGCCCCGGAACTGTCTTTGACTCCGACAACAGCTCCTTCGCTGGCTAGGGTTGCGATGGTGTTGGGTTCTACTACTGTTTTGACCGTCGGGGGAATATTGTAAACCCACAAGGGCAATCCCGACCGGTCGCTGATGTATCTGTAGTGGTCCAGCAACTCGTCTTGAGCGTTATTGTAGTAATACGGAGGCGTCACCGCGATAGCGTCTAGCTCCATCTCCTGCACGGCCAGGGCCAGTTCCAAAGACAGTTGGGTGCTGGGGCAAGAAATATTCCCGATGATTGGGACGCGGCCGGCAACTTCGTCCACCACTGTCTCCACGCTGACAAGACGCTGCTTATTGGACAAGTTGGCGAACTCTCCGGTGGTCCCGGAAACCCAGATGCCGTGGGCGCCGTTGTCGATCAGATAGTTGACCAACCTTCGCATGGAATTAGTGTCCACGGTTTCGTCAGAGTTCAGCGGTGTGAGGATCGGGACTATCACTCCCCGGATGTCCTTGCTTGCCATGATGTCTCCCTGCTTATTTGTAGTCTTGGTAGCCAACATTTTTGGCCGACCCATTGTCGCACTAATCTTTACCGGATGCGAGTCGCTCGGCGCGAGACACCGTCCCCAAGCTCAATAACTCTTGTACCTCCCGACGGGCAGGAGTAGCATGGACCCACCTCTTGGGGCCAGGCTTAATGGCCAGTGCCGGATCGATGAGATTCCCGGCGGGACGGCCCTTCGACAGGCTCAGGGCGAACGGAGATGAGGACTCCTACCGTTCGTGGTGAGCTTGTCGAACCACCACCTTACACAGTATTGAGGAGGCCCGCGTGAAGATCACCAATATCGAATCTTTCATCGTTGACGCCGGATGGCGGCCTTGGATATTCGTGAAAGTCGAGACCGATGAAGGAATCACCGGCTATGGCGAGTGCAGCGACCAAAGGACCCCGCATGGCGTGGTAGCGACGATCAAAGATCTGACGCCGGTGCTCATGGGCCAAGACCCAAGGCCTTTCGAGATGCGCTTCTGGGACATGATTCGAGCCACCCGGCAAAGCCCTGGGGGAATCGCCGCCAAGGCCATCGCCGGGATCGACTGCGCTCTGGTAGACATCAAGGCCAAGGCACTGGGCATCTCCGTAACCGAGTTGTTCGGCGGCCCCACCAGAGATACGGTACGTGTTTACTGGTCCCACTGCGGCACCTCCCGCGCAAGGGCCCACGAGCTGATCGGCGTGCCGCCCCTGCGCACCTTGGAAGACGTAGCCGACCTGGGACGAGAGGTGGTGCAGAAGGGGTTCACCGCCCTGAAGACCA
>JAKUQE010000216.1 GCA_022450395.1 Dehalococcoidia bacterium | reverse complement strand
GGCTATGATGAGGCTGACCAGCAAGCGTGAGCCAAGCCGTAAAATTGAATTCATTCTGCCCCCAAGATCGTCAAAGGATTCTGCTTAACTGTGTTTACTGCGAAGCTAGCCATAACTAATCACCCTTGAATAAGGTCATTCCCGTGGTGAACACTGTGAGCGCAATGCCGATGATGGTCAGCATGGTCGGGTCCATGATGTTGTCGATTCCAGAGGTCGCTTCACCGGCTGCCCTGTTGGAGAACAAACCTCTGCTGGGGCCACTCTTAGGCCTCTCATCCGCCACCGGTCGAACTCCCGGCTGGCCACGCCCCATCCGCTGCTGATCCATCGCCATCCGCTGCCGCTCCATCTCCATGCGCTCTTTTCTCTCCTCCGCTTCCTGCTCTCTCCGCTGCTGCTCCATCCCCCTGCGTTCTTCTCCCTCCCTCTCCTTCCTTTTGGCCTCCCGATCTCTATCTTGCTGTTCCATCTCCATCCGCCGGACCCTATCCTCACCTTCAGACTCTCTCCGCTGCTGCTCCATCTCCCTGCGTTCTTCTCCCTCCCTCTCCTGCCGGTCAGCCTGCAGCTTCATCTGCTCCCGCCGCAGCGCATCTTCAGACTCCATCCGCTGCTGCTCCATCTCCATCCGCTGCTCTTCCATCTCCATCCGCCGAGCGCTTTCCTCACTTTCCCGCTCCATCCGCTGCTCGTCCATCTCCATCCGCCGATCCCTATCCTCAGCATTCTGATCCATCCGCCGCTGGTCCTCCTGTCGCCGGTCCTGAGACGGCGCTTGATGCCACCTCCATCCTCCTGCGTGTGCCCCAAAATCAAGGTCCAACACAGTGACTCCGCCAGCCTGCCAATTTACCCTCTGTGCTCTCTCGTATATCCTGTCCCCGAAAGTTACAGTGATTTGGAAGGCCTGGCCAGAATAACTACGCCCGGCCGGCTCCACGACGCTAATCTTATATCTTCCAGCAGCTGCGTTCACGTTGGCGACTTCCTGTCCTGACATATCTAGAAAGGATATCTTCCCAAAATATACGTCATCCCCAGCATTTCGCACTGCGCCCGAGAAAACGTGTCGGGGCCCCTGCTGGGCATGGACTGTCCCGCTCAACATTAACCAAGTCGCCATTGTAGTTAACAGCATGCTTACTACGAAGCCGGTCGCTGCGCAACGAACCATGCCCAGCCTCCTAAGTCCAAGATCGATAGGTCTGCAGATCGCTTTCTAAGGTCCGCTCAGGTGATGCTATATTCGTTAATCCTATAACTTTATAACGCAAAACGACTTCCCATGGCAAGTGTATAAAAGGATACCGATTCGATATAATCTACCAATTGTATTATTGAATCGGTTGGCTATTCACACGCATAACAGACTGGTTGTGTAAATGGCCCTGCTAGATAAAACCAAGTTCGGATATTCGGCCTCTAAGATGCCCTTCGGTATCCACTACAGTTGGGTGATCGTTGCGGTGCTGGCGATCGTGCAGGTATTCGGCAGTTCCGTTCATGATTGCCGGCGTAATGGAGCCCCCGCTGACAGACCCTGAAGAATGGGCCGAGATCATCAACGGTGCATTCGCCAAACTGATAGAGCCGGTTTACCGCTACGAAGGCACGCTGGCCCGTTTGATGGGGGACGCCATCCTGGCGTTCTTCGGCGCGCCCATCGGCCATGAAGACGACCCCCAACGCGCTGTCCGGGCCGGGCTGGAGATCGTCCGTGACATCGCACCCTACCGGGAAGAGGTGAGGGAGCGGTGGGGCATCGATATCTAGGTCCGCGTAGGCATAAACAACGGCCTGGTGGTTGTGGGGGAGGTCTGTTCCGACCTGCGGGTGGAATACACCGCCCTGGGCGATGCCATCAACCTTGCGGCCAGGATGGAGTCAACGGCCCAGCCGGGCACCGTACAAATCTCGTCGGACACCCACCGGCTGGTGGAGCCGTTGTTTGATTTCGAGGACCTGGGACTGACCGAGGTCAAGGGTAAGTCACAGCCGGTCCGCACCTAACAGGCCCTGGGGGTCAAGGCCGAGCCCGGCAGCCTCCGCGGCATCGCAGGGCTACAAACCCCACTTATCGGCCGTGATGAGGAGTTTGCCAAGCTACGTGAAATGCTCAATGGCCTTCGCGAAGGGCGGGGTGGGATAGTCGCCCTCATCGGGGAAGCGGGAATAGGCAAAAGCCGGCTGCTAGACGAACTGCATTCCGAATGGGTCAAGATCGCCGGAGAAGACGCCCCTTGGGTCGTGAGCCGAGGAGTGTCCTACGACACCACCCGGCCGTATGGCTTGTTCATGCAACGTATCCTTCAGATGTTTGGAATAGCGGACAATGATTCCCGGGAAACGGTGCTTGAGAAGGCCGCGGTCGCGCCAGTTGGGCTTCCCGACCAAGTCCATGCGCCAGTGGTCCGTACTTTGGAAGCGTTGTTGGCCATTGGCACCGATTCAGATGGCCCACAATTGAAGGGTGCAACCCTCCAGCAGGAACTGTACGATGCCTGCCATAGCATGTGGCGTGAATTCGCAAAGATTGCGCCCACAGTCCTAGTGCTGGACGATCTGCATTGGGCCGACCCCGCATCAGTTGATTTGCTGATCGACCTATTTCCGCTGTTTGATGAGATGCCTCTGCTGCTGCTCTCCTCATTCCGTCCCGAACGGCAGGCCCCGGCTTGGCGTCTAAAGCAGGCCGCCGAGACCGAATATCCCCACCGCTACACAGAGATATCATTGAGTGCGTTGTCTGAAAATGACGCCGATGAATTGTTTGGGAACCTTCTAAACATCTCTGACGCGCCGCCCCAGCTCCGTCAGATGATTCTGTCCAAGACCGAGGGCAACCCACTTTTCGTTGAAGAGTTTACCCGTACTCTTATAGACTCCGGCGCAGCGATCCATGACGAAACAGGCCTGCATTGGAGCCCCGACGCCAAGGTCGAGGATATTGCCATCCCCGAAAACCTCCAGGCGTTGTTTACTTCGCGGATCGACCGGCTTGCGGAGGGCGCCCGCCGCACGTTGCAACTCGGTTCGGTGATCGGCCGTTCATTCCACCACCGGGTCCTGGAGCGAATATCAGAACCCACAACCACCGTCGACCGTGAGATCAGCACCCTACAACGTTCTGAACTTATTCAGGAGGCCAGCCGCCTGCCGGAATTGGAATACAGCTTCCGGCACGACCTGACCCGTGATGCGGCTTACAGCTCCATCCTGCTCCGAGCCCGGAAGGAGTTTCACCGGCGCGTCGGCGAGACCGTAGAGGAACTGTTCGGCGACAGACTGGAGGAACAGGCCCATCGCTTGGCCCATCATTTTTACGAGGCCGGGGCCGATGAGCGGGCCCTTGAGTATTCGTTGATCGCGGGAGAATCGGCCGCGCGGCTCTACGCCCACCATGAAGCCAACGCCCATTACGACCAGGCGATAGAGATATTGGACCGGGTAGAGTCAGACAGCCAACAGCGCATACAAGCCTATATAGCCTGTGGCCGTTCATTGAAGCTGAGCGGCGATTACGAAGATGCGTTGGCTATTTACCAGAAACTAGGCGGCCCAGAGGTGTCTAAAGGGGACCGGACGGTGGAATTGGCGGCGGTGGTGGCACAGTCCACCGTGCTGGCGATGCCGATGCTGACCTCAGACCCCGACCAATGCCGGGAAATCTCCAACAGCGGTCTAGCGCTTGCCCGTGAGTTGCAGGACCACCGCGCTGAATCGAAGGTGCTCTGGAATCTGATGTTGGTGGAGTTCTACGAAGGCGAGAACCGCGAAGCGGCCGTAAATTACGGTGAGCAATCGATGGCTATCGCCCAAGAACACGGACTCGAAGAGCAACTGGCCTTCACCCTCAATGATCTGGCCAAGGCCTATTTCACCGTTGATAGGGGAGACGAGGCCTGGGCGGCAATCAGTGAATCCCAAGACCTGCTCAGAGCGATGGGCAACCTGCCGATGCTCGATGACAGCCTGATCACCTCTGCGGGAGGCTATTTTTTCCTGGCCAGGTTCCAGGACGCTTTGGCCTCTGCTGAGGAATGCACCGAGGTTAGTGAAGCCATCGGCAACACCCGCGTTAAAGCGATAAGTCAGTACGTGCTTGGCGCCATTCACATGGAATTGGGCGAGATCGGGAAAGCCATGGCCGCTTTGGAAGAAGGCATCCCCATGCTTGAAAAGATGGGGTGGCATCTGCCGTTGACGCCAAGGTTGAGGCTGGCGCTCTTTTGCGGGATGGCCGGTGATCTGAAAGGAGCTTTAGATATGGCTTCCAAAGCTCTGGAAAGTGGGGCCAACCGCCCGTTCGCTTTCGCCGCCATGGCACAGGCCCATCTGAGCGCCGGGGACAATGTCAAAGCCTAAGAGTTTATGGCTGAGGCGTGCAATGAATTTGAGGGCGGTGAATCAGACCCCAAAGCCGCATACTCGATCTTTCAAGTGATCGAAGGTGACGTAGCCCAGGCAAATGAGTGCTGGGAAGATGCCTTGCACCTTGCCGAACGGACCATCGGCGTCATGGAAGAGATGGGGCAATTGGTAACATGGCCAGATATGCTCCGCTGTAAAGGGGTGGCGCTGGCCGGGCTGGACCGTCTGGATGAAGCACAGTCTGCTTTGGGCCAAGCGCTGGCAATAGCTGAATCCCAAAACTCGCGGCGCGCCCTGTGCCACATACTTCCGGCTCTGGCGGACCTGTCCGAACGGCGCGGCGACCCGGATAAAGCCAAGGAGCTACTCCTTCGGGCTCAGGAGATGGTGACCGTGATGGCCGACGCCACCGGCTCTGACGAGATGCGGGCCATGTT
>JAKUQE010000215.1 GCA_022450395.1 Dehalococcoidia bacterium | reverse complement strand
CGAGGGGGTGGTGCGGGTGGCCCAAGAAGCCGAATCCATGGGATTCGACACGGGGTGGGTCAGCGAACATAGCGCGGTGCCCGACCAGGATGTGGACCGGTTCGGCCTAGGCTATTACGACCCCTTTACCGTGTTGGGGTACGTGGCGGCGGTTACAAAGAACATCACTCTGGGAACCAGCATAATTATCCTCCCCTTCCGAAACCCGTTGCATATGGCCCAGATCGCCGCCACCGTAGACCAGCTCTCCAACGGCCGGCTTATCCTGGGAGTAGGCGTCGGTTCGGGGGAGGAGGAATACCGGGCGTTGGGCGCTCCCTGGGAGGAAAGGGGATCCGTCGCCGACGAGGTGCTTCAGGTGCTCCAACACGTCTGGACGGTGGACCGGCCTAATTTTGAGGGAAAGCACTTTAGTTTCTCCGGGATCAACTCTTTCCCCCAACCGGTGCAAAGCCCCCATCCTCCTTTCTGGGTCGGCGGCGGCAGCCGTAGGTCCATCCGGAGGGCGGCCGAGTTCGGCGATGCCTGGCACCCTTCCCGCCCCAGCTTTCAACTGCTGGAGGAAGGGGCGCCACGTTTGCGCCGGTTGGCGGAAAGGGCCGGCCGTGACCCCGGCAAGATTCAGATCGCCGCCCGCCATCCCATGAAGATTTTGGACGGTGCCGCTGATTCAGATTGGCCCTTGGTCGGCACTGAAAGCAGCGTGATTGATGGGATCAACCGCTTCGCCTCGGCCGGCGTGTCTCACCTGGTGATGGACACCTTTTACAGCATCCCCGAACTTCACCAGGAAACCGTGGACACGGTACTTGCCACCATGGAGCGCTTCGCCCGGCAGATTATTCCCCGATTCCCCGTTAACTGACCCGAAGGGCTCCTTGTCCAAGAAACCCGTGACCGCGTTAACCCATATCTAAATTAGGAATGACTTGATGGACCTGTTTATCATTCGGCATGGCCAGTCGGCGAACAATGCCCTCCCAGATATTCGAGACCGGGAAGTGGACCCGCCGCTGACAGACCTGGGTGAGCGGCAAGCGGAACTTCTGGCTAAACATCTAACTTCCGGAGAGACCCACGACCGGATAACCGCCGACACCGGTAATACCACGTATCAGATGCGTCAGGGCTTTGGAATCACTTCGCTTTTCACCAGTCCTATGTACCGTAGCTTGCAAACCGTCCAGCCAATCGCCAGATCCCTGGGGTTGGAGCCTAAGATCTGGGTCGACTTCCACGAAGAAGGCGGGATGTACCTGAACCACGGGGGCGATGAGGGACTGGTTGGCTACCCCGGTAGGACCAGGTCCAAGATTTTATCCGAATTCCCCACTTACCACCTACCCACAAGTTTCAACGACGGCGGATGGTGGAACAAAGACCACGAAGATCCGTCATCCGTATTGGTCAGGGCAACCAAGGTCGCGGAACAGCTCCATGACATCGCGTCAAACGAAGACAGGGTGGCAATCATCACCCATGGCGGATTCATGAACGCCCTGTTAAAGGTTCTATTCGGTCAAAATTCCCAAGGTCAGATCTACTACCGGCATCACAACACGGCGATCTCCCGAATCAGTCTGGACGCCGGCGAAGGCGCAGAGGTCCGATACCTAAACCGCGTCGACCATCTGAGTCCGGAGCTGGTGTCCTGACTTAAGCGTGACGGACCGGCCTAACCGCTGGACGGCGAGGCTGTTAACGACTACTATTCCGGGGTACATGACCAGGCTGGCGCCGTGCTAGGGGACCCCATCCATTATTTGCCTTGCAGGAGTAGACCTATGACTACCGTAAAAGCCCAAGAAAAGTTCGTAACAGTAAACGGCGTCCGGCTGCGGTACCTGGATTGGGGCACGGACGGAAAGACCCCATTGGTCTGCCTGCACGGCCACACCGGCCAAGCCCACATCTGGGACGAGTTCGCCGAAGCGATGTCCCCCCACTACCACGTACTGGCCGTGGATCAGCGGGGACACGGCGGCAGCCAATGGGCCGACACCGGCTACGCCCGGGACCGGTTCGTTGAGGACTTGGCGGGTTTTGTAGACGCCCTGGGTCTGTCAAAGTTCGTCCTGGCTGGTCTTTCCATGGGAGGCTGGCATTCCTTGCTCTACACTCCGGACCACCAAGACCGGGTGGAGCGCATCATCATCGTGGACATCAGCCCGCAGCCCAGCCCTCAGTGGCAAGAGCGGGCGGCTTCCCGGCCCGTGACTCCCATGGAGTTCCCCAGCCTGGACGCCGCGATATCGTGGATGCGCGAGAGCAATCCCTGGGCCTCCGACGCCAGCCTGAGAAAGGACGCCGAGGATAAGATGTATCGCCGGGATGACGGCCAATGGACCTGGAAAGCCGACGCTTCTCTGTTCAATGTTCCGCTGCCCGACCAGACCGATCCGACGCTCATCGCCCGCTATTGGAAGGGTATCGAGTCCATCACCTGCCCGATCTTGGAAGTACGGGGCGCTGAAAGCGGCCTGGTGTCCGACGAAACCATCGAACAGATGAAGCAACGGGGTAAGCAGGTCACGTCGGTTGACATCCCCAACGCGGGCCACGTGGTAACCGTGGACAAGCCCAAAGAATTCATCGAGGCTACCCGCTCCTTCTTGGGAGTCCACGCCTAAATCTCGCCCGCCTGATACCCGCCGTTGAGAGGAGAACGTCATGACGACGAATCCGGTAAACATCTACGAATACGAAGCGATCGCCAAGGAGCGTCTGGCCCAGGGCGAATACGACTTCATCGCTGGGGCAGCAACGGACGAGATAACCCTTCGCCGCACCCGGGCCGTATTCGATTCGATCATGATGAAACCGCGGATGATGGTGGACGTCAGCCAGCGGGACCTGAGCACCACCGTGTTGGGAAACAAGATCGATTTCCCGGTGATGCTGGACCCAGCGGGAAACCACGGCGCCGCGCATCCCGATGGCGAGCTGGCAACCGCCAAGGCCGCCGGAGCCATGAACACGATCATGGCCCTGAGCTCCCACGCCTCCCGCACCTTGGAAGACGTGGCCGAAGTGGCCACCGGGCCTTTGTGGTTCCAGTACTATTTCTTCAAGGACCGGGAACTGACCCTGGATATGGCCAAGCGAGCTGAAGACGCGGGATACTCCGCCCTCTGCGTAACCCTGGACGCCAAGATCAAGCCCAAACGTGAGCGCAATCTACGGAACAATTACGTAGGTTCCGTGTCTCCCAACTACGCCCATCTGGATCTATCCACCCACACGTGGAAGTTCGGCGCCGACGCCCCCGCCGGCCCCAGCGACATCCGGGACCCCGCCTCCACCTGGGAGGACCTGGACTGGCTGGCGGCTAACACCAAGCTGCCGGTGGTGGTCAAAGGGATCATGGTGGGGGAAGACGGCAGGCAAAGCGCCGAACATGGCGCCAAGGGCGTGATTGTTTCCAACCACGGCGCCAGGTACCTGGATACCACCTTGGCCACTATCGAGGTGCTGCCAGAGGTGGTGGAGGCCGTGGATGGACGCATCGAGGTCTACATGGATGGAGGTATCCGCAGGGGTTCCGACATCTTCAAGGCCCTGGCTCTGGGGGCCCGCGCCGTGCTGGTCGGACGGCCCCTGTTTTGGGGCCTGGCGGTGGACGGGGAGAACGGGGTCCTGTCAGTCTTGGAGATGCTCCGGGACGAGTTGGACGCGACCATGGGCATGTGCGGCCGCACGACTATCGATAGCATCGACATGAGCACCATAACTACTGTCTCGCCATTGCTATCCCTGTTCCCCCAGCCGGATAGCTTCCGCTAGGCCTCACAAGGCGGATCACCGAAACCTTCCCAAGGCCCAGTGATACCCTATCCAGGCAGAAGTAACAAAGGTCATTGCTCCGAAAATAGAATTGCCGACCTTCGGCCGCGCACTTCGTCATTCCGGCACCAGCCGAAGGCGGCGAGGAATCTGGGCATCGGCGGGATCACTCCACTCCAGATTTATCGTCTTCTTTCCGCGGAATGACTCCTCGAAATGACAGGTCGTCACGACCAGGCGGTCCAGCACAACCAACAGGACGCAGAACCACCATTCCGGGGCTACCTGACGTCCATGACGCCCTTCAGTTCCCCGGGCAGCGTACGAGTTACGATGACGACCGCGCCCTTGTTGGGCTTGATCTGTATGGTGAATTCCTGCTTCGCGGCCAGACGAGGGGTCAGGTTAGTGAGAGTCACCGTGATTTCCACCTGCTCACCGGGATCGACGATTTCTCCTGAGCCGATCAACCATTCAGAAGACCAGGAACACTCGGCGGTGTCGGGGTCCCCGTCGAAGCTCTGGGGGTTTTGACAGTTGATGCCCTGGAAATCGTCGAGATAGGTTATAACACTGCCGGTGGTGGACAGGTCGACCGACTCGGATGCGGTGGACGCCGGAGCCAGATTGAACTTTATGAGGTCGATTGCGGTCTTGGCGGAGTTAGAGTCCGCAATCACCTCGCCACGGAGGCTTAAGGTCGACGACGTTTCTTGCAGACCTCCCAGAGCCGCCTCTTTACTCTTTTCCGAACTCAAAAGTCCTGTGTTGAGCACAGCAAAGGCGAAAACCGCGGCGACCACTACGAAAGCGATGAGAACGATGGCCGTTTCCAGGCCGGTGATTCCTCTCTGGTTTTGTAAAAATGTATCGGTTCTGATTATAGGTCTGTTTTTCCACTCCGTCATGGAATTCTCACCGAGCGCCGGTCGTTTGCCAGGACAGCACCACAGGTCTGCTATTATATCTTAACCACTTTGAACGCCCCGTCAGGGATCACGCCGGGTTTAGCAGATTATCTGAACCCAAATGAGGCAATGGGCGGAAAC
>JAKUQE010000214.1 GCA_022450395.1 Dehalococcoidia bacterium | reverse complement strand
ATCGCAGGCTGGTTCATGGGGACTTCAATCCCACCAACATTCTGATCGACGATGGAGCGGTTAGCGGTGTCTTAGACTGAGAGTACTGCCATTCAGGCACGCCCTACATGGACATCGGCAACCTTCTCCGGCATACACCGGCGGAGTACCACGGGCAGATCAAGGCGGGCCTGGAAGCAGGTGGGATGGCTGTTCCCAGCGACTGGATAGAGCGTGCCCGACTTGTCGACCTAACCAGCCACCTGGAGTTCCTGACTTCCAGCAGGTCGGACTGCTTCAAGCAGCAGTGCGCCGGCAGGGTTCATGGATTTATCGAGAGATTTAGCGGCGGGGCTCCGGAGTAGGGAATAGCTGCGTAGATGCGGGTTTGTTGTTCGACGAGCTCACCACGAACGGAGAGAAGCGCCGCTGCCACGGCATGATGTGGTTCGACAAGCTATTCGTCACCGGAAAAGGGTGCTCTACCGCTGCGCCTGAAGCTTTATTAGCACGGGAATCTCGTCGATCTTGGACTGGTCCAGGTCTTCCCAATAGATGCCGGTGGGGCGGGGCAACTCGCCGTCGCATAGGATGGTTTCCTGAGGCGTGGCTACGTAGCTTAGGGGTACGTCGTGGTAGGTCCAGGGCAGTTCTTCATCCAGTAGTTGAACAGTATGCACGGTGGTGACCACTGGCGTGTCAGGTCCAACTATCCCGGCTGCTGCCGCCAACCCGTACTCCAGGTCAGCATACCCTCCGCCCTTCCCTATTCGAGTGCCGCTCCGGTTCACGGCCACCGATCCGGATACCACCAAGTCCACCGGGCGCATCTCCTCTATCGTCACCAGCCTGCCGTGGCGAAATGCTCCGGCAATGGTGGATGCGCCGGCGGGAGATACCTGCAGCACCGCCGGGTCCAGCTCGACGAAGCACTCCTCCTCGCGAAGCCGGGGCACCGCCATGTAGACTATCTTCCCCTCTTCCAATGCCCTCCGCCGCAATGGGCGTTGGGGCTGGTCAGGGTTGCTCTTCACTACGCTGGCGCTTTGCCACGATGGCAGTGCGAATATCCGCTCCGCCGCTTCCTGGGTCCCATGGAAGTCGGGGATCCGGTCATATATACTCCTCCCTCCCTTGTACGCGCCTTCCCGCACCATGGCTGACCAGACCTCTTGACGGATCGTATCCTTGTCTCGCATCTCCAACATCCTTCCTTTGAGTGGCGGATATTGTATCAGCTAGCTCTCATGCCTAATCACGATGGGGCACCCCTCGCCCTTTGGGAGAGGGGCCGGGGGTGAGGGCACTTCCACAGCCAGCGTGCCTGCGTTGCGGCGATAGTTGCCGCCGTGCTATAATTTTTGGCAACAAGAAGAGAAGGACGAAGGTCATACAAAGCGAATGTTAGACGGTGATACTAGAGCGCAGGTAACTAAAGAGTACCAACTCCACCAAAACGACACCGGCTCCACAGAACTACAGATAGCGATACTCACCACGAGAATCCATCAGCTTACCGGCCATCTGCGTGTCCACAAAAAGGACGTTCATTCCCGGCGCGGATTAGTAACTATGGTGTCCAAGCGCCGCCGTCTCCTGAACTATCTCACCAAAGAAGACGTCGGACGTTACCAATCGCTGATAGCCCGTCTGGGGTTGCGCCGCTAGATTTTTCGCTCTAAACAACACCCTCCCCAGGGTGTTGTTTCTTATCTGGTCACCGTCCTTACTCAATTAAGCGAGGTCTTTTAACTATTATTATGCCCATAACACTCGAACGCGCCATAGGGCGTGAAAAATTAATCATCGAAACCGGTAAACTTGCCGGTCAAGCTCACGGATCGGTCACGGTCCGATACGGCGATTCCATCGTACTTGTCACCGCGGTGATGTCCGAAAATCCCCGGTCCGCTGAAATGGACTTTCTGCCGTTAACCGTCGATTTTGAGGAAAGACTTTACTCCGCAGGCAAGATTCCGGGCAGCTTTTTCCGCCGGGAGGGACGCCCCGGACAGGAAGGCATCCTCACTTCTCGCCTGATCGACCGGTCGATACGCCCCTTGTTCCCCAAAGGCCTCTACAACGACATTCAGATAACCGTAACCGTTCTGTCGGCAGACCCCGAGCATCCTCAGGACATATTGGCCATGGTCGGAGCCTCCGCGGCATTGTCCATGTCCAAGATCCCGTTCGCGGGACCGGTGGGCTCCTCCAGGGTCGCCTTTAAAGACGGAGAGTACATCGTCAACCCCACCTATCAGGAGAGTAAAGACAGCCAGCTAAGCCTGATCCTGTCCAGTACCCCGGACGCCATCATGATGATTGAGTCGGGCTCCGATGAAGTGTCGGAGGAGACGATTCTGGAATGCATCCGCAGGGCTAACGATGTCAACCAAGAAACCATCGGCATGATAAATGAGTTGGTTAGCCGCGCTGGGAACACCAAGGTTGAGGCTAAGGTTGATACTGATGACGCCCAGCAATTGGAGACTCGTATCCAGTCTATCGTAGATGGCCGGTTGGCCTCTTTGCTGGAAGGCAACCCGGACAAGATTGCCATGGAAGAAGCGGAGAACCGAATCGAAGGCGAAGTGCTGGAACAGCTAGGTGAAGATTTCACTTCGCAGAAGATAAAAGAAGGCTTCAAGGCAGTGCTGAAGTATGAAGTGCGCCGCCGCATCTTGGAGCAAGGTATCCGGCCCGACGGCCGCACCACCGCTGAGATCAGGCCGATCTCCTGTGAGGTAGGCCTGCTCCCTCGCACCCACGGCACGGGCCTTTTCACTCGGGGGATAACCCAGGTCCTGTCCATCGTGACCCTTGGGTCACTGAGCATGAAGCAGGTCTTGGACACGGTTGGCCCCGACGACAAGAAACGTTTCATGCACCATTACAACTTCCCCTCGTTCTCCACCGGTGAGGCCAGGCGAGTCAGCTCGCCGGGACGCCGGGAGATCGGACACGGAGCCCTGGCGGAGCGGGCCGTTCTACCGGTTCTGCCCTCTGAGGAAGACTTCCCATACACCATCAGGGTGGTATCCGAGGTGCTCAGTTCCAACGGCAGCACCTCCATGGCCAGCGTCTGCGGGACGATTCTGGCCCTGATGGATGCCGGTGTGCCCATAAAGAAGAGCGTGGCCGGAATAGCCATGGGACTGGTGGTTGGCGAGAATGGCCAGCAAGCCATCCTAAGCGATATTCAGGGCGTAGAAGACTTCCTAGGCGACATGGACTTCAAAGTGGCGGGCTCGGCCGACGGTGTCAACGCGCTACAGATGGACGTCAAGATCAAAGGTTTGACCGTGGACATGCTGGGCCAAGCATTGGAACAGGCTCGGGTGGGCCGGCTTCACATCCTGGACAAGATGAACGAAGTCATGACCGAGTCCAGGGACGACGTCAGTGAATTCGCGCCCAAGATGGTACGGCTGAAGATTCCGGTCGATAAGATCGGAGCCCTCATCGGTCCCGGTGGCAGAATCATCCGGGGCATCTCAGAGGAGACCGGAACGTCTATCGACGTGCAGGACGACGGCTCAGTCACCATCGGCGGGTCCGACAGCGCCATGCTACAGCAGGCCCGCGCCAAGGTGGACAGCCTTACCCGTGAGTTGCAGATTGGGGATATCTTCACCGGGAAGATCGTCAGGCTAACCAGCTTCGGTGTGTTTGTTGAGTTGTTGCCCGGACGTGACGGACTTGTCCGGTCCGGGGACCTGGGCGATATTGAGAATGAAGCTGAGGTTGGCCAAGAGATCACGGTAATGATTCAGGAGATCGACTCTCAAGGCAGGATAAACCTCTCCCGCCGCGCCTTGTTCGGCGACGACGGCAGCCCGATTACGCCTGCCCCGCGGCAACCGGTGCAATCCGGTGGGTTCGACCGAGGCCCGCGCCGGCCAGGAGGATTCGGCGGCGGCGGCGGTCCCCAAGACCGGAACCGGCGTCCCGGCGGCCCTGGCGGACCAGGGGGGTCCGGGCGTGGACCCAGGCCTGGCGGCAGCCCAGCCCGATAGGGACGTTACCGGCCTAGGAAAGTCCGGTCCAAAACGATTCGAGTCTTATAGACCCGGCCCTGATGCAATCGGAGCTGGGTCTTGCTTTTCCGGATTTCCGGACCGTGTTAACATCGAATTAACCTGATCCTAATCATGTTTCCTTAGGGGGCGTCATGGCGCCGATTCGAGTGCTAGTAAATGGCGCTACCGGAAAGATGGGTATGGAAACCGTCTCGGCGGTCTGCCGTGAGGAAGACCTGACCCTGGTCGGCGCGGCTTGCCACACCCCCAGAGGATCCAGCTTGCGGCTGCCCGGCGGGTCCGACGTGCCTCTCTCAACCAACTTGGAAGAGTTGCTGCACGAGACAACCCCAGACGTATTGGTGGATTTCACGAATGCCACGGCCTCCATGGAAGCGTCATTGATGGCGGCAGGGCGGTCCGTGAATCTGGTGTTGGGAGCAAGCGGGTTGACCGACGACAACCTTCGGCAGCTAGACGCGGTGGCGAACGACAACAACATCGGGGTAATCGTCGCCCCCAATTTCGCCCTGGGCGCGGTTGTCTTGAAGAAGTTGGTGGAACAGGCGGTTGAGTTTTTCGACTATGTGGACATCGTGGAATCCCACCACGAAGCCAAGATCGATGCCCCGTCGGGATTCGCTATGGCCCTGGCCAAAAGCATCGGAGACAAAAAGCAGTTCACCCGGAACGTCACCGAGCGGGAAAACCTACCCGGCACCAGGGGCGGGGAATACAACGGCGTCACCATCCATAGCATCCGCATGCCCGGCCGCAGCGCCCATCACGAGGTTATTTTGGGCGCTTTGGGGCAAACATTAACCCTGCGCCACGATACCCTGGGCCGGGACTGCTATATGCCCGGCGTGGTGCGCTGCATCCGTGAAGTTGTGAACCGTCGAGGTCTTGTGGTAGGCTTGGAAAACATTTTGGGCCTCTAGCCAAGGCCTAGGAAAATCCCGGAT
>JAKUQE010000213.1 GCA_022450395.1 Dehalococcoidia bacterium | reverse complement strand
AACCTACATCGGTGCCGTGCTGGCGGCGGTTGGCCTAGGCGTCGTCTCGATTTCCTACACCGTGAACAGCGTGATAAACAAAGGCCGTGGCGATGAAGCTGGTAACAACAACGGTTTCCACGATTGGAGTGAGGTTACCCAGAGGTATTTCGATCTCTTTGACCATGACCTAGGCCGGCCCATCAGAAGGATCTCCGGAAAAGAACGGGAGTTGCGGGCGGTGCTGAAGTTCGCCGGAGCAGAAACCGACCCGAACGTACAGGAATTGCTCGACGAGATAGAGATGCAGACCCCCAATTTCCGCCTGATGTTGTCCAATATTCAGGTTTTGGTGCAATTGGAGGGTCCCGATAGATTGACCCGTCCCCAGGCGGTTGAGCCTTCGGAGTTGATACGCAAGATAGTTGACCGTTACACTTTGGTTGCCGAGCAATCCGACAAAGAGATCTCCTGGTGGGCCGAGCCTTCCGAGTTCGGTCTCGTATATTCAGACGGATCTGCGATCGAACATATCGTGACCAACTTGGTTGATAACGCGGTGCGATTCGCGGATAGCCATATCGAAGTTACCCTGAGTAAGAACGATACCCATTTCATGATTCGGGTTTGGGACGACGGGCCGGGTATCCCCAGCCAATACGCCCAGCATATCTTCGACCACGGTTGGACGCCTGAAGTTGCCAGGAGAGAGGAAAAATCCAGTTCCGGGTTGGGTTTGTTCATTGCCCGGACGCTGGCAAGCCATTGGGATGGCGGCCTTACCCTGGAGAGCGTTGCCGGTTCCGATGAAAACCACCACACCTCGTTTATTCTTGAGATGCCCATGAATCCAGAGGATTAGCGCCCGGTTACCGAGGCTGGAACACGTGGCGGTGGGGAAGGGTCCATTAGGGGAGACAGCTTGGTGAAGAAAGCCGGGATCTGGTTGTGTTTCCCTTTGGTAGGAATGGTATTGATGTTGACAGGCTGTTTTCAGACGGTACCGCGAACTCCCGTTGACCCGGTCACCGTTCCACCCACGGTCAGCAACACAGGTTCGACGCGCATCCCAACGGCGACACCGGTAGTCGCACCCTCGTTTACGCCGGTTCCTGAAATAACCAGCGTCCCGGAATCGCCGACCTCAACGCCCCAGTCTCCTACTGCCACGCCGAAGCCCACCCCTACTCTGGCTCCCACGATCTCGCCCGTGCCTCCTCCCACGCTCTCCCCTACGGTGACGCCGCCGCCAACTCAGGGTCCTATACCCGAATTGCTCCTTGAAGTGCATGAACCGGTGGATGGAATCGAGGTATCGAGTGACGCCGTGATTGTACGAGGAATCACGGAATCCGGCGCGGCGGTTACCATCAATGACGTTCCCGCCATTTTGGAACAGAACGGCGAACAAAGGGTAGCGTTCCGGGGATCCGTGCCGCTAGTGCTCGGAGAAAACGAAATCATGGTGGTGGCTTCAGATAACCTGGGGAACCAATCTACCCGGGTGCTAACCGTGAAGTCCATCGCGCCGCCTCCGCTGCCGTTCTTGCTGGTGATTACCGAACCCCGGTACCACAGCATCGTTTCTACGGGCATCATTCGGCTTTCAGGGCGCACAGGACCGGAAGCGGTGATCAGCGTTAATGGCGTCTCGTCGCCTATTGATCTCGTGGGAAACTTCTCTACTTTGGTGGCGCTGGAACCCGGACCGAACATCATTGACGTAGTAGCTACCAATAGCGACGGTCAGGTTATGAGTGCGGTTGCCGCGGTTATTTACCGGCCTTAATGTGGAGGATTCGAAGGTAGGACATGGGGATTAGCGTGTTCAAACTCGCCGGTATATCGGTTTGCCTGCTTTTGATATGGGCCACGGTTGCTCTGAATCCTCTAGGGATTCGAACCGCCGCGGCACAGTCGCAGACGCCCGACACCACACCGCCTCAGTTGGCTCTTCCGGGGAGCATCACCGTGGAGTCAATCAGCAGACAGGGCGTTGCCGTGACGTATGTGGCCACGGCTAGAGACGTATCTGACCCCGATCCGCCTTTGGTTTGCAACCCGGCGTCGGGCACGGTATTCCCCCTTGGGACGACGACGGTGTCCTGCACTGCTACCGATGCGGCCGGAAATTCCAGCAGCGGTAGCTTCCCGGTTACGGTGCGGGACATCACTCCGCCCACTCTCACTCTTCCGGCCAGTTTCAAGACCGAGGCCAGCAGCAGATTAGGGGCGCTGGTGATCTACGCGAATAGCGCGTCAGATACGGTTGACCCGGGACCGGTGGTGGTGTGCGACCCGCTTTCCGGCTCAGTGTTCCCGTTGGGCGCAACCATCGTCAGTTGCACCGGCATCGACGCTTCCGGAAACGTCGCGGGTGAGCACTTCGTGGTGACCGTGGAGGACACTTCCATGCCCACGATCTTGGGCCGTGTGTCCCCATCTCCCAACGCCAACGGATGGAACAACACCGACGTGGCGGTTACTTTCACCTGCTCCGACATCGCCTCTAGAATCGTAACCTGCGAAGGAGATTCAACCCTAGCCCGGGAAGGAGACCGCCAAAGCGTCGGGGGTATCGCGGTAGACAGCGCTGGCAACATAGCCACCGCGACATTGACCGGGATAAACATAGACAAAACTCCCCCAATCGTAATCATAAAGTCGCCGGCCCAAGGCGCTGAGTTTTTGTTGTCAGAGCCCGTATTGACTGCCTGGGAAGTAAGAGACACCCTGTCAGGAGTCGATAAAGCTACCGGTACCACTCAGCCTGGATTATCTGTCGACACAAGCAGCCTCGGCCGCCATGAATTTTCCATCACTGCGATTGATCGTGCCGGGAATTCGACCACTGCCTCACTTTCATACACTGTTGTTTCCCCCTTCGCCGATTTCGTTATTCACAATGCGGAAGTGGGACTTGAGGGTGGGTCTCCTAGGGACGAGTTTTTGGTGGAAGGCACTTTCAGGACCGGCGGTTTTAGCAATGGAATCAATATGCCAAATGAAGCTATCACCGTAAGATTCGACGGGTTTACCCAAACCATTCCAGCGGCATCCTTTGTCCGCGAATCCAACGATCTAGGCTTTAAATATGACGGGGCATCCGGTGGCATCACCAGATTTATTGTTCGGGACGATGGACAGTTTTTGGTCAAGGCGGAAATGTTGAAATTGCCCGGAGTCGGCTTGAGTTCGCCGGTCCGATTTTCCTTACGCATCGGTGATGATGTCGGACAAACGGACATCGGATTGGGAGTTATAGGACCATACCGTTTGGAAAGGCGCCAAACCCGGGACTTCTTTGGTACCGTGGTGTCCGCTGGTGATGGAATCCTGACGGCCAAGACCAACGCCGGCATCGTCAGCGTCGCGGTTACCCCTGCCACCAGCATAAGGTTATCCCACAAGCCCGAAGCGGGATTATCTGACCTTATCGCCGGAGACTTGGTGGCGGTATCCCTCGTGGAACAAGACGGGGAATTTTTCGCCGATAAGATAGTCCGCGTTCCGGCTAAGACCAGAAACAAGCATGTACCGGGTGAGGTTGTTGCTATCACCGATACTCACATAACCGTTGCGTCGACGGTGCCGGAAGCACCTCCCGTGATCTTCCGGAGGGCCCAGAATACGCCGGTGCGATTTCATCGCGGCGAATCCGAGATCGGTGTCGGCGCTTTCGTAATAATTGGGGCAGTTCGCGACCCACTCACCGGCCTGCTTTCCACTGAAGCGAAAGAGATCAACGTGATCCCTAAGAAAGAATCGACCGGGAAAGGAGTCGACGGCGATCCGGCCGACGGTCTAAATCCCTTCAACCAAGCCAAGATCGTTGGGGTTCTTGAGGGTATAGACAAGGACGGAAATTGGATCGTTAATGGTATCCCGATAGCTATAGGCTCATTGACCCAGCTTGACGAAGGATTGACGGTGGGGCAAACCATTAAGGTTCATGCTGAGCTTATGCCTGGCGGCCGCCTCTTGGCGCGCCGGGCGGGCAAAACAGCCAAGGGTTCAGAGTCCGTTGGAGAAACCAAACTGGAAGGAGTTTTTGAAGGCATCGATGAGATGACCGGTGACTGGATTATCAGCGGGTTGAAGATCAGGGTGGGGGTTACCGCCGACACTGATGGCTTTCCGTCGTTGGGGCAGACGATCAAGGTCTTAGCCCGGCTTGGAGACGTCGGTTCCATGTTAGTGAGGGAAATAGAAAATAGGCTCGATTCGGAATACACCGAAGCGGGTAACTCCTTGTTGAAGTTGCAAGGCGCATTCTTAGGGGTCGACAGCCAAGGAAATTGGGAGATCAACG
Organism: Dehalococcoidia bacterium; assembly: GCA_022450395.1. Taxonomy (GTDB): domain Bacteria; phylum Chloroflexota; class Dehalococcoidia; order Lucifugimonadales; family UBA3495; genus UBA11650. The sequence goes on along the minus strand of JAKUQE010000213.1, from coordinate 702 downwards.
GAGTAAAGTTTGCCGTTGACCGGTCCACCCGCTTAGAAGGCAGTCCAACTCTAAGCCGGACCATCGGAGTAGAAGCCATCCGTCAGGAGGATGGTTCTCTATTGGCCCGAAGTATCTCAGGTGAGACACCGGTTGGACGGCTGTCAGGAAACCGGGCCGAATTAACGGGAGTTATCGAGGAAGTGTTGGACAATGGATCACTGGTGATTCAAGGTGTCACGATCGCGCGGGGCATTCTGACTGAGTCGGAGAGAGACATTCAGACCGGTGACTTCGTCGAAGTGGAGATCCTGATTCAAAAGGGTGGCTCACTGTTGGCGATGGGAGTTGAATTAAAAGACGAGTCGGCGCTACGGGATTATCCGGGTTCTAGCCCAGTAGACATGCAAGGGATATTGGACCGGGTAGATCCGGACGGCACGTTGATCGTTAACGGCATCGCGATTACCCTTGGCCCGTTATCCCAAGTTAAGGGAAGCCTGGTCTCCGGCGCCGGCGTCAGCCTGGAAGGCTTGTTTGCGCCAGACGGTTCTATCATGGCGCGAGAGCTAAGGATACGGGGAAGGCGCGCTGCCCTCGGCGGGGTGCAAGCCACTATACGAGGGCTGGTGGAAGAGGTGATACGAAACCGCTCAGGAAATGCCAGTGCCATCGTGATTAATGGCGTGGCGATACACCTGGAAACTCTTACGCAGGTCAAAA
>JAKUQE010000212.1 GCA_022450395.1 Dehalococcoidia bacterium | reverse complement strand
ATGGCGGAGTTTGAAGAGGCCGTGGACCGGATCGTTGGCGGGCCGGAGCGCAAAAGCCGGATCATCAGCCCCAGAGAAAAAGAGATGACCGCCTACCACGAGGCTGGGCACGCCTTGGTGGCCCACAACCTTCCTCACGCTGACCGGGTGCACAAGATATCGATCGTATCCCGGGGCAATATGGGTGGGCATACCTCCCTTTTGCCCGACGAAGACCGGTACTTATGGACCAAAAACCAGTTTGGAGACATGCTTTCCGTGATGATGGGTGGCCGCGTCGCCGAGGAAATGATCTTCAGCGAAGTCACCACCGGCGCCAGCAATGACATCGAGCGGGCGACCAAGGTCGCTCTGAGCATGGTGAAGCGATATGGCATGAGCGAATCCCTGGGGCCTCGAACCTTCGGCAAGGTGCAGGAAATGGTTTTCCTGGGCCGGGAGATCAGCGAGGAGCGGGACTACGGGGATAAAATAGCCGAGGAAATCGACGAAGAGGTTCGGGTTCTGATCAAGTTAGCCTACGAAAGGGCCCAGGTAATCCTCGCCGAAAATAAGCCTAGTTTGGTCCTGCTGTCCGAATATCTGATCGAGCACGAGACCATCTCTGGTGTCAACATGGTCCGTTTGCTGGACGATGGCACACTCGGCGACGACCCCGGCACTCCGGCGATCCCACCGGACGCCCCGCCGGAAACGCCTCCCATGACGCCCTCGCCCACCCAACCGCCGATCGGTCAGCCGTCGCCGGCTATGTCCAGCACCAGCGATCCAACGCCGGCGGCCGGAGACTCTGACAGCTGAGTGAAGCGCGGGTTATCACCAAGTTCCCCAGACCGCTCTACACCCCTAAGAGCGCATCAGCTTTTCGATGCCTCCGCGGAATCAATTGATTCGCCGGAGTTCTCTTCAAGGGCCAAGGGCAGTTGGCGGTAATATATCCCCCAATCCTGCATCAGCTCCGCCACTGGCCCAAGTTTTAACGCCACCAACTCCCGAAAGAATCCGGCCAAAGCGTGGGCCGGGATCAATTCTTCCGAGCAAACCCAACTGCGGGGAGCGGGAACCACGTAGATCAGGCCGCTTTGGTGGCCGCACGTCACTTCCACTCGGGTCATCCCGTCGCCGGATTTCACAGTTATACCATTGTCCGCCATGGGTCCAAACCTCCCACCGGTTTAATCCAATCAGTAAAGCGCGAAAGACTACCTCGTCCTCGGGCAAGCTCAGGATGAACGGAAAAAACCCTCCGCAGATCATGAGCTTCCCTTCGTTGGCGGTGACCTTGTAGAACCATTGATCGATACGGCACGTAGAAATTATACCGCCAGCATCAAACGCGTCCAACCGTGTGCGGCAGCATGGCCGCTCGAGGGTACATCAGGTGTGGCCGCAGTCCTGGCAGGCTGGAGGGTCCCTAACTAAGTTACTTATCATCGAATATCAGTAGCCTGGAAGTGGCTCCCGGCTCCAAGAAGATGATAGAATCCCTATTGACTTGTTACAGTATCCAAACCTTTCATGGTTTATCCTCATTCAGGCCTAGTATAAGGACGATTCAATATGTTTCAACCTGGTGGACCACGTCAACCGGAAGTTGACTTTGACCAACTGTTGGCCGGTGTCAAAAGAACCCTGGGAAGCATCGCCGCCCGATTAGGTGGCGGCGGCGTGGGCGGAGTGATCGTACTCGCGATCGGACTTATCGCAGTCCTATGGTTAGCCTCCGGAATATACCGCATCGGACCCGGCGAGGAAGTGGCCCAGCGCCGCTTCGGCGCAATCTGTGGCGCGGCTCTCGCGCCCTGCTCAGGAACTACGGGGATTGTCACCCAAACCGGTCTCCATTGGTGGTGGCCCGGCCCTATCGGGGAAAAGGACAAGATTAAGGTGACCGAAACCCGCCGTATGGAGTTGGGGTTCCGCACCGGGGCCGACCAAGGGGTAGCTGACGTCCAGGTCCCGGTGGAAGGTCTGATGATCAGCGGCGACCTGAACATCGTCGACGTTCAGATGGTGGTCCAGTATGACATCAAGGACCTGGTGGGCTTCTTGTTCCGGGTAAACGACCCGGGGGAGGACGCCAGGGGGATTCCTCCCGGCCAGCCCGACGGCCGCACTCTTAAGGACGCCGCCGAAGCCGCTCTACGGTTGGTGGTGGGACAGCGAAGCATCGAAGACGTGTTGACCGAGCAGCGGACCGCCGTGGAATCGGACACCAAGACCAGGCTTCAGGATATATTGGACAATTACCAAACCGGGATCAACATAGTAAGCGTTCAACTGCTGAAGACCCAAGCGCCCGAAGAGGTCTTCGAGTCTTTTGAAGACGTGCTGCGCGCCCGTCAGGAGCAAGAAACCTTGGTCAACGAAGCCCTGGCCTACGAAAACAATATCATCCCCAGGGCTGAGGGTGATGCCGAGCGCATCAAGAGGGAAGCCGAAGCGTTCGCTCAGGCCCGAGTTGCCAGGGCCCGTGGTGAATCATCCCGATTCATCTCGGTCTTAGAGCAGTTCCGCGACCATTCCATCGGACTCGGAAATGTGCTCCAAGATACCAACAACGCCGACGGTGACGGAGACTCCGCCACCGGAATCGGTCTGGGTGACGTGACGGTGATCGACGGCCCGGATGTTGACGGCGATGGAATCGACATCCTAGCGAGTTCTTTGACGGTTATAGGCACCGACTTGGGAGACGGCTCCGGATGCCTGTTCACCAACGCCGATGCCGCCGATGGCGATAGCGCGGTGATATGTACTTTCAGTGTCTCATACGACGGCCAAAACGACGAACTGGTCAGCGGCACCGGCTTTTCCATAGCGTACCTAGGGAACGAAATCCTATCTCTACCCTCCTTGGTTGGCACCGGACCCTTCGAGATGCGTTTGAGCAACCCAGTTCTTGATACCGACAACGCCGACGGGGACGATAATATCACCACCGGAATCTCCGCCGCCGACATAAAGGTGGTTAAAGGGCCTGACGGTGGAAATGCCGATGGCGTTGACATCTCGGTAAACGGTTTCGATGCCCGCACCAATGTGGTTACGTTCCGGGTGCAAGCAGGGGAAACCCTCAGAGCCGGTGACGGATTCACGGTCCAATATTTGAATAGAGAGAACCTGAAGGTCCCCGCGACCAGCGAGGTCACTCAGCAGCGGCTTTACTTGGAAGCCATCGAAACAATCCTGCCTGGAATCAACAAGATCATCGTCTCGCCGGGCACGGAGTCGGTGATTATCCTTGGGGGGCGTGACGGCATCACCCCTATCCCGATAGGTCCCAGCCAGTCCCCGTCCCAGTAAAGCTTATGAAAAAAGACGCAGGAGTCCTGAAATGAAAATATTGGCAGTTCTTGGTGGGCTAGCCTTGGTTGCCCTGATCGTAATCACCCAGTCTTTATACGTGGTGGACATCACCGAGCAGGTTATCATAACCCGGTTCGGTAACCCCCAGAGCGTCACAAGTAACCCCGGTCTGTACCTCAAGGCACCCTTCGTGGATACCGTGCTGAGATTCGACAGGCGAGTTTTACGGATAGACGCTCCGGCTGTGTCCATGCCCGACATCGAGAAGCAGAACATGACGATCGACTCCTACGCCCGCTATCGTATCGTCGACCCCTTGCAGTTTTTCAAGACTTTGCAGACCGAGAATACGGCCCGGACCCGTCTGGGCGACATAGTGACCTCCAGCTTGCGGGACGAGATTGCCAGAAGCACTAGGACAGAAATCATCGGCGCCGAGCGTGTCCTGGACGAGTACGACGTACCCGTTATCGACGACGATGGCTTGCCCATAATTGAACCCAGTGAGTCCCGGACGCACCTACTGGAAAACGTTTTCAAAGCGACCGAGAAGCGCGTCGAAGATGGCAAATTCGGCGTAAAGATTATCGATGTAAGGATGAAACGGGCGGACTTCTCCGACCGGGTGCAGGACTCCATCTACAACAGGATGCGGGCAGAGCGTAACCGAATCGCCACCCGCTTCCGCGCCGAAGGAGAGGAGGAGGATCTGAAGATCCGAGCTCAGGCAAACAAACAGAGGGAGATTATCCTAGCCGAGGCGGAGCGGATCGGCAACGCAGTGCGAGGCCGCGGTGAGGCCGAGGCGATCCGAATCTTAGCCGACGCTCTTAACCAGGACCCTGAGTTCTTCGCCTTCCGGCGCAGCCTTGAGTCGTACCAGAAGTTCATGAATGAGCGAACCACCGTCATTCTTTCCTCTGATGCCGACGTGTTCAAGTTCTTGCAGGAACCTCCGGGTCAGTCAAAATCCGCCAAGCAGTAGCTCAACCGTCATCTCCGGGAAAAGGGTGGGCCTCAGTCTTGATTGCCCCGGTTAAAGTAAATGGTTGCCAATAACTTCCTGGCCTCTTCCGGCTAACGGTCGCGGGGTTGTCTGGGATGTAGTAGTCCAGGAGAACCAATGAAGATCCACGAGTACCAGGCCAAAGAGGTCTTTGCTCGTTACGGTATACCTGTTCCGCCAAGCCGATTGGCTAGTAGCGCCGAGGAAGCCGGCCAGGCCACTCAGGATCTGGGTGGGAAAGCCGTTTTGAAAGCCCAGGTTCATGCCGGTGGTCGAGGCCAGGGTGGCGGCATCAAAGTTGTGAATTCCCCGATTGAAGCGCGCGCGGCTGCGAAAGCCATGTTGGGCGCCAACCTGGTTACCCATCAAACCGGACCGGAAGGCGCTCCGGTCAGTCACGTTCTGGTTGAGGAATTGGCCGGCATCAGCCGGGAGTTGTACCTGGCCATCACCATTGACCGAGATTTCCGGGGACCGGTAATGCTGGCCAGCAGCTCCGGTGGCATCGACATCGAAGAGGTAGCTGCCTCCAGACCCCAGGACATCCACGTGGAAACCATAGACCCCGTGTTGGGCCTGATGCCCTTCCAAACACGGCGTCTGGCTGCCAAGCTAGGATTGTCCGGGTCTTTAGCCCAGCCGGCAAGCCAGATCATGAACGCCCTTTACCGGGTATTTACG
>JAKUQE010000211.1 GCA_022450395.1 Dehalococcoidia bacterium | reverse complement strand
TTGAAGCAATACCCATCGGCCGCCTAGGTAAACCAGAAGAGTTGGGCGACTTGATCGCCTTCCTAGCATCCGCCCGCGCCGGCTTTATAACCGGCACCAGCGTCGTGATAGACGGTGGGATGCTGCAAACCGTTACTTAACGGCCAAACGTAAACTAAGCTGGCGTCACGGCCCGTCCGCCGACCTCCAACCGGTCACCGGGAAACCGGCTGTCGAAAGAATAGACCACGTCTGACCCACCACTACGGGCGGCAGCCCAAATCAGGGCATCCGCAAAGGAGCCACGGCCCGAGGGTCGACACATCAACAACCCCTGAATCGCTAGGTCCTTGGTAAGCCCGGTTAACGAGATGTTCTCCTTTCGAACCAAGTCTATTAGCTGGTCCGCGGCCCTGTCTCTGGGTACCTGGTAAACCGTGGTTAGCACGAAGGCTGTCTCGGCAAGGGCAATCCCGCTGATCTCAAGTTCCTCAGCTGAATCAATCACTTCCGATGCCTGCTGGGCTGCTTCCGCCGGGACACCCATCAGGTAACGAACAACGAAACTTGTGTCAAGAGCGGCGGTCATCGACTTCCGCTCCTAACCGTTCCTCTCGCTCCGCGGCAGCCGCGGCCCAAGCCCTCTGTCGCATCTCATCCCAGCTTAATTTCTTGGTTTCTTCCGTGACGTACTCCGACAAGCTACCCGCCAACGACCTGTTATGCTCCGGGGTGACGAAGTAAATCTCCACGTGATCGTCTACGATCCGCTGGATGGCCAACCAACCCGGTCCTATGCCCAACCGGTCACGGATCGCTTTGTCGATAACGACCTGACCTTTTTCTCCTACTTTGTTGGCCATGGTATAACTCCTGGTATTAAAGTATAACTTTATGGTAGCAAATCATATTTCCGGTCACAAGAGCCTCCCAAGCTCGGTTGCCCCCAGGGCGATTTGCCGATACACTGGGGCCAATCAGCGAACGAGCGCAAATGGGGGTTGATCCGTGAAGTTTTCTCTAGCTTATGAAATGCAAAGGCCCACCCTTGACGACCACGCCGTCGTCGAGGAAACCATCGAGCAGTGCATCCTGGCCGACGAGATGGGCTTCGACGCCGTCTGGTTCGTGGAGCATCACTTCCTCACCACTTTTTCCTCCTCGCCCTGCCCTGAGGTGATCTTCGGCGCGCTGAGCCGGCTTACCAAGAATATCCGCCTGGGTTTTGGCGTCGTGATATTGCCCTACCACCACCCCATACGGGTAGCCGAGCGGGTGGCGATGGTGGACCAGCTTTCCCATGGGAGAGTCGACTTCGGCACGGGGCGTTCCGCACCCTACGAACAGACGGGCATGGGGATCGACCCCCGGTTCACCCGGGACATGTGGGAAGAGTCGTTGAGCATGATTCCCAAGATCTGGGAATCGGAGACATTTCAGTGGGAAGGGAAATTCTGGAACGTCCCACCCAGGAAGGTCCTTCCCAAGCCCTACCAGAAGCCCCACCCGCCCATATGGGTCGCGGCGCTCCAACCGGCCACTTACCAGTTGGCCGCTGAAAAGGGCATCGGCGTCATGGCCCTGGGAGTCGCCGCGCCTTCGATCCTCGAACCCCATATCAAAGCCTACCGGGAGACCATCAAAAACGCCCAGCCGGTGGGAGCGTTCGTCAACAACCAGTGGCTCAGCTCCTGCTTCGGACTTTGCGGCGAAGATAATAAAGCTACCAGAGAGTTATGCACCCAGTCGCTCAAGACCTTCTTCGGGCCGGGACGCCCCTACGTCCAAGACCAGAAGGACGTTTACAGCAAACTGCTAGAGCAGTGGGGCGGGGTGCCGGACCATTTGACCCAAAACTTCTCGCGTTACGTGGAGGTCCAGGGAGTGGATGGAGGCAACGAAAGCAACGGAAGCGCGGTTGACCTGTCGGGTGGCAGCGCCCTGGCCCAAAAGATCTGGGAGGAGTTCGACGCCGACACCTTGGCCGACCGTGGCGTCATCATCGCGGGCGACCCGGAGAGTTGCATCGAAGCCGTCAAGCTACACGAGGCCACCGGCGTGGATCAGGTCCAGTTCCTCATGGCCACCGAAACCGTGGGCCATAAAGAAGTGATGAAATCCATAGAAATGTTCGGCAAGCACGTGATTCCAGCGTTCAAGAAGACTGTTTAAGGGGGCGTGGTAAGCCGCTCGTCCCTCTACTTCAAATCTGCAACCAGCGGGCCGACCTCGTTCATCAGCAGCTCTAAGCACTCGTGCTCCCACTCGGGGTCTTCCGGGTCCTGGGTGATTCCCAGCAACGTGCCGAACCCGCCGACTTCTTCATAAAGTTTGCGGATGTGATCGGCGCATTCTTGAGGGTCACCCACTATCCAGATATTCTCCATCATGTAGTCCACGTCCACTGCTTCGTCGGGCATGTTGGGGTCGATCTTGCAGGCGCCCAGCGCCCCCGAGCCTTTCCGGTTGGGTAGCTGGTGCTCGATGTAGTTCCGGCCCAGCACCGCATGGGCCCGCTCCCTTGCCTCTTGGGGGGTCTTGGCCACCAGCACGTCGCGGCCGATACGCCATTCCCGCCGGTCGGCTTCCCGGCCGGCCTCGGCCGCGCCCTCCTCCACCACTTCCCAGTGACCTCGAAGGTGTTGTGGCGCCAAGTTGGAGCTGCTCATGGGGATCCAGCCCTTCTCCCCGGCAACTTTGATGGAGCCTGAGGCCAGCGACGTGGCGGCGACTCCGATGGGCGGATGGGGAAGCTGGTAGGGCTTCATGTACAGCCCTCTTCCCAAGACCGGGTCCAGTTCGGGAGCCTCGATATCGAAATACTTACCGTGATAGGTGAACTTCCCTTCGGACTCCCAGATCTTCAGAACAATGTCCAAGACTTCGGCGGAGCGCTCCCGCACTTCGGCGCCCTTGGACGGGTCCAACCCGAAAAGCTGTAGGTCCGTGGGGATCGCCCGGGCGCCGATGCCCCAGTAGAACCGGCCGCGAGCCAGGTGGTCCAGCATGGCGATGCGGTGGGCCAGCTCCACTGGGTTGTGGATCGAAAGCAGGGTTACTCCGGTGCCGAAGATTATGTTTTCGGTCATCGCAAGCCCCTTGGCGATGAGCAGGTCCGGCGCCGGGGCGTTCTCCCAACGCTCCGTTATGTGCTCCCCTATCCACACCTCACGGTAGCCCAACCCATCGGCAGTGACGATCAGGTCCAGGTCTCGGTCGTAAGAGTCGGCGTAGCTGCGATGGGGCGGATGCAGCGGCATCATGAACAGTCCAAAATTCATTGTTCTCTCCTGGGGTTTGTTCCTTATTTGCGCGTAGTCGTAGAGTCTCGGCGATCGTAAGTGGGAATGCCCTTGATATTATACAAAAACCTCGGTATTACCGTCCGCGTCGCAGTTGTCTTCTCAATTTGCGATTTCGCCGGTAAATTTTGGTTGCTGGGCTTAATTTTCGCTGGTATTAGGATGGCTGGCCACCTGCCAATTCCCAACCTTTCCGTTCAGCTCGACTCGTTGCAAAATCGCCCACACCACATTGTCAAATCATCAGGGCTTCCCAAGATATATCGTAAGATATATATTAAGTTACATCTTACACTCATACTCAAGACATAGTAAAAAGGATGGACCCTTATATTGGGTCCAGGAGGAGGCATATGGAAAGACATGGCAGAGGACACACGAGGCACGGGAATGGGATGACTCACCATCGCCGAATGGGGCGAGGCCGATTCTTTGAGGGCGGCGAGATGCGCTTAACTATGTTAGCCCTTATCGCTGAGCAGCCTCGCCATGGCTATGATCTGATGACAGAGATGGAAACCCGGTCCGGTGGCGTATACCGCCCTAGTGCCGGTTCGGTTTACCCCAAACTGCAGCAACTGGAAGACGAGGGCCTCATAACAGCAACTAGAGAGGATGGCAAAATCATTTACAGCGTGATTGACGCTGGACTGGTTGAAGTAGAACGGGAACGCGAAACAATCGACCGTATCTGGGAAAGAGCGAAAGAATGGGGTGATTGGGGCCACCCATCTCACCCAGCAGCGATGGAGATCGCGCGCCATGTTGACAGATTTGCGAAGACGGCCTTCATGGCGGTCACTCGCAGAGGCGTAGATCCCGACGTTGTGAGACAAATTATCGGTCGTGCCCAAAGAGAGATCGAAATGAAAGAGGCTGATTGACCTAACTAGCTTGGTTCCTTACCAGCATCTGCTGCCCGAACGAATCAATGCACCACAAACCAACACCAAAAGAAGTTAAAGGAAGCGAGTATGAATACATTATTAGTAGATGATCCGACTCAAATTAAAACCAGGATTGTGTACACAGAGTCTCTCGGCCTAATAGAGCCTCTGAAGGTAGCGGAAGAAAAGGAGTCCAACGCCCCGATACAGACAGTGATTCACGCCCCAGCCCAAGTGCACCGAGCTGGGTCACTTGTCAGGATAACAAAGCGGGCTGTGGCCTTCTATGACTGGCTATCGGGACCTTCCCTCTCGAGGCGTGATCGCATCGAGACCACCACCGACGAGTACGAACGTGTGCGGCACTTCGCAGGAATAGTCTGAGGTGGTCTCCAGGAGAGGTCAAGTTGAGGGTTCTATCGCCTATTTCTCGGCAAATCGACAGGCCTGACTGCCTGTGCTAGACTGGCTCAAATCGTTGAAACAGTCGAAACAATAGAAGAGGGTTCTACGCATGAAAAAGGTAGTCAGCGAGATCAGCGGGGTGGTGTTCAGCCTGCCTTGGCTGGTGGCCAAAGACAACGGTCTGTTCGAGGCCGAGGGCATCGACATGGAGTTCGTTAAGGCCATCAGGACCGGCCCGGTGGAGCACACCGAGAACCCGGAAGATGTTAATCCCGTTCTGGGCCACGTCGCCTTCGACCAGTGACAGGCGTCCATCTACCGGGCTTGAGAAGAGGGGCAGGTCCGTCGGGCCTATGAGAGTAAACAAGGGGCCAAGATAATCGCGTTGCGTTCCGCGGTGGCCAGCCAGGCCATCATGGTACCGCCAGACTCGCCCCACAACTACCCGGGT
>JAKUQE010000210.1 GCA_022450395.1 Dehalococcoidia bacterium | reverse complement strand
CTGGCGGTCAATGAACGCCGCCGCACAACTGTTGGAGTCAGCAAGCTCGATATCCTCGATGCGGGACGTTTCTTGATCGGATTCATCGAAGACCCTTCGTCTCCCAGTCCCCGTCCAGAATTTGAGATCGGACCGATGTTGAAATGCACCTGCGAAGATTTAAAGGCGTTTTATTCCGAAGCGGCGTCGGCGAACCCCGGCATGTCATCGAGCCTGGCGGTAGAGCACTGGCTGTGGAACGAAACTGTGCTGGGCAAGGTTCTTTGGAAGTTAAGGGAGGAACATCTGGATTCGCCGGATACGGCCACCAAGTTTCTAGCCCGGCGCAATTTGGTTCCTGACCGTCAGATTCAATATAAAGGCGCACCGGTTTTCTGACTGGTCTAACTGCTTCAGAGTTGGGTATTCGAGCGAACAGGTTCCAGACCCAATCGTTTGTTGAAGCTCTACTACCTTGGATGCTCCAATCCGATTGCCGTCGTCGCTTGGGCATATGGACAGAAAGCCGTAAAGCCGAAGTAATGTCAGAATCATCTTCGAATCAATCGCTATTCCGAAGCCAGGACTATTGCAGGGTGTTTGAAGTCGTTATCATCTCGTCAGGCGGTGTGCTTGAGGGTTTGGGAGGGAGGCCGCCCATAGGATTGCCCTTAAAGGCTAGGGTCCTGGCTTAGGTACTGTACTAGTGATGGCAGACCACCTAAGGGAGAATGTCGAGTTGGGTGATGGCGATAACATCCCGCCGGTGATGCACTTCGCAATTGCGGAGTAATATCGCTTGCGGACGGTTTGAGTCGGATATCGGCTCTATCAGAAAATCACAGCGCCCGGAGAATAACTCCGGGCGCTGTGGTATCATCGGGCCGCGAAATCTATGATCGGAGGTGCAATCATGCCATTTGGAGGTAATGACTGGCTCGCGTTGACCCAAGAACCCACCTTGGAGCCGGGACTCCCGATCTGCGATCCCCATCACCACTTCTGGGACCATCGTCCTGGGAGCGTTCCTTACCAACGTTATCTTATTCATGAACTGAATGCGGACATCTACGCTGGTCACAACGTCCGCTCTACCGTGTTTCTCGAGGCGAGGTCGATGTACCGTCCCGACGGCCCGGTGGAAATGCGTCCGGTCGGCGAGGTTGAATTCGTCCAAGGTCTCGCGGCGGCCAGCGCCAGTGGAGTTTATGGCTCCAGCCGAGCTGCTGCGGCCATAATCGGCGCCGCTGACCTAAAGTTGGGTGGGAATGTGGCAACAGTCCTGGAAGCATTACAGGCGGCCAGCCCCAACCGGTTTCGGGGCATACGGCACAACGTGACCTGGAGCCCTGACCCTGAGTTGGACAACCGGGAGTCCGAGGAAATCATGGCCAACTCCAGCTTTCGGGAAGGAGCGAAGGTATTGGCCCAAAAGGGGTTGGTTTTGGATGTCATGCTCTCCTTCCCTCAAATGCGAGAATTCGCGGACTTCGCCAAGTCAGTGCCGGATTTGCCCATCATACTTAACCACATCGGCGCTCTCAGCCGAGTTGGCATCTACGCGAACCGGGAAGACGAGGTGAGAGCGGAATGGCAAAGAGGCATCGACGCGGCGGCAGCCTGTCCCAATGTGACCATCAAACTTGGCGGGCTGGGCATGCCCCGTATGGGTTTTGGCTGGCACACCAGGGATGTTCCCATCGGCTCGGAAGAATTAGCAGCGGACATGGCGCCCTGGATCAATTATTGCATCGAAAAGTTTGGTCCATCTCGGTCCATGTTCGAAAGCAACTTCCCGCCAGACAAAGTCTCATATTCCTACAACGTGATGTACAACGCATTCAAGCGGCTATGCCAAGGCTATTCGGAGTCCGAACGGGCAGCCATGTTACATGACACTGCCACAAAGGTGTACGGGATAAAGGTTTAGGCCCTCCCGCACAACAAGGAGCCAATAGAGACTCATCTACCTGAGGAGGTAATTGCTATGGACCCAGTGATTCGAAACGTACGCGTTGTTTTCGACGGGAGCCCGGCCCGGCTGATAACTCTCGACGATAATCCGCCTACTTGCACGATGACCTACACGGAGATAGTGCCGGACGGCACGAGCTCCCACCATATCCACGAATGGGAGCATGAGGTCTACATCATCGAAGGTAGCGGAACCCTGGTTTGCGACGGTAAGGAGTACCCGGTTAAGGCCGGCGACGCCATGTTCATTCCGCCCAACGTGGACCATTACACCTTGAACAACGGCGGCCAGGGCAACATCAAACGTATCGAGATTAACCCGCTTATCGCGGCACAGAGCGGAGGTGCGCGGAACGAGGGCGGGCAGGGAACTGGTCAGCCGCCGGTGATCCGACACCATAGTGAACTGGACCGAAACGCCGGCCACGTGTTAATCAGCAGCAAAGACGGCGCACCGAACTATGTGATGCTACACAACGACCCGATGCCACCGGGTGCGGTTAGCCACGCGGCCACTGGCGGGCATAACCACGCGTGGGAGCATGTGGTCTTCGTTTTGGAAGGCACGGCCACTTTCGTCTGCGAGGGCAAGGATTACACCGTCTCCCAAGGGGACGCCATGCTGGTGCCGCCCAACGTCCAACACCAATGGAAAAATGAATCGCAAGCTCCCGTAGTGCGAGTGACCTACAATCCGGTCGTTTCGGAAACAGCGGAGCACTGAGCCCCGTCTGAAATAAGGACCAAGCGCAACAATGTGGCCGGGCATCTCGATGCCCGGCCACATTGTTAGTTGTCCTTGATGCGGTTGCTTGCCGGTGAATGATGAAGATCCGCCGGCGCTATGGCCTTTTCAGGCACGATTAGGTGAAAAAGGCGTGGCGGCGACAATATGGAATTGGTGGACAAGCCACCTGCCTCAACGTAATATGCCCTCATGTTGGCTAACCACGTTCCCAAGTAAATCAACTTCCGGTAGCAGCTGCATGGTAGTGTCCGATCCACTTGCGACATCGGGCATAAGTTTGTTGGCCGCCAGTGGGAGACGCCGAGCTCACAGTGACTCTGTGTGATGCCCTGTTCGGCCAAGTGCTGCTGGTCATGCTGGCAATAGGATTGGACCGGCCGCTAACGATAGAGGTGTTGAATCTGATACGGCTGTTCGGCCAGTATCCTATCCCACATCTCAAGGATAGAGAGAGAACGCGCAGGCGGCCGCATGCGATCGCTGTATAGACAAGGTTGGCCGATGGAATCTTGCCCGGCAGAACCAATGTGGAGGCGTGATCATGAAACAGGAAATCGGCAAGGCACTTCTGGTGGTGTTCATGGAGCCCGAAGCAGGCACGGAGGCGGAGTTTAACGAATGGTACAACCGGTACCACGTTCCGGAGCGAGTCTCGGTTCCCGGTATTCTTGGCGCCCGGCGCTACGAGATTTGCGAGGGAGAAGGCGCAATCAAATATCTAGCGATCTACGAGTTGGAAGACGAGGGAGTCCTACATGGCGAGGCATATTTGAAAAAAGCCGCCGAATCCACGCCCATGAGCTTCAAGCGGCCCAAGGTCCAGCGGCTTGTGTATCGTCAGGTGTTCCCGGAGACGGGGGCTTTCGAAGATAAATCGGGGCCTCTCGCGGTGACTTCCAGCGGCTAACGCCTAATCTGGCGAGCGTCCATCAGACTCGCCGCTGGAGCGGCGCGTCACAAAGAAACACGAGGAGAATCTATGGCATTGAAGGCCTGTTTTATCGACGTGACCCATTGGCACGCTCCTCCCTATTACATGACATTACAGCGACTTGTGGGTGTGGCCGCGCTGACCGCCCGAACCCCCCAGACAGGTCGGGAGGTGGCAGCGAGCTTGGGGTCCCGGTTTTATGACGACTGGCGGGAAATGGTTCGAAAGGAGAGTCCTGACTTCGTCTTTGCTCTGGGCAGACACTGTGACATGGCTCAAATTGCCCGATTTCTACTGGAGGAAGGCGTATCGTTCGCGATGGAAAAACCCATGGGCCTGAACGCCCACGAGGTCGGGGAATTGGCAGCCCTCGCGAAACGGAAGGGCGCGTTTGTCGCCGTACCGTTCTCCATACGAATGAGCCCATGGGTGCACAAAATCAAGGACCTGGAGGGGCCCGCCGCAGACCTCTCCTACGCTTCTTTCAGGTTCTTGTCGGGCCCCGTGAGCCGCTATTACCAGAACGACAACCCCTGGAACTTGAAGAAAGCCGAGGCGGGAGGAGGTTGCTTGATCAACATTGGCATCCATTTTCCAGACCTTTATTTTCACCTGACCGGGAAAAAGCCCAAGAGCGTTTACGCGGTCACCGGGAACGACGTGTTCGGCGAGGAGGTTGAGGATTTCGCCCAAGTGACCGTGGAGATGGAAGACGGCGCCCTGTGCATCATCGAATGTGCCTACGTTCACTCTTCGGCCCCGTGGACACCGCGCGTGGAGTTTTCTATTCATAGCAAGAAATACCAGTACCGATCACTTGGCAGGGATGGCATGCTCTGGTCCGACGAACATGGCAGCCCCAACTACCTCGAAGCGCCCCTGGACAACGGCTTCTTCTACCCAGCGTTCGTAGCTGACACCATAGATGCCTTCCAGAAAGGCAGGGCGCCCATCGCCGGCATCGAAGACGACCTGGCGGCCCTGCGCATTGTCGACGCCGCCTACCAGTCGGCCACCCAGGGCACGGTGGTGCAACTTTCTTGACTGGCGCCTATAGGACCTGCGCCTAAGACTACCTAAGAATCTCGAGCATTGACAATCTCCCTTGTGGTATTGCTTAAAGAATGACATCGAGGATAAATGTAATGGAGAATGGCATGGAAGGTCTCAAAGACAAGTGCGCCATAGTCGGAGTCGGCCAACTTACGCACCCATGATTCGATTCCGGAAACACTGATACCAGAACTTAACAAAAGTAGGGTATTGGGAGATGGACTAGAGTCCAACCGCCCAGCAACTAACATCTCGTTGGATTCAAATCGGTTCGATTGCTTGGTTGAAAAGAGTAGCTTAGGTGTTGAACCTCGCCGGTTACAAAGCCCGATCTAACCAGGCGGATTTGGTATATCTAGGGTGT
>JAKUQE010000021.1 GCA_022450395.1 Dehalococcoidia bacterium | reverse complement strand
GCCGATTAATTTGATGTAGGAAACCAGGATCGTGAGACGGATGACCCCTTCGATCACGTTGCTGGCCAAGTCTGAAGCGATGTATGGGTCCAATAACCAGACGATCAGCAGGGGCAGAAGGAAAAACAATCCGACGCCTAGCAGCATGGACACGGCCAGCGTCCCGGCCATGGCCCAAGCGGGCAACTCCTCCTGCTGATCCCCGTCCTCTTCCTGCATGGCGATATTGGCCGAGCGGCGCAGCGCCTTCACTCCCAGTGAGAGAGACTCCAAAAGGACCAGGATCCCTCTCAATAAAGGGATGCGCCGGACTGGGCCGGTAAACCAATTATTGAGGAGTTCTTGTTGACGGTAGATGGTGCCATCTTGGCGTCGCACCGCCAAGCTGAAGTGGGTCCGCCCTCGGATCATCACGCCTTCGATGACCGCCTGTCCGCCGTAGTTAAATCTTGGTAGTTCCGCCAACGCTGTTCCTACCTCGTATTGCTCGCTTCAGGAAGTCGATCCAGAGTACGTGCATGGCCCGGCTAGCGGTTAATCGTGATCCGAACCCCTGCGGAAGCATATCGGAGATTGAACGGCGAGGGGTTTATGCGTGCCCTCGGAGGTGTTTGTTTGCCTGCATGGGAAGATTCACGCCTGAATCCAAGGGCAAGGAGTTAACCAGGGAACCTCTGGCGGCGCCGGGTCGCTTCCAGATCATGGCCCAGACTAATCCAGGCTGTAACGCCGCTTCAATCGTTCGATACGGCCTTGGGTATCAACCACCCGCTGTTCGCCGGTGTAGAAGGGGTGGCACTTGCCGCACAGTTCCACGCGCATGGTGGGCTTGGTGGCGCCGGTATGGAACACGTTGCCGCAGGAGCAAGTTACCACAGAGTGATAAAACTTCGGATGGATGTCTGTTTTCATAATTGGATACCAGTCAACTTAGATTTGAAACCTGAGCCAAGACATTCAGTCTTGATCTTAGTTTGGTTACAGTAGTTAGATGTCAGCTAGGCCGCTTTGGATTCCGCCACCGCCTCAACGGGATAAACGCTGACTCTCCGCTTACCCTTTAACGCCCATTCAAACGTGACCCGTCCATCTATCTTGGCGAATAAGGTGAAATCGCGGCCCAACCCAACGTTGGTCCCCGGGTGTAAGCGGGTGCCGCGTTGCCGCACGATGATGGAGCCGCTAGTGACTATCTCGCCGCCGTACTTCTTGACGCCCAAGCGTTTGGCGTTGCTATCACGGCCGTTGCTGGTGCTGCCGCCTGCTTTCTTATGAGCCATTCTCGGCTCCCCCTTGTTCCTCAGTAGTTGGCGCGGCTGCCGCAGCCCGAGTTCTTCGGCGTCTGGGCGGCGCGGGTGGCTCGGACTGGATGTCCTGAATCACCAATCTCGTGTAAGTTTGGCGATGGCCTTTCTTTCGACGATACCTGGTCTTAGCTTTGTACTTGAAGACCATGAGCTTTTTGTCTTTGTAGTGGGAGTCGACCCGAGCCAGCACCCTGGCGCCTTCAATCGTCGGTGAACCGAAGGTGACTTCCCCGTTGTTGGAGATGGCAAGGACTTCGCCAAATTCGGCGATGGAATCCACGGCGACCGACAGCTTTTCCACGTCTAATGTATCGCCTGGTTTGACCCGGTATTGTTTACCACCGGTTTTGAATACTGCGTAATCCATATTATTCCTCGGCCATCAATACTAAGCTAGAGCCTCACGAGTGTCAAGGAGAATCGGGGCTGCTGGCGGCCGGGCCTGGCCCGCTCCCGTGACGCCCGTGTTATATAATTGGGGGCAGTTTGACACTGATCCGAATCTAAATGTCCACGGTATTCCGCCCGGGATAACATTCGTATTGAAGCGCCTAACGATGTCACATCTAACCGCCGATGATTTGAGACAAGCCTTTGCCGCTGCTACCCGGGCCCTAGAGCGGTATCGAGAGGCCATCAACGCCCTTAATGTTTTCCCCGTGCCCGACGGAGACACCGGCACCAACATGCTATTGACCATGCGTTCGGCCATGGAGAAGTGTCCAACGGCCACTGACAGCACACTGGCTGAGGTGGCTGGGGGGCTGGCCGACGGTGCGTTTTGGGGGGCTAGAGGCAACAGCGGAGTGATACTGTCCCAATTCCTAAAGGGTTTCGCGGAAGCCCTCGAGGAAAAACAGGTATGCCGAGTGGCGGACCTGGCTAGGGCATTCTCCCTGGCCTCCGATGCCGCTTACCAGGCGGTGGGCCAGCCGGTGGAAGGCACGATGCTAACGGTTATCCGTTCCCTTTCGTCGGCATCGAAGGAATATCAGGAAGGCGGCGGCGAAGGTCCACGAGATCTATGGGAAAAGGCCTTCAGTGCCGGCCAAGAAGCTCTGGACCGTACGCCGGAACAACTGCCGGTCTTGCGGGAAGCTGGGGTCGTGGATGCCGGGGGTATGGGGGTGGTGGTTATTATGGGTGGGGCCCTGGCCCATCTGACGGGCAGCGGCGATGAACAAGTATCAATGGCCGTTGCCAGGGGCTACACCGGTTCGGATGCGAGCCGGACCGCTGGTCTTGATGCTCATTATCTAGATTCGGTGTCGCAAACCCAATGGGGATACTGCACCCAGTTCGTAATCACCGGTGAAGATCTGGCGGCCGAGTCGATTCGTCATCAGTTCATGGAAATTTCCGAGTCGGCCGTGGTGGTTGGCGGCGGCCGAAGCGTCAGAGTACATGTCCACGCCCCGGACCCCGGGCCTTCACTAAGCTTGGGAGCGTCTTTGGGCCAACTGAACCAGATAGATATTCAGAATATGAGCCAGCAAAATAAAGAATTTGCCGCCGGGCTAAGTACGGCCGTATCCGGTGGTGAATTGGCGGTGGTAGCCGTCGTTTCCGGGGACGGTCTGGACGCTCTATTCCGGGAGGTCGGCTGCGCCGTCGTGGTCAGTGGAGGCCAGACCATGAACCCTAGCGTGCGGGATATTCTAGAGGCGGTGGAATCTGCTGGGGCTAAACACACCATCATCTTACCCAACAACAAGAACGTGATCGCCACGGCGGAGCAGGTGGCGATGGCTAAGAACGGAGTGCACGTCGTGCCCTCCGATAGCGTGCCTCGAGGAGTGGCGGCGATGTTGGCCTTCAACCCGGAGGAATCTGCCGAGAACAATTTGGTGTCGATGAATTCGGCTCTGGCCGGGATCGTGACCATCGAGGTGACCAAGGCGGCGCGCCCGGCCACGGTGGACAAGCTGAAAGTTGCCGCGGGCCAGTACATCAGTTTGTTGGAGGGAAAGATTGTCGCGGTGGGAGAATCTCCGGAACAGGTGTTAGAATCCGCATTGGCGCTGGCCGGGATGTCTCCAAGCCATGGGGTGACGTTATACCTAGGGGCCGCGGCCGATCGGGACGATGCCGAGGCGTTAAGCCAACGGTTGGAGCAACTGCATCCGGGTATCCAGGTTGACCTGGTCGCTGGCGGCCAGCCCCACTATCCCTACCTGGCTTCTGTCGAATGAACGGCGGTATCCATTGAGCGCCTGAAAAAGTGGATGAGATTACCTTTGGTTGCTGTAGAATTCGGGACGAGAATAGCGAATGACACTTCAACTGCGGAAATAAGAGCCAACCCTTTCCGAGACGGATGGGGACGCGTTGGGTACAAAATACAATGGGAGGGCGAGATGCCTGGGCTAGGTATTCAAGGGCTTGACCTGCGGGCAACTTCGCGAGAAACGAAATGGCGATCAGGATAGTCACCGACAGTTCCGCGGACCTACCATCCGATCTGGCCGAGCGGTTGAACATCACCGTGATTCCGTGCAACGTGGTAGTGGGCGATGTCAGCTACAAAGACGGCGTGGACATTTCCCCCGATGAACTTTACGGCCATCTGGCTGCCGGCATTAATTACCCCACTACTTCCCAGCCTTCGGCGGCGGACTTCCAATCGGTATACACCGCTCTGGCAGACCAGGGTCACAGCATTCTTTCCATCCACGTTTCCGGCAAGCTGAGCGGGACCCTGAACTCCGCGGAGCAGGCCAAGGCATCGATGGGGGGCCGAGTTGAGATCCAGATAGTCGATTCCCAGCTTGCGTCGATATCCTTGGGGTTGGTGGTTTTGGCGGCAGCTGAACTGGCCGAAAAAGGCTTGCCACTGGCGGACGTAGCCTCTAAAGTGGCCGGCAGCCTGCCATTGACCAAATGTTATTTCCTTCTGGATACCTTGGAATACCTGCAAAAGGGCGGGCGTATCGGTAAGGCGCAAACATTCGTCGGCTCCATTCTCAATGTAAAACCCATATTGGGTATGGAAGACGGGGAGGCTGTGCCGATCGAGCGAGCCCGCAACCGTCAGCGGGGATTGCGCCGGCTTTTGGAGTTGGCCCGCCAGGCGGCTCCCCTGACTCAGCTGGCGGTGATCCATAGCAATGATTCGCTGCTGGCTCAAGGGCTGCGCCAGGAGCTTTCGGAACTATTACCCGAAGACCAGATAGTCTCCGCCCGTTTTGGAGCCACCTTGGGGACGTACATCGGCCCCGGCGCCGTGGGGTTGGCGTTGACCCGCGCCGGATGACTGGAGACGTGCGGTTGATCGCGCTCCTAAGACTTGTTTCATGACACCAGCCACTAGGCCGCTGGGAAGCCCGTGATATACTGAATTTCCGATGACTTCACGACCAAAAAGCGGGCTTTCTTGGGTGGATTCATTCCGGAATATCCTTGCCTTGGAAGAAAGCCGGGGGTTCGACAACAAGGCCGTGATGGGAGGCCTGGACCGGTATATCCAGACTTGGACCGAAGAGATGACCGCCCGGCTTAGCGGCCTGCAAACGGCTTCGAATCTCTTAGACAACTCATACTTGGGGATGACCGCTGAGGAGCGGGGCGAATGGGCCGGCCGGTGGCGCGATCTGCTGGATGGGGACTCTTCAGGATCGAACTTCGGTGTTTCCCACCCGCCGGAAGCCAAGAAGGCCCAGCCGTCAACTCCCAGCGATCCGGCAAAGAAACCGGCTCCCCGGCAAGCTTCAACCCCCGGCGGACTGACGGTGGATTCTCCCGTGGACCGTCTGCGGGGCGTCGACACCAAATCGGCGGCCAGGTTCAAGCGCTTGGAAGTCACCACTGTCCGCGATCTCCTTTATCTGTTCCCCCGCCGCCACAGCGACTATTCCACTATCGCCAAGATTTCGGAAGTCTCGCCCGACGAACCTTGCACCGTAGTCGGCACCGTCTGGGAATCCTGCGCGGTCAAGCAGGGCTACCAGGGCCGCCGGGTAGACACCGAGACCGTGTTGAGCGATGAATCCGGCAACATAAAAGTCGTATGGTTCGGCCAGCGCTACCTGGCCCGGACCCTGAAGCCCAACACCCGGATAGCCATCAGCGGAAAGGCCAGCGTTTTCAATGGTCAGTTGGTCTTCGAGTCGCCGGATTACGAATTGCTGGACCAGGGACAGACCCAGATCCATACCGGCAGACTGGTCCCGGTTTACCCATTGACCGAGGGGTTGACCGCAAGGAACGTCCGGAGGTTGTCCTGGCAGGGGTTGCAAGAATGGTTGGCGGGCGTTGACGAATTTTTGCCGGAAGACGTTTTGGCTCAGAACCATCTGATGCCCTTGCAACAAGCCGTCATGCAGGCCCACTATCCCGATGACATGGCCGCTTGGGAAGAGGCGCGCCGGCGGTTGGCGTTCGACGAATTGTTCACTCTGCAATTGGCGGTATTGGCCCGGCGCCACCACCAGGCGAACGAGGTCAAGGGGGTGGCGGTTCAGGTCGATAGTCAGATACTGGCGGGGTTCTACGATTCGTTGCCTTTCACGCTAACGGCCGCCCAGCGCCGTTGTGTAAACCAGATCCTCGGCGACCTCGAGCGAGGTACTCCGCCGATGAACCGGCTGCTTCAAGGAGAGGTCGGCAGCGGCAAAACCGTGGTAGCTCTGGCGGCGTTGCTGGCGGTGGCTGCCGACGGCTATCAAGGCGCGATCATGGTCCCCACGGAAGTGCTGGCCGAGCAGCATTTCCATACGGTGGTCCGGTTGCTGGCAGGTCTGGCTCGTCCGGTGCAGGAGGAAAATCTGGTCTCGGTCTATCTGGAATCGTTGGGAAGGCCGGTGTCGGTGGGACTGCTTACCGGAAGCACCCGGCGGCCGGTTAAACGTGAACTTACCGAGATGGCCGCCGCTGGCAACCTGGACCTGTTGATCGGCACCCAAGCGCTGATCCAGTCGGGTGTTTCTATGCCTAAGCTGGTCCTGGCCGTGGCCGATGAGCAGCACCGTTTTGGCGTGATGCAGCGGTCCGCTTTGCGGCAAAGAGGGGACGAGACGCCTCACGCCCTGATCATGTCGGCCACCCCCATACCCCGCACGTTGTCGCTAACCCTCTACGGCGATCTGGACATTTCCACCCTCGACGAATTGCCCGCCGGGCGGCAGCAGGTTGCCACCCGGTGGCTCCCTCCGGAACGCCGCCCGGCCGCTTACGGATTCATTCGTAAGGAAGTTGAAGCGGGCCGGCAGGCCTTCGTCATTTGCCCGCTAGTGGGTGAGTCGGACACCATTGAGTCGAAGGCGGCGATCGCCGAGCATAAAAGGCTATCCGAGGAGGTTTTTCCAGACCTGCGGGTGGGCTTGCTCCACGGCCGGATGCCGGCCAAGGACAAAGACGCCGTTATGCGCCGGTTCCGGGAAGGGGAGGTCGACGTCCTGGTTTCGACCGCCGTGGTCGAGGTTGGCATCGACGTAGCCAACGCCACGGTTATGCTGATCGAAGGCGCCGACCGGTTTGGGCTGGCCCAGCTGCATCAGTTCCGAGGCCGGGTGGGCCGGGGCGAGCATAAGAGCTACTGTCTCTTGCTTTCGGATTCTCCTTCGGAGGCGGCTCGGGAGCGGCTGGGCGCGCTGGAGCAGATCCACGACGGCTTCCAATTGGCCGAGGTTGACTTGGAATTGCGGGGGCCGGGAGACTTTTTCGGCACCCGTCAGAGCGGATTGCCCAATCTGCGGATGGCCCAACTGTCGGACCGCAAGCTGTTGGAAACCGCTCGCGACGAGGCAGCCCGGGTAATGGATCAAGACCCGGAGTTGGCCGCCCCGGAGCACGCCGGATTAGCGGCTCAAGTGGCCCGATTCTTGGACCAGGTCACCGCCGAGGGAAGCTGATCGGCGGGGGTCGCGAATCGAACCTTATTCGTTAAGATGAGGTCTTGAAGCGGTAGCCGACATTCCAGATGGTTTCCACGTAGACCCGGCCGGGTCCTTCCACTTTAGACCGCAGCCGACGTACGTGCACGTCCACTGTCCGGGTGCCACCAAGGTAATCGTAGCCCCAAACCTGGCTTAGCAAGGCGTCTCGGGTGTAGACCCGGCCCGGATTGGAGGCTAGAAGCACCAGGAGTTGGAACTCCTTGTAGGTTAACGATACCCGGCGGCCGGAGACGGTGACATCGTAACGTTCCAGGTCAATCATCAACTCTCCGGCCCTTAGGACTTTAGAGCTGGCTGGACCGTTAACTCGATAAATCGCCTGTTTTACCCTGGCGGCGAGCTCCTGCTCCTTTACGGGTCCGAAGATAAATTCGTCGGCGTTAAGAGAGGGGTCATGATCCGAGGCCTGTTCTCCGGGAATAACCAGCACAACGGGCAGCTTGAGTTGCTTGCATCGGTCAACGAACTGGTGGGTCTGGGCGGTGCCGACGGATGCCAGGTCTACCAGGACCGCTTCCGGCGCTACCGGGTCGCCACCTTCCTCCAAATGAGACAGGTCGGCGCCCACGCAGCACGAAAACCCGGCCCGGTCTATTACCTCGAGCAGTGGCAGCGCTCCGTTTGAATCATCCGCCAGCAGAAATAAGCTATACAACGCCTTGCCGTGTCTCCGCCGATGTTTTTGAGACTAAGTTAGGCAAGTATACCACCCGGTGAGTGCGTTTAGACGCCTACGTTACCCCTCCCTAGTTTACCCGGCTGAGCCAAATTGACTGGCCGGGAGGTGACAACTATGATGTTGGGAGATTCCGGTTGAATGCTGGCGAGAGATTATTACATAGCTGGCTGAGAATCGACCAAGGGAGAATTTGATGAGCACTCAAACCTTGCCCAAGAAGCCAAGTGAAGTGTGGCAACAGATCCGCGGCGGGAGTTGGCGAGGGGTAACTTCCGGGGTTGCGCCGGGTTACGTTCAAGCGAATCTGGCGATTTTGCCTCAAGACTTGGCTTTCGAGTTTTTGCTCTTTTGCCAAAGGAACCCTAAGCCCTGCCCCGTGTTGGAAGTTATAGAGGCAGGCAACGTTGAACCGGTGCTGACGGCGGCGGGAGCCGACATCCGTACCGATATTCCAGGGTACCGGATCTATGAGAACGGGGTGATGGTGGATGAGGTTGAGTCCTTGGTGCCCCATTGGCGGGACGACTTGGTCTCGTTCCTGATGGGCTGCAGCTTCTCCTTCGAAACCGCGATGATCGAAGCGGGCATCCCGTTGCGCCACCAAGAGTTGGGACGCAACGTGGCGATGTACATCACCAATATACCCACCGTTCCTTCCGGGCGATTTTCAGGTCCGATGGTGGTCAGTATGCGTCCGATAAAACGGGAGCAGATCGTCCGGGCTGTCCAGGTGACCTCACGGTTCCCGGCGACCCATGGCGCGCCGGTCCACATCGGCGATCCTGCGGCCATCGGCATCAAGGACATTTCCCGGCCGGACTTCGGGGATGCGGTAGACATCTACCCCGGAGAGGAGCCGGTATTCTGGGCCTGCGGCGTTACTCCCCAGGCGGTGGCGCTAAATTGTAAACCAAGTCTGATGATGACGCACACTCCGGGGATGATGTTCATCACCAGCCAGCGCGACGCTGACTACGCGGTGCTGTAGCTTTCAGCGGTCAGCCATCAGCCATCAGCTTTCGACCGAGGATAAATTATGAGCGAAACCATCGAAGATATTGTTTTGGATCATGACAAGCGGGGTGTCGCTCTCCTTCGGCCCCACATGGCGGTAGACTTTTGCTCGCAGGCGGCTCAGTACATCATGGACCATCCCGGCAACGTGGCCATCGTTACCGGGTTCTACATATTGTCCGCCGGCAGTCCGGAGACGGACGGACCCGCTGGAGCGATCGCCATCGGTAGAGCTTTGCAGGCGCTCGGGCGAAGGGTGACCTACATCACCGACTCCTACACCGTGCCCGTGCTGGAAGGTCTGTTGGAGGATGGTACGGAGGTAGTGGATTTTCCCATCGCCGACATCGAGACGAGCCGAAAAGCAAGCTCGGAGATCCTTGAGCGGCTGGACCTATCATTGATAATTTCCATCGAACGTTGCAGCCGGACCAATGACGACGCCTACTTGAATATGCGATACGTGGACATCACGCCTCACACCGCCCGGTTGGACTACCTGTTCGAAGCCGGCATTCCGTCGGTAGGCATCGGCGACGGCGGCAACGAGATAGGGATGGGGAATCTGGTGGAGTTCATCCCCCAAGTTGAAACCCTGCCCAACGACCCGGCGGTGACAAAAGTGGACCGGCTAATCATTTCCAGCGTTTCCAACTGGGGCGGATATGGACTGGTGGCCGCGCTATCGGGTTTGGCGGGGCGGAACCTGCTCCCGACCATTGAAGGCGAGACCAAGGTGATTCAAAAGTCGGTGGACATGGGCGCGGTTGACGGCACCACCGGCGAGAGGGAGTACTACGTGGATGGCTTTACCACCGAGGAAAACGGGGTGTTGTTGGCACGGTTGCACGCGGTTGTTGAGCGGAGTGGCTGACGGGGGAGATGTCCCGGGGGTCGTTCTCCTGTGCGGCTAAACCTCCCCTAAATCCCCTCCTTACGAAGGAGGGGACTTTTCTTCGTTCGACGTTGGTTTGGATTTGTTTAAGGCCACTCTGATGATTGATTCTAAGACTCCCTCCAGGTTGTCGTAAACGTCCTGGTTGGTAAATCGCAGGAAACGTATGCCGAAAGCTTCGATAAAGGCTTGTCTTCGTTTGTCGTCCTCGACGGCATTCCCGATGAAATGGCTGTCCCCGTCTATCTCCACAGCCAGTTTCAGCGCCGGACAGTAGAAGTCGATGACGTATGGTCCAACGCTATATTGTCTACGGAATTTGTAGCCGGCAATATTTTTTCTACGTAGACTTGTCCAAATTGTATTTTCAGCCGTCGGCGAGTCGCTTCTTAGTCGGCGGCGTTTCGCTTTCTCAGTGGATTTATTGAAAAATTGGGTCACTTAAACCCCGCTGGAGCCTACGTTTGTAATGTCGAAGCCAGCGAACTCCGTCCCCCCTTACGAAGGGGGGACTATAGGGGGGTCGTTCCCCGGCGGGATCTCGTAGGGAATCCGTTGTGATGAGTCTGCCCCAGCTAAGCTACCCTACTCCTCGCCGCTAAACCCCGCCGGGGACAGGGTTTTCTCCTCGAGGACCAGCAACCGCCGAAGCTCGTAGATCTCATCGCGGAATTGGGCGGCTTTTTCGAACTGCAGGTTTTTGGCCGCCTCTTTCATCTGCACTTCCAAGTCTTTGACCACTCGGTACATGTCGGAGCGGGTCATTTCTTTGCGGACGACGTCGTAACGGTTTCGGCTTTCTGCTATGGCTTTGATTCCCTCGGTAATGTCATGGACCTCTTTGTGGATGCTCTCGGGCTCGATTCCGTGCTCTTTGTTGAACGCATCCTGGATAGTCCGGCGCCGGTAGGTTTCATCGATGGCCGACCGCATCGAATCGGTGATCCGGTCGGCGTACATAATGACGTGCCCGTTAGAGTGACGGGCCGCACGGCCGATGGTCTGGATGAGCGACGTTTTGGAGCGGAGATAACCTTCTTTGTCGGCGTCCAGAATAGCCACCAGGCTAACCTCGGGTAGGTCCAAGCCTTCCCTGAGCAAATTGATTCCCACTACAACGTCGAACACTCCCAGACGAAGGTCGCGAAGTATCTCTATCCGGTCCAGGGTTTGAATGTCAGAGTGCAGATAGTTGTTGCGAACACCCATCTCCGAGAGATAGTCGGCCAATTCCTCGGCCATGCGCTTGGTCAGGGTGGTTACCAATATACGTTCCGACCGGTCGACTCTGATCTTGATCTGTTCCAGCAAGTCGTCGATCTGGCCTTCAGTAGGTTTTACTTCCAACGTTGGGTCCAGCAGGCCGGTGGGGCGGATCACCTGCTCCACCGTGGCCGTACTTCGCTGCATCTCGAAGGCGGCGGGGGTTGCCGACACGTAGATAACCTGGTTGATATGGCTTTCGTATTCTTCGAAGTTCAGGGGCCGGTTGTCCATGGCCGAAGGCAGGCGGAAACCGAAGTCCACCAATGTCTTTTTCCTGGACATGTCTCCGTGGTACATGCCCCTGACCTGGGGCAGGGTCATATGGGATTCGTCGACGAACATGAGATAGTCTTCCGGGAAATAATCCAGCAGCGTCCATGGGCAACTGCCGGGCGCCCGGCGGGAAAGATGGCGGGAGTAGTTTTCCACACCGGAGCAGAATCCGGTTTCCTGTAGCATCTCCAAGTCGTAGTGGGTGCGGCTCTCCAGTCTGGCCGCTTCAAGTATCTTTCCTTCCGCGCGCATCTCCCCTAGCCTTTCTTCCAATTCCACACCGATATCAACGATGGCCGCTTCCAGTTTTTCCTTGGAGGTCACGAAGTGGTTGGCGGGGTAGATGGCTATTTCAGCAAGGTCGGCCAGCACTTCGCCGGTGAGCGGGTCCAGTTGAACGATGCGCTCCACCTCGTCGCCGAAGAATTGAACCCTTATCGCCGCCTCTTCGTAGGCAGGGATGATTTCTAAGGTATCGCCGCGGATGCGGAACTTTCCACGGGACAGGTCCATGTCGTTGCGCTCGTAATGCATGTCCACTAGTTGGCGCACCAACTGGCGCCTATTCCGAACCTCCCCAACCTTTACCTGGGCAACTAAGTTGAAGTAATCCTCTGGGTCACCCAGCCCGTAGATGCAGGAAACCGACGCGACGATAAGGACGTCCCGGCGGGTTAACAGGGAAGTGGTGGCAGACAGTCTTAGCTTATCCAGTTCCTCGTTGACGCTGGAGTCCTTTTCGATGTAAGTGTCGGATTGGGGCACGTAGGCTTCGGGCTGGTAGTAGTCGTAATACGACACGAAATACTCGACGGCATTGTGGGGGAAGAACTCTTTGAATTCGGAGGCGAGCTGGGCGGCCAGGGTTTTGTTGTGGGCCATCACGATGGTCGGCCGCTGGACTTCCTGAACGATGTTGGCCATGGTGAACGTTTTGCCGCTGCCGGTCACGCCCAACATGGTCTGGAAGATGGCGCCGTCATTGACGCCTTGCGCCAGCCGGGCCACCGCCTGAGGTTGATCGCCGGTCATCTTGAAATCGGCGACTAGCTCGAATCGCTTATCCTTCGGGCTTGCCCCGGCGGCCCAAACGTCTTTGATTTCCTTTCCGGCATCCGCCCATTTTTTCGCGCGGGTAATTTCAGTCATTGATCCTCAAGAGGTGGCATGGCCGAATCTCATGCGACACCGATTATACGCCTGTACTCGTCGTAGCAACGCAGAATGAGGAGAAGCCCTAGCCCCCGCCGCCGAACTGTTGCAGGGCCAGCCGGATACGTTCTTCCACCGGAAGGTCGGATGCGTCTTTCAACCCGTTCACCGCTTGGCGGGCTTCCACGGCGGTGTAGCCTAAAGCCATCAATGCCTCAATAACCGCGCCGTCTCCGGAGCCTTCAGAAATGCCGATTTCCGCCGCGCCTTCGTCGATCTTGCTCTTCAACTCCAACGCAATCCGCCCTGCCGTGCGCCGTCCCACCCCCGGAGCGGAACTGAGGGAAGCGATGTCGCCGTTGAAGATGGCCTGTTGCAAGTTTGACACGCCCAGACTGGAGAGCAAGGCCAGCGACAGCCTGGGTCCCACGCCGGATACGCTGTTTAGCATAAGGAACAACTGCATAGCATGGGTGGAGGAGAAGCCGTATAGCACCGGCTGATCGTCACGTATCCGGAGGTGGGTAAACAACCGGACTTGACCGCCCGTTGGGCCCAGATCGTTGATGTCCGATCCTGGGACAGAGATCTGCAGGGAAATCCCACCTACTTGCAGGTGCACCCAATCGGGTCCCACGGCCTCTAGGATACCGCGGACGCTAACGATCAACCGCTACCTCTCAAAACCCGGGGATATCTCCTGGCGCAGGGCGGCGGCGGACCGACTCTTTATTAAATGGCAAAGCCCCACCGACAGGGCGTCCGCGGCGTCGGACTCAGGGGTTTCCTTCAACCCCAGGGTGGCCGCCACCACCTGCTGCATCTGCTCTTTTGACGCGGCGCCGAAGTCGGCCACCGAGCTTTTGATCTCGGCAGGCGAATAGGAGAAGATGGGTATCCCCTGGCTGGCGGCCCCGATAAGAACGACGGCCTGGGCCTGTCCCACGGCCAGGGCCGGTCCGGGGAAATTACGTTCCCCTCTTCCGACGAAGGGTCTCTCCACGGCGATAACCTCAGGGTGGAAAACGCTGATCATGTTCAAGATATGGGTATGAAGCTGATAAAGGCGTTGCTCTAACGGCATCTTGGAAGGCAAAGAGACTACCCCGTAATCTTCCGCTTCCGGCTGGGGGTCCGACGAAAGAAGACCGTAACCCATCCGCAGGGTGCCCGGGTCTATCCCCAACACTAACATCTTTCTTTATTTTCCCCTGGTTATCAGTCTGCTGACCGGTACCTTTCCAAGACCTCGGGCGGGAAATCGGCGCTGGTGTAAGCTTTTTGCACATCGTCCAGGTCTTCCAGATTGTCCAGCAGTTTGAGCGTCTGTTCGGCTGCCTTTTCTTCCAGGGTTACGGTGGTTTTGGGAATCATGGAAATCTCTGAAGATTCGGGAGAGACACCTTCTTCTTGCAACGCTTTCTGCACCGTAAGAAGGACTTCGGGAGCGGTCAATATCTCAAGCACACCGTCTTCGATGCTGATGTCATCCGCCCCGGCGTCGATGGCCATGAGACCAAGTTCTTCTGCTCGGGATTCATCCGTTATCGCCAGGGCAATGACTCCCCTAGTCTCAAAATTCCAAGCCACGCAGCCGCTTTCACCAAGATTGCCGCCGCCCTTCGCAAAGGTCGACCGTACATCCGCGGCCGTGCGGTTCCGGTTGGTGGTTGCTGCTTGGATCAGGATGGCCCCACCTCCGGGACCATACCCTTCATAAACGATCTCTTCCAGCTTCTCGTCGCCGTCTCCGCCTTCACCGGTGCCCCTTTTGACCGCACGGGAGATGCTATCCTGGGGCATGTTGTTGCTTTTGGCTTTGTCCAGCATCAGCCGGAGACGGAAATTCATGTCAGGATCGCCGCCACCTTCCCGAACGGCCAGGGTGATGTCCCGGCTAATCTTGGTGAAAATGACGCCCCGTTTGGCGTCAGCCGCGCCTTTTTGATGCTTGATGGTGGACCATTTAGAGTGACCTGACATGATAAAACCCCCTTGGATATCGGCCCAGTCGCCGAGACTGCTTTCCCTAAGCCAATGGACTGCTCAAGATTGCTGCCGTTACGGGATTGTAGCACTAGCGATTTGGCGGGGTCAAAGAGATTATCGCAGGCCTTCAGGTAATGAAACTACCATCACGCCCCGCTCCAGATCGATGTCCTGAACCACGTCCGCAAGGGCGGGAATCAATATCTCGCCGCCTTCGCCCGAGACGATATAGACGTCGTTGCTGCCGGTCTCCAAGATATCGCTGACCCTACCTAACTCTTCGCCGTCTTGGGTTAAGACGAGCAGATCCAGCAGTTGAAAGTGGTAGAACTCGCCCGGGGGCAGATCGGGAGTCTGGGAGATGGGGACGGTGATCCATTGATCGACCAGCGCCTGGGCTTGAGAATGGGTCGTTAACCCATGGAACGTGAGGATAAGTTGATTGGGTTTGCCGGAGCCACAGCTGGAAACCTGGTACGGCGCCGAGCCGATGTAAAGAGTCTCTCCGGTGTCGAACCGGTGGGGTACGTCGGTGTAGACCTCTATCCGGACGCTACCCCATAGGCCGTGAGGGCCTAGGATGCGGCCTACGTTGATACTTGAGGAATCGTCCATCCCGAAACCACCGCCACCCAACCTGGAGATTGGCCCAGAGGCCAAAGGTTCGCCATCGAGTTTGGTCTAAACAATCTCCAATACCGCATGGGTATCTTCTTTCACGGCCGCCACACGTAACATTACCCGCATGGCCTGGGCCACTCGTCCTTGCCGTCCGATGACTTTGCCTTTGTCTTCCGGGGCAACTTCTAGTCGAAGTATTACCCGGCCTTCAGACTGCTCCTCGGTAACAACTACCGCATCGGGGTTGCTAGTCAGGGACCGGGCGATGTACTCGATCAACTCTTTCATTCCGAGGATTCCTCTTCGGGCGTATCTTTAGAGGTTTCTTCACCCGTATCTTCAGAATCAATATCATCAGCGGATTCGGCTTCACCGGAAATTTCTTCGGCTGATTCTTCGGCAGCAACTTCGGCTACCGGTTCTTCCGCTGATTCTTCGGCCACGACTTCAGCCACCGGTTCCTCGGCTGCTTCTTCAGCGACTGCCGTCGTGTCGTCCGCTTCAGGTTCAGGGGTCGGCGCTTCAGCCACCGGTGCCGGTGCGGGCGCCGCTACCTCGGGTTCTTCTTCAACCGCCGTGGCGGTGGTACGCTGTTTAGGAGTCCTGGTCAGAATGCCTTTCCAATCAAGGATTCGTGCAACCGCGTCGGATGGCTGAGCTCCCTGGCTAAGCCACGCCTGTGCCCGGTCTTCTTTGATGGTGACCGCCGGCGGATCAGCCATGGGGTCATAGTTTCCGATCCATTCTACATATGCGCCGTCTCGTGGGGCTCTGGAATCCGCTACCACGATTCTATATGATGGGTTTCCCTTCTTCCCTACCCTTCTCAGTCGAATTCTTAACATCTAGTCTCCGAAGTTCCTCCAAGATTGCTTGTAACACAGTTGAAATTCTAAGCTGACAGGGCTCGGTTGTCAATTCCAGCTTAGTCGAGCCCGTGCGTATATTGCGTCTGGCGGCCTGACCTAGCCTTGTATCGAGCCAAAAGAAAAACCCCAGCGAGGCCGGCACGGGAATGCCGTTCAACCGAGGCCGATCTATAGATATTTTCCGTGGATGCCGGTTAACCGGCATAGCATGAAAAGGATCGGGCCCAGCCAACCTGTCGATTATTACCCCTATCCAAGTTTCCGAATTATAGGGGCGATGGTAGACATTGGCCTGGGCCCGACAACGGGTTTTCGTATTTTACGAAGGATAGTTAGGCTACGATCACCTCGTCGTGTCCAGACAGATGCCTACCATCGCCCCTACGTGCTAAACTAACTTTCATAAGCCATCACCTCCTTCAGCAAGATTCCGCAAAGCGGTCAAGCTATTCTAGCAACGGCTTTTCCCTAATGTCAAGACGGATTCAACGTGATCTGTGCCGTTGCTGACCCTACATCAATCGATATTCCGCCATCTAGCGTCTCTTCTTGTTAATCGCGCCGGACAGGCAACACTGGTTTACCCGCCGTGGTAAGTACTCCTGGATCGAGGGGGAAAATGCGCCTGGTTTTCATGGGTACTCCGTCCTTTGCTGTTCCGGTACTGGAAGGACTAGTCGCGGTTGAAGACGTTCAGGTCGTTGGCGTTTTTACGCCGCCGGACCGCCCCAAGGGAAGAGGCCGGACTACCGGGATGCCGCCGGTAA
Source organism: Dehalococcoidia bacterium (assembly GCA_022450395.1). Lineage (GTDB taxonomy): Bacteria > Chloroflexota > Dehalococcoidia > Lucifugimonadales > UBA3495 > UBA11650. The sequence continues at coordinate 33,103 of JAKUQE010000021.1, read as the reverse complement.
AAGCCCGCGCTCTGGATCTCGGGTTAAGCGTCTATCAACCAGACTCTTTGCGTTCTCCCCAGGTTCAGAGTGAACTGGCTGAACTCCAACCTGACGTCATCGTGGTGGCCGCGTACGGTAAATTTCTGCCGCCTGCCATCCTAGAAACTCCGCCCCACGGTTGCTTGAATATTCATCCGTCATTGCTCCCCAAGCACCGCGGTCCGTCTCCCGTGGTAACCGCGATCGAGCAAGGGGATGCGGAAACCGGAGTCACGCTGATGTTGCTGGATCAAGGGATGGACACCGGGGACATCGTCGCCCAGCGTGGTTACCCGATGTCTTCCCAGGAAACGTCGGAAGAGCTTACCGGAGTGCTGTTCGCATTGGGCGGCGAGTTGCTGTTGGAAAGTCTGGTTGCTTGGGTTAACGGCGAGATGGAAGCGCGTCCTCAGGACCAGGCTTTGGCCACGGTTACCCGCAAGTTGGAGCGAAGCGACGGTTTGGCCGATTGGGACGTGGCGGCGGCAACTTTGGAGCGGCGTGCCCGGGCTTATACGCCTTGGCCCGGTTTATTCACCCAGTGGGAGGGCAGCGTTATGAAGTTGTTGGAAGTGACCGTCTCATCGCTGCCCGATGGGCTGGAAGGTCCGCCCGGACGGGTCGTGTCCTTGCCGGCGGCTGATACACCGATGGGAGTGGTCACCGCCGAGGGCGTCTTGGCGTTGAAGACGATTCAGGTGGAAGGCAAGCGGGCTCAGTCTGCGGCCGAGTTCCTCAGGGGCCGCCCCCAGTTCATCGGCTCCCAGCTCTGAGCCCTTTTCATTAATGGGTATTGGGGGCTATTTGAAACTGGGGACTACCTTCTCCATGAGCAGCCTCAGGGACTTGCGTTGACGTTCCTGGGGGATTAGGTTGCCGTAGTTCACGTCGAATATGATCTGCTCCAGACCCAGTTCTTCCTGCAAAATGTGCAACCGGTCCTCTACCGCCTCCGGAGTGCCGTACGCCACTTTGTCTCGCAGCCATTCGTCATAGTCCGCTGCCAGAATCCGGTCCGACTCGGCCTGCCAGTCTCCCGTCGTCCCCCCGTAGGCGGCGTAGCTCCCCACCCTTTGCCCCAGACGCTCCACCGACAACATCGCGCTGTCTCTGGGCTCTGCGTAGGCTTGCTCGGCGGTGTCGGCCACGTAGATGGGGATGCGCAACCCAACCTTGCCCTGTCCTTGGTGACCCGCCTTCTGCCAGGCCTTCCGGTATTCAGAGATGTAAGGGGCCAATTCCGACAGCGCGAATACTCGTGACGGGTTGATCAGTATGGGATAGCCTAGGCTCCCCATGATTGGGAAGCTCTCCGCTGAGGTGATGCCGATGTGGATGGGAGGGTGGGGAGTCTGCAACGGTTTGGGATGCACCGAAAGATCGTTGCAGGTGATGTACTTGCCTTCATATGAGAAAGACTCAGTGGTCCATGACTTCACGATCACATCAAGGAATTCGTCGAAGCGCTCCCGGCTTTCGCTGAAGGGGACGTTGTAACCTTCATGCACGTTGGGGAAGGTGCCCCGGCCCACGCCGAACTCCAGGCGGCCCTCGCTTATATGGTCCAGAGTAGCGACCTCTTCAGCCAGGCGTATCGGGTTCCCCAAGGGCAAACAGATCACCGCAAGCCCGATTCTGACCGTCTTGGTTCGGGCGGCGAGGGCGCTGGCGATGGTTATGGGAGCGGAAAGCACGCGCGCGGGGTTGAAGTGATATTCGGCCAACCAGACCGAATCCACGCCTAGCGCTTCGCCCTCGTCCGCCAACGCGAAGCATTCCTGAAACGCTTCTTGTTGAGTTCCGCCCTCTCGGCGCGGGAACTCTAAAAACAGTCCAAAGTCCATAACAACCTCCGTGGGTCCCGCGGAGAAAATCCCGCGGGCGTCGTGCTTCTAGGGACCTGGCTTGATACTACATCAATACCTCGGTGGGTCAAGTCGATTCGGAGCGCCTTAACCAGAAGGGTTTTCACGATCGGAAATGAGGTATCACTTGGCGGGAGAAGGTTTCCATCTGTTGGAAAATACCGTCGATGTCCGGGGCCAGGAAGCTTAGATTGAAGTCGCGCACTCCGGCGTCGATGCGCTCTTGAACGGACTGGACGCAGTCTTCCGGGGTGCCCGCTATGCAAAGAGCCTTGGCGATGTCCTCGGCGCTCCTCTCGGCGGTAACGTACCGCTGGCCCACGTTTTCCACCGCTTGGGCCAGGGCCGCCTCCGGGTCGTCCATTATCGATGTCGGTTGGTTCAAGCCCCAGTGAAAACCGCTTAGGTCCCTTCCCGCCTCGGCTGCTATCTGGGTAATTTCCTCGTTGCTCTGTTTCAGACGCCGGACGGTGAACAGGTATGGATACCAGCCGTCGCCCAACAGAGCGGCCCGGCGCATGGCTGCATCGCTGCGGCCCGACACCCATATCGGCGGATGGGGCTGCTGGACCGGCCCGGGCAGCAGGGTCACGTCGTCGAAATCGAAGAACCGGCCGTGATGGCTGACGTGTTCCTCGGTCCACAGCCGTTTCATAACCTGCAGCATCTCGTCGGTGCGCCGGCCCCGGGTCCGCACGGAGACGCCGACGGCGTCGAACTCTACCTGGGTGCCCCGCTGGCCGCTGATGCCGATGCCGAAGTCCACCCGCCCGGCGGAGATCACGTCCAGCGTGGAGATCATTTTGGCCAACAGAACGGGATTATACAAAGGGACGATTACAATGCCGGTCATGACCCGAAGGGTCTTGGTGGCCCCGGCGGCGGCGGCCATGGCCGGGATGCTCAAGACCGTGGGCCGCGGCGGGTTGCCGTCCATCAAGTGCTCACCGGTGGTTATCCGGTCGAAGCCCAAGGCCTCGGCCCGGCGGGCAAACTCGGCGGCGTCCCAATATCCGTCGGCGTTAAAGTTGCATCCGAAAGTGACTTGAGGTGTTGTCATGGAGCCTCCTAATGCCGGCAGCGGTCTCGCCGCTTTCCGGCTGGGTCACCAAGCATGATACCCACGGCCATTTATTTGGGCAAGATACGGTGGCCTCTGAGTCCGTATCTTTTCGAATTCGGGGAAACGCATCACATAATGATAGAGGCTCTCCCGTTGTTCAGGCGAAAGCCAGGACCCAAAGACGCACCCTTTCCAGTAACATCGGCTAGCGCGAAGGCAGGCGCGCCTGGATTCCGGCCTGCGCCGGAATGACGGGTGCGCGGCCGCCGATTCCCTTTGGCCTTGGCCAGTTGTGCCTGTTTTGGATGTGTGATATATGGTCTACCATGACGATTGAACTGGGGTCCGGACATCCGGCGAACCGGTTTGCGTCGAGCTATTGAAAATAAATGCACTCCAATTTTGAGGATTAGACGTTATGGCCGAAACCACGCTGAAGATTCATGGCGCCCGTTTCATTATGACCCTGGACCCGGAACGGAGGATCATTCAAGACGGGTCCATCATCGTTGAAGGCCAACGCATCATCCAGGTGGGTAAGGCCACGGAGCTGGAATCGGTCAAGGCGGACCGGGTGATCGATGGCAGCGAGATGGTGGTGACGCCCGGCTTTTGCAACGGGCACATGCACATCAGCTACGCCCACGCTACCCGGGGCGTATTCCCCGATGACTTGGGAGCTAGCTACTTGCCCAACGTGTTCAAGCTGCAAGGGGAGATGACCGAGGAAGAGGAGTACTACACGTCCCTCCTGGCGATCACTGAGCTTCTGAGATACGGCACCACCTGCTTTCTGGACCCAGGCAGCACCAAGCACCTGGAAACCTGCATGAAAGCTTATGAGGAGTCTGGCTGCCGAATCATCGTTGGGTGGCACGTGGCGGACCGTCCCAATCCTCTGAACCTTCCGGTCTCGTCTACCGCCGAGGCTATATCAATGATGGATCAGACTATCCAGTCTTTTGACAATCGCTTGGACGGCAGGATGCGAGCCTGGGCCATGCCCTTCTCCCCCTCTTTCTCCACCGAGGAGTTATTGCGTGGCGCCAAGGAATTGGCGGACCGGTACGGCACGGGTCTCACGCTGCACTTTAATAACAGCCCACAGGCGGTGGAGGCCAGTTTGAGCCAACATGGCAAGCGGCCCGCCGAATATCTGGAGGACATCGGAGTCCTTGGTCCAAGTACCCTATTGGCTCACTGCTTGGGCATCGACCAAGGCGAGGTGGATGTTATGGCCAGAACCGGTACCAAAGCGGTGATGTGCCCCACGGCGGCGATAAAGGGCGGCGCGGGAATGACCAGAACGGCCTTGCTGCCGGAGCTGCTGCGGGCCGGGGTCACCGTTGGCCTGGGTACCGACGCAGGCAACAACTCCAACCTGGTGGAGACGATGCGGTCCATGTACTTGGCGGCGGTGCTTTACAAGGACGGACGGGAGGACGTGGGGATGATACCGGCGGAGACGGCGCTGGAGATGGCTACCATCAAGGGAGCGGAAGCGCTGGGACTGGGAGATGAGATCGGCTCCATCGAACCCGGCAAAAAAGCGGACTTGGTGCTATTCGACACCAAGCGGCCCGAGTGGCGGACCATTTTTAACCCGGTTAATAATCTGGTTTACAACGCCGACGGACGTAGCGTTCACACGGTGATCATCGACGGTAAGGTTGTGGTTGAGAACCACGAACCCCTGTTCGTCGACCAGTGGGAGTTGATTCAAAGAGTGCAGAAGTTGGGGGAGGGATTGCTAGCGAGGACTGGTATTTCCTTTCCTTCAAGGTGGCCGATCGTGTGAGGTGGGGAAATCCCCCCAACCCCCCTTTACGAAAGGGGGGCTAGTTCCTTCCGGGTTTTAAATGACGGTAGTGAACTGTGGGGCCAGGGACGTTATTCCGGCACCCAGAGGACGCTGGAGATTTCACTGAACTCCCGCCAAAGTTTGGTCCAGGAATCGCCGCCGTCCTCGCTACGGTACATGTATCCGTAACGGCTGCCGGCGAAAACCACTTGGGGATCGGCAGGTTGCATGTTGACTACCCACATGGCGGTGTTGGGTTCGACCGGCAGAGGCAGGCTCTCCCAGGTCTTGCCGGTGTCTTTGGACCGCATCACGGCGCCGACCCGGCCGGGGGTTGAATCTCCGATGGTGACGAAGATGGTGTTGGGCTGTCCCGGTTGCACCATGATTCCCCGAGGGTAGGTATAAGGGAAGACTTCCTTTATACCGAGACGGTCCCAATTGGCGCCGTCGTCGGAGCTGGTGTAAACGTCGTTGTTGACCACGACCACCACGGTCTTGGGCGGCCCGCCGGCGACGGCCACGTTGTGCACGTCCGGGTTGGGGATCGCCCCGTTGATGCTCTCCCAGGTATCGCCGCCGTCGGAGCTGTGTCGCAGCCCATCAACTTCAAGGCCCACCCAAATGTCGCGCCGGGTTACCGGGTCCACGGCGATACCGGTCACCCTGGGCACGCCGACGTTGGGGCACTCTTCGGCGACTTCCATGGGGCGTTTCTCCCAGGTCTTGCCCGCGTCGGAGGACCGGAAGAGGGCGGCCGGAGTGGGCGTGCCGGTACCGGCGAACATCAGATTGGGGTCGCCGGGGTCCGCGGCCAGCGCCCAAACGTTGTAGCTATTCAAAGAGGAATCGACCGGTTGCCAGGTCTTGCCGGCGTTACCGCTGCGGTAGAGGCCCTTGTCCGTCCCGGCGAATACGATCTCTGGAGAAGTGGGTGTGTTCAAAAGCGTCCGAACCAAGGCGTCGGAGTGCAATCCCGCGCCGATACCGATCCGGCCCCAAGTCTCGCCGCCGTCGCCGCTGCGCAGTATCCCCTGTCCAACGGTTCCCACCAGGATGGTCTTTACGTCTGTCATGGCAGTACAACCTCCTGTTTTAATGGTCCTGGGCGTGCTCGCCACCCGGTTTATCCTGTCACTCCCACTGCATCAAGAGGGCAATCCCAAGCCTGTATATGCTGAGTCTCAGTCTCCGGATATCTTATACCACTCGATTGCCGGAGTCATCCCTTGGCTCGCTATTTGTCTTGGACCACAGCGCCAAGGGCATGGGGTAAGGGATTCTTGGAGGTCCGCCACCGAATCGGTATAATGTCCATGAAAACGCGGCCGGTGGCTGGATGAATGCCACCGATGATAAGTAAGAGGGAATGTGAAGATGTTCGATCTAGAGGAGTTCATCGCGTCGTGCCAGGTTGCCATAAAGGAGCACGCTCCTCAGTTGGCGGTGAAGGAGTTGATGGAGCGGACGATGTCGTTGTCCGCCGATGTGGAATCTTCCCTGGGGACTCCGACGGCCGGCGGGATCACCACCCTGCACCGCTCTTCAGACTTGACCGTGATCAACGTGATCTGGCCTCCCGGAATGACGATCTTCCCCCACGATCACCACATGTGGGCGGTGATCGGGATCTATGGTGGCCAGGAGGACAATACGTTCTTCCGCCGCACCCCTCAAGGGTTGGACCGGGCCGGTTTCAAAGCCCTGGACATCCAAGATTCGGTAGGACTGGGACCGGAAGTCATCCACGCGGTTCACAATCCCAGAAACGTGCTCACTGGAGCCGTCCATGTCTACGGAGGAGACTTCTTCTCTGAGTCCCGCAGCGAGTGGGATCCTGAAACCCTGGAGGAGAAGCCCTACGACATGGAGCATGCGATGCGCGCGTTTGCCGAGGCCAACGACGCATGGCTGGCCCGGCAAGGGAACTGATCGCCGCGGTCGATGCAGCCGATTCCGTGTGGCCCCGCGCATGTAACTACCGGCTGAGTGAGTCTAGTGGCCTTGTTTCCGTGGCTCAGCAACCCGGTGCCCGAAGCTGCCTTTGGGGCCTATGCGAACATGTTCGATCTGGCGAGGATTCCATCCGCCGATGCGGCAACTTGACGTGATTGGGCGCTTATTCTACACTGCACCGGGGCACGGGCCACCTCTGATTCGAACACTTTGAGTGGGGTTGGCGCGAGGCTTATCCGGATAAAAATGAAACGGGGGCGCGTAGGTCTTGGATCTGAAGGACTACATTCGAGACGTGCCCGACTTTCCCAAACCGGGGATCTTGTTCAAGGACATCACCCCGTTGTTGGCTGATCCCCAGGCCTTCAGTCATGCCATCGACAGCTTTCAAGGCCTTTTCAAGGGCGAGGATTTCGACTCTATCGCGGTGGTGGAATCCCGGGGGTTTCTGTTCGGAACACCCCTGGCCGACCGAATGAAGAAGCCGATAATCCTGGTGCGCAAGCCGGGCAAGTTGCCCGCCGCTACCCACTCCATCGAATACGCCCTCGAATACGGCAGCAACACCATGGAGATCCACGTAGATGGCATCGGTCAAAATGACCGGGTATTGCTGTTGGACGATCTGTTGGCCACCGGTGGCACTTTAGCTGCCGCCGCACGTTTGGTGGAACTGTCCGGTGGGATCATCGCCGGCGTCGGCATAGTTATCGAGTTGATGGACTTGAACGGCCGCAAAGGGCTGGAAGCGTACAACGTCAAGTCGTTGATTCAATACTAGAAAACAAAGATTAGAATCGTTTAATTAAAAAGTTATATCAAGGAGAGGACGATGGCGGACAGTATAAAGGTAGGTAATGTGGAAATCACGGCGGTGCTCGACATGATCCCGCCGCCCCGGGACCCAACGGTGATGTTCCCTGAGACATCGGCCAGCGACTGGGAATCCCACGGCGACGCCCTAGAAAATGGCCAGCTTCAACTCTACTACGGCGTTTGGGTGATTCGCTCCCAGGGTCAGACTATTCTGGTGGACACGGGTATGGGACCCGGACCCCATGAGCATCTAGGGGGAGCCGAAGGGAAATTATTCGACCGGCTGAGGGACGTTCTGATACCCGCCGACCGGCTGAACAACACCAACGTCGGCCCGTCCGATGAAGTCAACATTGTTGTGCATACCCATCTCCACGGCGACCACGTAGGATGGAACCTACGGTACTCGGGCGGTATGCCGGCGCCCTATTTCCGCCGCGCCAGGTACCTGGTCCCCAAGGCCGATTGGGACCACTTTACCGCGGAAGGAACGATAGATTCAGCGCCTCAGGTCTCGCGCCAAGTGATGCCGTTGCGCCGATTGCGTAAGATGGATCTGATCGAAGGCGAGTACAACATCACCGACGAAGTATCGACCATGCCCACGCCGGGACACACCCCCGGCCACCAGGCCATCTTGATCTCCTCCCAAGGAGAAAAGGCAATGATTGTGGGAGATGTCCTGCACAACAAGGCCCAGGTCCAAGAATCCGATTGGTGCGCCGGCGTGGACATCGACAAGGGTCTGAGCCGTCAGAGCCGCGAGAAAGTTCTGGACATGGCGGAAAAAGAGAGCTACGTGATAGCTGCCGGCCACTTTTCGCCAGCAGACCATATAGGAAAGGTGGTCCGCTTAGAGGGCCGCCGCTACTGGCAGGCTGTGTAACAACGGCAAGCAAATAAGAACCAGACGTAGGGGCGCACGGCCGTGCGCCCCTACCCATTTTCCCGGCGCTGGGCGGTGGATCTGCCAGCCTAACAAGTTTCAAATCCGATCCTTCCGACTTTGCCGGGCTCGCTGTTCATAGCCCGCATGATTCGTGTGGTGTTATAATTTCCCGGCCGAAACCTGTATTTGTGAGAGATGACCTGTGACTACCGAGCGAAGCCCCAAAGACCTACGGCGAGCAGCGGCGGATTTCCGCCTGCGCTATTACGGACGCTACGGCAATCCGGGCCCGCCTCCGGCGATGGCCGAGCTGGCCCCTGAAGTGATGCAACTGGTCGATGAGACCATCTACGGGGAGATCTACAACCGTCCGGCGGTGAATCTTCAAACCCGTAGCCTATGCACCATCGCCGCTCTGACGGTTCTGGGCCATAGCCCCGATCTGTTAGCCCGGCACATCCAAGGGGCGCTCCACGTCGGAGTGACCCGTGAGCAGATCTCCGAGATTATTTCCCAGATGGTGTTCTACGGCGGCATGCCCGCGGCGGTCAACGCGTTCCGCGTGGCCAAGGAGACCTTCGACCAGAACTCCGGCTACCGGTTCGGTCTACAGTCTGCTACGCCGGCCAATCAGCCGGCGCCGGAAGTGCCGCCACCATCCCAACCACCGGCCAGAGCTGCCGGCACCAGAAACACGACCGGTACCAGAAACACGACCGGTACCAGAGATACGACCGGTACCAGAGATACGACCGGTACCAGAGATACGAGTAGGAGCGCTAGCGATGAAAGTAGGGTTCATCGGGACCGGGAACATGGGCAACCCAATGGCCGCCAATCTTATCAAGGCAGGCCACCAGCTAACCGTTCACGACCTCCGGCGAGAGGCGGCAATCAACCTTCTGGAGATGGGCGCGGAGTGGGCGGACAGCCCAAAGGAAGCGGTACCGGGCAACGAGGTGGTCCTAACTTCTCTTCCCGTCCCAAGGGACGTGGAGGCAGTGGTCCAGGGGGAAAACGGAATCCTGGAAGGCGCAGTTGAAGGATCGATATACGTAGACCTTTCCACCAATTCGCCTACGGTGATCCGCCGGCTGCACCAAGTGTGTGCGGACCGGGGTGTCACAATGTTGGACGCGCCGGTTAGTGGCGGGGTGTACGGAGCAGCGGCGGCCACTTTGGCGGTGATGGTGGGCGGTGACGCAGATGTCTTCAACAAGGTCAAACCGACCCTGGACGCCATCGGCTCCCACGTGGTCTACTGTGGCCCCATCGGCAACGGGTCGGTTTGTAAGATCTGCAACAACCTGCTCAGCATGGGCATCGGGGTCCTTATGGCGGAAGCCCTGACTTTGGGCGTAAAAGCCGGGGTGGACCTGGCGGTATTAGCCGATGCCATCGCCAACAGTTCAGGCGGTAGCAAGCGCCTAACGGAGAAATTCCCCAGGTTCCTGTTCAAAGGAAACTTCGAGCCGGGCTTTGCCACTGCTCTAGCAGCCAAGGACGTGCGTCTGGCCACCGATTTAGGCCGGGAGTACGGGATACCCATGGAGCTTTCCAATATGGTAGACCAGCGCCACGTTGAAGCGATGTTCCGGGGTTGGGGCGCGGAAGATTCCGACGCGGTGGCTCGGTTACAAGAAGAGAAAGCGGGCGTCCAACTCCGGCTGCCCGAGAACTAGGTAATCAACTTGTCGATCTAAGCGGTAGCTAAAAGCTGATAGCTTTATTTGGAGGATACCCATGGTTACAGGTTTGGAAAGATCCGGCCAGGTCGAACCCAACGATACCATCGAAGCTATTGAAGAATGCTATCGGTTGGGTTGGAGCGACGGCCTGCCGGTGGTACCTCCCGTCGAATACAAGGTGCGGGAGATGCTGGAATATGTGGGCATGACCGGGGAAGAGGAACTGCTGTCCCTGGAGATGCGCAACCGGGTGCTTACCTCCGAGAACGCCGCCGCCAACGCGGTGATGGCTGGATGCTTGCCCGAATACTTTCCGGTACTGGTTACAACCCTGCGGACCCTTGAGGAGGAGAAGAACTTCGTCCACATGGCCTCCGCTTCCACCAGTTCCCCAGCCATCTTGATGATCGTCAACGGTCCCATCCGGGAACAGATCGGAATGAACTCCAAGGATGGTCTTTTCGGCCCCGGGTTCCGGGCCAACGCTTGCCTGGGCAGGTCCATCCGGCTCTGCTTCATGAACGGTTTCGACGCCCGGCCCGGCGTGCTGGACCGGGGGACCCTGGGCAATCCCGCCAAATATACGCTATGCATCGCCGAGAACGAGGAGGATTCGCCGTGGGGCGGCCTCCACGTCAGCCGGGGCTTCCAATCCGAAGATAGCTGCGTCACCGTGGCGGTGGCCTACAATCCCATCACCGTCAACAACGCCTACGGGCACACCGGGGAGTCCATTCTCGCCTCTTTGGCCGACACCCTGAAGTCGGCCTGCTTGGCTTGGCGGTTCCCGGCCCAGTGGGTCGTGGTCATCGGCCCGGAGCATGCCATCACCCTCAAAGACGACGGTTGGACCCGCCGTGGCATGCAAGACTATCTGATAGAGAACGCCACCCGGCCGTTAAGCGAACTGATCCGGCTGGGAGTGGCGCAAGGACCGGAGAAGCCGGGAGACGACCAATTGGTGCGCCGGTGTGCCCGGGAAGCCGACGATATCTGGATAGTCATGGGCGGCGGCACCGGCGGCCGCAACAGCGCCATCATCGACACCACCGGCTACCGGATACGGACACGGAAGGTGGATGTGCCGGGGGGATGAACTAGCAATGTTTAACCGGCAACATGGGCAACATGGATGAAGTTCACCCAGTATTTTCTGTCAATACAGGACCGTCCCGACCGGGTATTGATAAGGCCAGAGTGGCTCTTACGAGTTGTAGAGCACCCGGTCAGGGAAGTCGTACAGGCGGATGGCCGGATTAGGCGCTGGGCGGCGATTGAAGAAATGGGAGGTCGTTTCCTCCGGGTTGTTCTTTTGGCTGATGGAGAGACAGTTCATAACGCATTTTTTGATCGTAGGTTCACTCTATGAAAATCAAATATTTCCAAGAAACAGATACGTTGTATATTGAATTTAAACCCGCGGACATCGCGGAGACTAGAGATTTGGATGAGAACACACTTTTGGATCTGGACCGCGACGGAAATATCTGTGCTATGACTATCGAACATGCCAAGGACCGTACTGATGTTCCCCACTTTTCTTATGAGCATGTGAGCGAATAGCGAGGCTCATCTCCTTGCAAAATCTGAGCCGCTGTGTAAGATTATGAGCAGTCCAAATTAATGTGCCCGGGCAACGGCGGCATTACATAAGGAGGGACTATGGCGGAGACTGTAACGGTTAGGGATATGCGTTTGGTGAATCCCAGGGGGACCGACCTTTCCTCTGGCGAGTTCCACCTGAACGACCGGCCCAGCGAACTTAGCGGCAAGACCCTGGGCTTGCTGGAAAACCACAAAGCCAACTCGGACAAGGTTCTTCAAGAATTGGCCGTGATTCTCAAAGAGAAATACGACCTTAAAGACGTGATAATGCTTAGCAAGCATTCGGCCTCGTTGCCCACCAAACCAGAAGTCGTCCAAGAACTTATGGATAAGGTGGATGTGCTGATCACCGGGATAGGTGATTGAGGGTCCTGCAGTTCGTGCAGTGTGCACGACGGTATCGAGATGGAGCGCCTGGGCATCCCCACCGCGTCTATCATCACCCACGTTTTCCTGCCCACGGCGAAGGCCATGGTCCGGATGATGGGCGTCCCGGACTACGAGTTCGTGGTTGCCCAACATCCGTTGTCAAGCCTGACTGATGAAGAGTGCAAGCAGCGGGCCGCTGAGATCGCTCCGGATGTAGAGCGTATCTTGGTGGGCAGCGCAGCCAAGCAGGCAGTCTAGCCTTCTAAATCTGGCCGCAGGTTTCAACTTGGCGTCCAAAGGGGCGGCGTTTTTCCCGCCCCTTATTTCGTGTAAGCTGAGTGCCATTCGATTGAACGCCAATTGGGGCTGTGGTACCATAAATCCGGATTGTTACCAAATTCACGAAGTCCATGATTTTGGTTCAACCTCCTCTATCAACTATCAACTTTTTCATGGGAGCCCGGTAAATGGATGGGCTGAAACCCCGCATAGCCGACGCGATGCACCGCCAATCCCAGCCCACTGTCACCGTTCTTTCCACCCTTCTAGCCGTCCAGGACGAACTTGGCTTCATCCCCAAACAAGGGATTGAAGAGGTAGCGGCTTTCACCAGTTCCACTATCAATGAAGTCTGGGCGGTTGCGTCCTTCTATCCCAACTTTCGTTTCGAACCACCGTGCTTGCACCAGGTTGAGGTGTGTTGGGGCGCTTCTTGCCACTTGGTCGGCGCCATGCCGCTGATCGAGGCGGCGTTGCAGGCCAGCGGCCTTGAAACGGAAGGAGATACTTCCGACGGGCGGCTGACACTCCGCTACAACACCTGCCTGGGCGCCTGCTCCCAAGCCCCGGTAATGGCTATCGACCATCACTTGATCGGCCGCGCGACTCCGGAATCAGCCAAGGCAAGGATCGCTGAATTGCTGGCGGAACAGAATGGCTAGTTTCGAGGAGATTGCCGCCGAAAGCCAGCAGCGCTGGGAGGAGTTAACTGCCGGAGGCCAGCCTTGGATAAGGGTCGGTACGGCCCTTTGCGGGAAGGCCGCCGGATGCGACGCCGTTATCGCAAGCATCGAAGCTGCTTTGGAGCAGAACGGCGTTGCCGCCCAGCTGAGTCAGGTGGGTTGCTTGGGCCTATGCTTCGCGGAACCGCTGGTGGATGTCCAGCTTCCCGGCGGACCAAGGGTTTTTTACGGCAATGTGACCCCTGATATGGCTGCCGAGATCGTGTCTAATCATGTTGCCGGAGGAAGCCCGCTGGCTCACTTGGCGCTTGGCTACCTGGCGGCCGGCGGGCCGGATGAGGAAGTTGATTCCACATTGGCCGGGATACCGGATCTTAACCAACATCCCATGCGGGTGCTGGAGAATCGGGTGGCGCTGCGAAACGCCGGGACCATCGACCCTGGGGACATCCATCAGTACATCGCCTACGGTGGTTACCACGCCTTGAACCGGGCCTTGACGGAGATGACTCCGGAAGAGGTTCTGGAGGACGTGAAAACCTCGGGTCTGCGAGGCCGAGGCGGCGCGGCTTTCCCCACGGGTGTGAAATGGGGGTTCCTAGCCGGATCCAACGCGCCGCAGAAATACATACTCTGCAACTGCGAAGAGGGGGACCCGGGGGCCTTCAACGACAAAGCTATTCTGGAGAGCGACCCACAGACTTTGGTTGAAGGGATAATTCTGGCGGGCTACGCTACGGGCACCAGCCACGCCTATATATTTATCCGTCACGGCCACGACGGACCCATAGACCGGGCTCGAGCCGCTGTCGTCCAGGCCCAGGAAATGGGCTTCTTAGGTGAGAACATCCTCGGATCCGATTTCAGTTTCCATCTGGAAGTGGCCTTGACCGGCGACTCCTATGTGGCCGGAGAGGAGAGCGCCCTGATGGAGGCCATCGAAGGGAAAAGGGCGATGCCCCGATACCGCCCGCCCTTTCCGGCGGCGGTCGGTCTGTTCGGCAAACCCAGTAACATCAATAACGTGAAGACCTTGGCATACGTCCCGGAAATTATCGCCAAGGGAGGCGAGTGGTTTGCCGGTATCGGCCATGACAAGAGCACTGGAACCGTAATAATCTGCCTGACCGGCGACCTGAAATACACGGGTATGATTGAAGTGCCTCTGGGCATCAATCTGAAGGACGTGCTGTACCAGGCGGCCGGAGGCGTTCCGGACGGAAAGGCGCTGAAATTTGTGCAGACCGGCGGGCCGTTGGGTGGAGTGCTGGGCGCCGATAACATAGACATCGTGCTGGACTTTGATATTCTGAGAACCGCCGGTGCTATTCTGGGCTCAGGGGGAGTCATCGCCGCCGATGAAGACAATTGTGTCGTCGACTTAACCAGGGCCCTCATCGCTTTCTGCCAGTACGAGTCCTGCGGGAAATGCTTCCCCTGCCGGATGGGGATGAGCCACTTGTTAGAGGTGCTGGAGCGGATCTGCCGTTTGGAGGGTGTTCCAGAGGACTTGGACCTGATGCGTAAAGTGGGTCAAGATATGCAGGCCGGTTCTCTTTGCGGGCACGGCCAACTCGGTTTCAACCCGGTGGCCTCGGCCTTGCGTTATTTCGGCCAAGAGTTTGAAACCCACATCCTGAACCGGCGCTGCCCCACCGAAGTGTGCTCGGCCCCCCGATTCTCGCCAGTGTCTAGCCGCAGGTGACGCGACAGATACACCGCAGAGGCGCGGAGTTCGCAGAGTGGTTAGTGTAAACGAGGTTACACAAACCGTGATTGGAGCTGGTATAGAAGTTCACCGGGCGCTTGGGCCGGGACTTCTTGAATCTGCTTACGAGGAATGTTTGTGCAGGGAATTAGATTTGCGAAAAATTCAGTTCGATCGGCAACGTCATCTGCCTGTAAACTACAAACGCATAAGGCTGGACTGCGGTTACCGGCTAGATCTGCTAGTTGCTGGCACGGTTGTTGTCGAGATAAAAGCGGTCGACCGATTATTACCTATTCACCAAGCTCAACTGTTAACCTACTTAAGGCTTGGCGGATGGAAAGTAGGGCTGTTGATGAACTTCAACGTAGCGGCATTGAAACAAGGTATAAAAAGGGTCGTTTTAGGATTGGATGAATAATGGGAACTCATAATATCCTCCGCGTCTCTGCGGTGAAAACGGACCGGAGTAGTATCCATGGCAGATGACATAACCATCTCCATTGATGGGGTTGAGATAATCACCCAACCAGGGAAGATGATCCTGGAAGCGGCTATCGAAGCCGGGGTGTACATCCCGTATCTTTGCTACCATCCCGGCATGAAGCCCTTTGCCGCCTGCCGGATGTGCGTGGTCGGCGTTGAAGGAGGCCGCGGTTATCCCGCCGCCTGTGTCCAACCAGTCGCGGACGGCATGAAGATCCGCAACGAAGTCCCCGACGTTCTGGAGTTGCGCCGGTCGGTGATGGAGATGCTCATCGCAGAGCATCCCGACGGTTGTCTTACCTGCCACCGGGTCGAAATATGCGGACCAAACGACGTATGTCTCCGCCACGTTTCGGTCAACGACCGGTGCGTCACCTGTCCCAAGAACGAGCGGTGCGAGCTCAAGGACACCGTCCGCTACTTGGGCATGAACCTGGAGTCACCCCTGGATTACAAGTACCGCCAGATTCCCTTGGAAGTCGCCGACCCCTTCTACGACCGTGATTACAACCTGTGCATCGTCTGCGGCCGTTGCGTCCGGGCTTGCGAGGAACTGCGGGGCGACGACGCGATCTGTTTCACAGAGAGGAGCGGCTCCGCGCTGGTGGGCACATCGTTCGGGACGTCTCTGCTGGAATCGGGGTGTGAGTTCTGCGGCGCCTGCATAGATGTCTGCCCGGTGGGCGCTCTGGTGGAACGTGACCACAAGTGGGAGAAAGCAGCCCGAGTTGAGCGCACCATCTGTCCCCATTGTCCCGTTGGCTGCCAGCTCAACCTGGAGATTAACTCCGCAGGCCGTTTCATTCGGGCCGTACCAGACCTCAACTCGCCGGCCAACCGGGGCCAGGCCTGTTTCAAAGGCAAATTCGGCCTGGAGTACGTCAACAGCTCCGATCGGTTGCGCAAACCGTTAATCCGCCGCAACGGAGTACTGGAAGAGGCTACCTGGGAAGATGCCCTGGACCTGGTATCGACCAGATTTTCCGAGTATACGGGCGACACGTTCGCCCTGCTTACTTCGCCTCAGAGCACCAACGAAGAGCACTATCTGGGCCAAAAATTCGCCCGAGTGGTGATGAACACCAATAACGTGGACCAAACATCTAATGTGCAACCGGAGTTGGTCGAAGCCTTGGAGAACGCCCTTGGCTACGCCGCGGCCACCAATCCTATCTGGGACCTTGAGAATTCTGGTTGCATCTTGGTGTTCAACTCCAACGTTACCGAAGAACACAACGTAGTTGGCGTGCCGATCAAACGGGCCGCCAAGCGCGACACCAAACTGGTGGTCATCGATTCTCGAGAAGTGGAGTTGACCCGTTACGCTGATGTCTGGTTGCGTCCGGCGCCCGGAACCGAACTGCTCCTCCTTGGTGGCGTACTCCGGTCTTTGATCGACCAAGGATTGGAAAATCCCGAGTGGCTGGAAGAGAACTGTGAAAGTCCGTCAACGGTCCACTACGCGCTGCATAATCTGGACATGGACCAGATCGTCCAGATAACCCAAGTTTCGCTGGATGACATCGCGGAGGCCGCCCGGCTTTACGGCCAAGCTGAATCGGCGTCGGTGGTCTACGCTCTGGACAACGTCTCGGTTGATTTAAGGCAGGACTGTGTCCGGGCGTTGATCGACTTGGTGTTAGTGACCGGCAATCTAGGGAAACCGGGGTCCGGCATCTATCCCATGAGGCAAGGGGCCAACGAGCAGGGGGCCTGGGACGTTGGCTGCGTGCCTGGGCGGCTTCCCGGTTACCAGCCGGTTGGCGACGAAAATGCCCGTCAAATGTTCGAGGAAGCCTGGGGAATCACATTGCCGTCCAATCCGGGGCTTGGCCTGGCCGCAGCCATCCGTGGAGCTGCCGAAGGACGTATCAAGGCAATGATGGTGATTGGCGACAGCGCCAATTTCAGCAATGGAAAGTTGGGCGATGGGCTGTCGGCTCTGCGGGAGTTGAACTTTTTGGTGGTTCACGACACCTTTTTGAGTCCGGTGGCCGAGATTGCCGACGTCGTTTTGCCCAGAGTTACTTTCGCTGAGAAAGAGGGGACATTCACCAACTTGGAACGCCGGGTTCAACGGCTAACGGCTTCCATTCAAGTGAAGAACAACGACTCCCGTCCGGAAAGCTGGGTGATCTGCGAATTGGCCCGTCGAATGGGAGCATCGGGGTTCGACCACCATTCGCCCAGTCAAGTCATGGACGAGATCGCCCGCCTGAGTCCCATCTACGCGGGGGTGTCCTACAAGCGCCTGGAAGAGGAAAGCCGTTTGGTTCTAAGGACCAATCTGGAAAGCCCCCAGCCAACCCAAGTACTCCATTCCAGCAGGGAATACCGAGGTATCCAGTGGCCCTGCCAAGAACCCGGCGCCCCGGGTACCGAAACATTGTACGTTGAAGGTTTCCAAGAAAGGAAAGCCGACCCGGCCACTCCCGAATTCCGGGCTGCCGAGCCGGCCGACGATTCCGAATATCCATTCTTATTGGTTCCAGGGCGGGTTCTGCTGCAGAACCATCGGGACATGGAAATCATCGAAGGAA
This sequence comes from Dehalococcoidia bacterium, assembly GCA_022450395.1. Taxonomy (GTDB): domain Bacteria; phylum Chloroflexota; class Dehalococcoidia; order Lucifugimonadales; family UBA3495; genus UBA11650. The sequence continues at coordinate 15,334 of JAKUQE010000021.1, read as the reverse complement.
AGCGAAACCGCATACAGCGGCAGGAGTGGGTGGAGTTGAACGCCTCCGACGCCGCCGCGTGGTCGATCGGCGAAGGGGATGAAGTTGAGGTGCTCACCCAGAGAGGCGACCTGACGGGGCAGGCCCGGTTGGTTGATTCGGTCCCACCGGGAGTCGTTGCCGTCACTTCGTTATTCGGCCAGTTGGCGGTGGACTTGCAAGACAGTAAAGACCCTGACCCGGCATCTAATGTTCCGGGTTTGGATATTCGGCCCGCCAAGGTGGTGAAAGCCGGAAGCAACGGCTCGAGCTAACAGGCCGGCAAAGAGGTTTGGTTTCGGCCATTGGGGTTGAACCAATTTATTTATCCGCCCGTTCGGGTGCATGAATCGGCTTGATCGCCTTTGGGGTAAACTTGGTAGTTCGTGGGTACGACAGATGTCGTTAGCCGATCTAAGGAGTTCTTGATGGTAAGCCAGTCAACCGGAGGTAGCGCCCAATCACCCAGAGTGAGGGCGCTTCCTAACCTGCCCAAAGCGACTCTGGTGGAGCGCACCGATATCACCGAAGACTTGTTTGTGATCAAGCTAGAGCCGGAGCAGGGGCCCCTCAAGTTCAAAGCCGGACAATACTGTACGCTCGGTCTGGAAGGGATCGAACGGGCTTATTCCATCGTATCCGCTCCCCACGAGCCCTTACTGGAGATTTTCGTTGAAGTGGTGCCGGAAGGAGAGCTAACGCCCCGGATGCACCGGATGAAGATCGGCGACCAGATGTCGGTCCGTCCCCGGGCAAAGGGTCTGTTCATCATGGACCCTAATGTCCACCATCACTTCATGGTGTCCACGGTCACCGGAGTAGCACCCTCGATCGGCATGATCCGCAGCTACGTGAACGAGGGTATCCGCGACCACAAGTTCTACGTGCTTATGGGTGCCAGCTATCAGGACGAGTTTGTTTACGACAAAGAATTGGCGGAGTTCGCGGCAAAATATCCGGACCACATTCAGTTTGTCCCCACGGTCAGCCGTCCCAATGAAGACCGGAATGACGGGTGGGATGGGGCCAAAGGCCGGGTAAACGCAATAGCCGAGGATGTCCTGGAGCGGTTGAATCTGCCCCAGGACGATACCATGTTATACGCCTGCGGCCACCCGGGTATGATCTCCGACGTGAAGGACAAGGTTGTTCCCAAGGGGTGGATGTTCAAAGAAGAACGGTTCTGGAAAGAATAGCCGGCTTCATCAAGCAACCTTCCCAGACTCAGATAGCCGGGGGCCGAAACGCCCCCGGTTTTTTGATCTCCGGCGATCGTAGCGGCATAGTCGCCAACTTACGGTATCTTAGCGGGCTCTGGGTGGGGTAGAATGACTGGTGTAAACCGCTGGGCACGGGTGGACAGTGACGCCGATACGCCGCCAGTACCTCAAGATCAAACACTCCTTCCCTGACGCGATTGTCCTGTTTCGCATGGGTGACTTCTACGAAACCTTTGACGAGGACGCTCGAGTCGCCGCCAGAGACCTGGAGATAACCCTCACTTCCCGGAGCATGGGCAAAGACGTGAGAGTTCCCATGGCCGGAGTACCCGCCATCGCCATGGAGAACTACCTAGCCCGGTTGGTAAAGAAGGGCCACAAGGTCGCGATCTGCGAGCAACTTACCGATCCGGCCACCTCCAAGGGATTGGTCGACCGTGGAGTCGTGCGGGTGGTAACGCCAGGCACGGTGTTGGAGTCGTCTCTTCTCGACCAAAATACCAACAACTACCTGGCTTCGGTGGTTATCGAGGGCGATTCGGCCGGATTAGCCTACGTGGACGTTACCACCGGCGAGTTTGCCGCTGCTCAACTCGACCGGTCCCAATTACCTCCGGAACTGGAACGCATCGCCGCCTCCGAGGTGCTGGCGTCCCGACCTGATGACCCGTCCCAACCGGCTCCCCTGCCACCATTGGCTGGTATTCGCGGTGAGCCAACTCTCTTGGACCCGTCCTGCTTTGAATACGAAGCGGCCAGATCGGCTCTGTTGGACCACTTCGGCGTTGTTTCTCTTGAGTCCTTCGGCTGCCAAGATCTGCCTTTGGCGGTGCGGGCCGCCGGGGCCATCGTCGATTACCTCGGAGAAACCCAAAAGTCCGGCAATCTGCGACTAGCCAACCTGGCCGTTTACTACGCCTCGGATTATATGATTCTGGACAGCCAAACCCGGCGCAATCTGGAGCTGTTCGCGGCAGGCCGGGCGGAAAACAAGGAGTTGTCCTTGTTGGCAACGTTGGACTTGACCAAGACACCCATGGGCGGCAGGTTAATGCGCCGCTGGTTGGGCCAGCCGTTGCTGGAACTGGATGAGTTGAACCGCCGTATGGACTCGGTGGGATACTTTTTCGAGGATGGCTTTCGCCGGACCAATACCTCTTCCCTTCTATCCCAAGTTCCCGATATGGAGCGGATCTTGGGCCGGATAAACGCCGGGATGGTGGTACCCCGGGAGCTGCTGGCCTTGAAGCATGGTCTCGATGCTGTGCCCGGACTGGTGGAACAACTCGGCGTTGATTTGGAGACGGGAGATTCCCAGACTGACGGTGGCGAAGACGTTTCCATGGCCTGGTTGAGCCGGGAATTGTCTCCGATACCGGAAGTGGGCTCCCTGATCGAAAGCGCCATAGCGCCGGAACCGAGCGGCGCGGTGGGCGAGGGGAACGTGATTCGGGACGGCTTTTCTCCCGAACTGGATGAACTTAAAAAGGCCTCCCGGGACGCCAGGGGCTACATCGCCGGACTGGAACAGAAGGAAAGGGAACGCACCGGGTTGAGGGGCCTGAAAGTCGGCTATAACCAGGTGTTCGGTTACTACATCGAGGTCAGCAAAGCCAATGTCGCCCAGGTCCCCGAGGAATACATCCGCCGTCAGACCTTGGTCAACTCCGAACGATATATCGTACCGGAGCTAAAAGAGTATGAGTCTTTGGTGCTGAACGCCCGGGAGCGCCTGGATGAGTTGGAGAAGACCCTATACCGGCAGGTATGCCGGCAGATCAGCGAATCAGGGGCCGCCATCTCCCGGTTGGCTGCCGCCATAGCCCAGCTGGATGTATTTGCCGGCTTGGGGGAAATAGCGGTGCGCAACGGCTACGTCCGGCCAAGTCTGGACATGGGCGATGTCATAGATATCAAGGACGGGCGCCATCCGGTGGTTGAGGGTGTTCTGCCTCCGGGCGGCTACGTGCCCAACGACGTTTATCTGTCCAACGGCGACGCCAAGATTATCGTCCTCACCGGACCCAACATGGCCGGAAAGTCGACATTCATACGGCAGGCGGCAATCATCATACTGATGGCCCAGATCGGCAGCTTCGTACCCGCTACCCAGGCGGTCATAGGCTTGGTGGACCGGATTTTCACCCGGGTTGGACTACAAGACGACCTGACCACCGGCCAGTCAACTTTCATGGTGGAGATGGTGGAGACGGCGGCGATCTTGAACCAGGCCACGCCACGGTCGTTGGTGGTGTTGGATGAGATAGGCCGGGGCACCAGCACCTATGACGGAATGTCCATCGCCCAATCGGTGATCGAACACCTGCACAACGACCCCCGGTTGGGCTGCAAAACCCTCTTCGCTACCCATTACCATGAGTTGACTCAGTTGGCGAACACTTTGCCGGGCGTGCGCAACTTCACGGTTGCGGTGGCTGAGGAGGATGGCGACGTGATCTTCCTGCACCGCATCGCTCCAGGGGGCGCCGATAAGAGTTACGGAGTGCACGTGGCCCGCCTGGCCGGGCTGCCAAACGGCGTGGTGAACCGGGCTTGGGAAGTGCTGGCTGAGCTCGAGGAAAGCAACCACAGGGACGGAAATTCCGTCAGCCGAAAGACCCGCCGCCGGGAGCCGGACCTGCAGATGCAGTTGTTCAATCCGGCACAAGCCCTGGCCGACGAGGTCAAGGCGTTGGACATTCCCAATCTGACGCCGCTGGAGGCCATAAACCGGCTTTATGAATTGCAGCAGAAAGCTCGCAACCCGGAGGGCCCAGTTTAGCGATCACCAACATCATCCCAGAGCCGGTCGCACGGAGTAGAATAATCGGCGGACCTTGATGTATTAAGCCTTAGATGGAGGAACCATGAGCAAAACTGCCTCTTTTTATTGGTGGCCTCGTTGATCGTCGTGCCGAAAGGTAAGAGAGTTGCTCTTACAGAACGGTGTCCAGTTGGAAGAAAGGGACTACTTTAAAGAACCATTCTCGGAATCGGAACTGCTGGATTTGGCTCAAGGCACTGGGATATCCGCGATGTTCGCCAGCCGGAGCCCCAGCCTGAAAAAACTGGGGTTGGCGGGTAAGGATCTCTCCGATGCGGAAATGGTGTCCTTGATGCTGCAAGAACCCCGTTTGGTGCGGCGCCCCTTGGTCCGCATGGACGGAAAGTTGCTGGTGGGCGCGAATATCGAGGCGGTGGAAGCTGCCCTGGCGGAATAGTGGTTGCCGAATGCGGCGATGCATCTCAGACAACAAGCAACTTCTGGCGTTGATTTGCACTGTATTCGCAGCTTAGGTTACGATATAATCACATTATCTGGTTTCCGATTCTGCCATTGAAAGAAAGGCCCACATTCGCCCATGAAGATATTTTTCGACGTTGACTACACTATCCTGGGGCTTGACGATAGTCTCCGCCCAGGGACCATGGAGACCCTACAAAAGATAAAGGACGACGATCACGAGATCTACATCTGGTCCGGGATGGGAGAGCGCTGGGAAGTGGTGAAAAAGCATAATCTGGAACCTCTTATCAGCGGCGTGTACGAAAAGCCCACCCACCATTTCCACGAGCGCCTGGAAGAACTTGGTGTTCCCTTCGAGCCCGATTTTGTCATCGACGACTATCCCGAGATCGTCGCTGCTTTTAGCGGCGTGTGGGTCCCGCCGTACTTCTTCAAACGAAGCGTAGACCAGGAAATGGACCGCATCTATCAGATCATTACCGACGTCGTCGCAACCGGGTCGTCGGAAGACCGTCAGTACAAAGCCAAGGGTTCCACCATACCTCTCTTTTAGGGCGCTGCCATGCCCATCAAGGTGCTCCCACCGGACCTGGCCAGCAAGATCGCCGCCGGCGAAGTTATAGAACGACCCGCGTCGGTGGTAAAAGAGCTGGTTGAAAACTCTCTGGATGCCGGCGCTTCCCGGATAGTCGTTGAGGTCGCCGGCGGCGGTACTGAAAGAATCCGAGTCACCGACGACGGAGAGGGAATCACTCCTTCCGAGCTGGAAACCGCCTTCGCCCGCCACGCCACCAGCAAACTTCAGTCCCAAGAGCAGCTCGACGCCATCGCAACCCTGGGGTTTCGGGGTGAGGCATTGCCCAGCATCGCCGCTGTTTCCCGGCTGACCATGACCACCCGTCCACCCCAGTCCGGTTCCGGACAGCGCATCGCCATCGATTGGGGCATCAGGTCGGCGAATGGGGCCCAGGGATGTCCGGTGGGTACCACGGTGGAGGTCTCAGATCTGTTCGGCAACATGCCGGCCCGCCGTAAATTCCTGAAGTCCAATTCCACCGAGACGGGCCGAGTCCAAGAGTTAGTGGCCCGATACGCCCTAGCATACCCGTCCGTCGCTTTTCAATTGGTCAGTGACGGGCGCCGATCGCTAACCAGTTCGGGCAACGGCCAAGCCCGGGAAACGCTGTTGGCGGTCTACGGTTCCGAAGCGGCCGCGGATATGCTGGAGGTTCACGGCGAAGACCCGGAGAACGGCTACGGCGTCGACGGATTCATCAGCGCCCCCAATCTCCACCGCTCCAACCGGACTTACATGGCGTTCTTCGTCAACCGCAGGTGGATACAGAGCCGCATGCTTTCCTTCGCCTTGGAGGAGGCCTACCATGGGCTGTTGCCGGAGCGCCGTTTTCCTTTAGCCGCTATCAACTTGACCGTGCCCTACAGCGAGGTGGATGTTAATGCCCACCCGGCAAAGCGCGAAGTACGGTTTCATCAGGAAGGAAAGGTTTTTTCCACATTGCAGAGAACGGTTCGGGCCGCGCTGATCGCCGACTCGCCGGTACCGCCGTTACAGTCGCCCAGCGGCTCTTCTTCCGCGATGAATCCGTACCCGGTGGGTAGCCAGTCATATTTCCCCCGCACCGTTTTCTCCGGCCAGCAGCAGGGGACATTCTCTGGACCGGTTGACGCGGCGGCGCCCATCGCCGCTGCGCCTCCGCTGAAGGTCGTGGGCCAAGTCAAGCTGACATATATCGTAGCTGAAGGGCCGGACGGGATGTTCCTAGTGGACCAGCACGCGGCCCACGAGCGAATCTTATTCGACAGGCTTCAAGCCAAGGACGACGCCGAGCGGCCCGCGGAGAGTTTGCTAGAACCCGCCATGGTGGATCTGTCTCCGGCCCAGCTTGAGGTTTTGCAAAAGAACCAAGAGATGCTGACCCAGTACGGGTACCGCTTAGAGCCCTTCGGCGTTGACTCCTACCTGGTTAGGGCGGTGCCTAGCATCTTAAGCGAACAGGACCCCGGACAAGGGCTGCTTAATGTTCTGGATATGGTGGCGTTCGAGGGATTGCTACGGCAACAAGAGGACATTTTGGCCGCGTCCATCGCCTGCCACAGCGCCATCAGGGCGGGAAAATCCCTCAGCGAAGCCGAGATGCGGTCGTTGCTGGAGCAGTTGGAGGCCACCACCAATCCCCACACCTGTCCCCATGGCCGTCCCACCATGCTCCATTTCAGCTCTTTCCACATGGAGCGGGAGTTTGGGCGGCGTTAGCCGGTTGTGGGTTGAGTTGATGGTGCTGGATCGCCTGGGTGCGCCAACCTGGCGCTGCTCCCAACATAGAATTGCCAGCCTTAAGCCGCACAATTCGTCATTCCGGCACCAGCCCTTCCGCCGCGCGCTTCGTCATTCCGACACCAGCCCTTCCGCTGAAGGGCGGCGAGGAATCTCAGGTTAACATCAGCAAGACAGTCCACGGCTTGCACCAACGGCCTGTCCACCCAAGAGGCGCTCTAAAGGAAAACCAGAAACCCCTCTCTTTCCTCCGAAGGATCGGGGTGGCAGTGTTGAGAGCGAGTTAGCTAGATTCCCTGCCAGAAGCGACGGCCCCCGGCTCGAACCACTTTGCCGAACCTGCTATGGGAATCCTGGCGTAGACCCTAAGAGGACTTGTTGCGGCGGGGGTCCAACCGGGGATCTTGGGCTGGGTGGAAAATGGAGTCTTCGCCGGGGAATTCTTGGGACGCTGCGGTGGTCGTGGATTTTGGGTTACCTCGGCCCAGGCCGAGCGGGAGAGATACCGCAGCTATAGCCGCTACACCAAGACCGAGCTTGGCTAGGAAACCCCGGCGCGACTGGCTGCCGGATTTGGGTTCGGAAGATTCAACACTCACAACAAACACCTACTATGATGGGCTGGACGCCCTTGGGTATGATCGGGCGTCTTTGCGGCTTCAGAATAACTGGGCCGTAACTGTGCCGCTCCAACTATTTTACTTGGTGGGCCGGATTTTGCAACTGCCGCCACCTAATCGACTGCCTCACCGGCGTCTTCCAGAACCATGCGGGCAACTTGCCGGCCCATGCGCACCGAGTAGTTGGTGCCCCGGTCTTCGGGGTATATCTGCGTTGTGTTCGCCAGATACAGGTTCTTGATGGGGGTCCGGTGGTCGGGGATGCGCTCGCTATAGTTGGTGCCGATGATTGGCTGGGCCCCATCCACCTTATGGTGGTGGTACTCCAGTACCCAGGACCGTTCGAAATCGGGGTTTAATCGGCGCAGATGGGGAGTGAGTTCATCCATCAACTCCTCAGCGCTTTTCTGGTATAGTTCGCTTTCACGGCTGGGGTAGTTGGTGAGATAGACGATGTGGTGTCCCCCATAAAGGGACCGGTCAATCATATTGGTGTGCTCAATGATCCCCACGAAAGGCAGGTCGTGGTCGGCGATACTTATCCAATATTTGTCGGTCAGCGGCCGGTCCATCACCAAGATCAATAGCACCGCCGACAGGTATTGAACGTTCACCAGTTTTTCCCGGTAATCCTCGGGTAAGTCAGGAACCAGGCGGGTAAAGATATATGATGGTGTCGTGGCGATTACTGCGTCGTAGTTTCTGGATTCGGGTTCACTGTCAGAGAGTTGCACCTCCAATCCCGTCGCGTTGTTGTCTTCGACTAGGATCCGGTTGACGCCGGCGGAGATATGGACGTCGCCGCCTTGCTGGGAAACCCGCTCCCCAAGCACGTCGAACACCTCGCCGAAGCTTCCCATGGGGTAGCCTAGACGCTCCTTTTGCAGACCCTTACCCCGGGAGGCGACCCGGAGGTAAATCTTGCCCCAGATCCACGTCATGCTGACCTGGTCGTAGTAGTCGCCGAACTTGCCCCTGAGGAGCGGCTCCCAGATAACCCGATAGGCTTGAGCGCCCATGTGCTTGACCAGCCAATCCCGAGCCGTAACGTCCTCAAACTTGCGCCAGTTCTTGGTCTTTTGCAGGACGAAGGTCCACCATCCGACCCGGAGCCGTTGCAGCATAGACAGCGGCTTGAACCGAAGCAGGTCCATGGGCGTGCTGAAACTCCAGATCTTGCCACCGTGATACAAGCCCACTTTGGACTCTAGCCAGGCCAGCTTGTCTCCCAGGCCCAACTCATGGATCAATTCGGTAATGGCCACGTCGCTGACAAACAAGTGGTGGTATCCGCGTTCCAGTTGGCCTCCGCCCACCGTAAAGGTCGAAGCCTGTCCGCCCAAAAAGGGCGCCCGCTCGAAAACTTCAGCGTAGTGGCCCCGTTTCGTCAGTTCGTAGGCCGCCGCCAGACCCGCTGCTCCGCCGCCGATGATGCCTACTCTCATGACACGTCTTCCATCGACTGACCGGTTCGTCCCGAGGGCTGATCGATCTGTTCCAGCGGCGGTTCGGGTATCTCTCCGCCTCCGGTCAGTTCCTTGATAGATAGGTTTTGCTTCCATACCAGGGCCAAGCCGGCCAAGTTCACCGGGAGCCACAGGGCTATCAGGTGCACGAACCCGGCGTAAGCGGCCCCAACCGACGCGCCGACCCCCAATGCCAGTAGGGTTTGCTGCGCCACTACCTCGAAGGGGCCGATGCCGCCGATGGCCGTGGGTAAGGACGTGGCCAGGTTTGACGTGGCAGTCAGTAGCAACACTACAAGCAGGAACACCCAGACTGAACTGAATAGCTGGTCGATGCCGAAGGCATAGCCGACCAGATAGTAGGTGGAGCTTTCCAGAAGCCATACCGGAAGGGAGAAGACGAAGAGCGCCAGATGTTGTCTTGGCGAACTCAGCACTTTCAGTCCCTCAACAAAAGTCAGCACCAGGCTTTGCACCTGGTTCCTACCCCATCGCGCCGGAATAACGTTGGTGCACCATTGGACAAAATTCAAGAACCGAGGCACAACCGCCAGACAGGTCAAAAACACCAGGGCGCCTAAGAACAGGACCACCATCAATCCGCCCACCAGTATCCAGGCAGTCCTTGAAACACCGCCGCCGCCGTCGAACTGGCCCAACATAAATAAAATCGGCGCCGATACGGCGGCGAAGGCCAGGAGGGTCACTCCGTCGTAAACCCGCTCAACGGCGATGGTGGCGAGGGCCGCACTGGCGTTGAAATTCTCCCGGCGCGCCAGATAGTAGGAGCGTGCCAGTTCGCCCAAACGGGCAGGCAGCAAGTTGTTTGCCATGTAGCCGATCACTATGACCGGGTAGAGCCGGTTGACCGGGAATGTTCGCAAGGGGGAAAGCAGGTACCGCCAGCGTACACTGCGGAAGTAGACCGCTACGAAATACAGAGCGATGGCCGGGGCGACGTAGAGGTAGTTGGCCTCCAAGAGGGCGCTGCGTATCTCGCCTAGGTCGACCTGATAGAGCAGCAGCAACATAAAGAGAGCGCTGACAACCAGAGCGAGCCAGAACCGCCAGTTAGTAAGCAGCAAACTCTAGATACCTCGACAAGATAATCGTGAACGGAGTTGGAAAGGTCACTGGGCGTTCCGGCAGAACTTGCGGCGTTTCCTCATCTTCTTCTTCACAGGATACGGTGCCCAGTATACCGGAGCTTCACGGGCCTGCTCAAGGAGAAACCCGTCCCGGACTCTCCGAATTCGGGCGAAATGCTCGGGCTATCACGGGCAATGTTTATTTGGGTAAGTAGCTGTAGTACTCGGACTTGTACCAATCGGTATCCAGTTCCCGGAACAATATATAGCCCAACGTCTTTGACCACTTTTCCTTGCTGGTGACCGCCTCCCCGAAATAACGGAAATCTTCTCCCAGTTGTTTCCTGCTGGGGATGCCGCGGAAGCCCCATTGGAACCCCTCGTCCTGCCGATTCTCGTGGGGACGGCGGTAGGTTTCGGGGAACCACAGCAGGTCTAAGAACGGGCCCTCTCTCTTGAACTTGGTCAACGAAGTGATGCTCGTTAGCTTGTGTGCCATCGTCAGGAGCAATGCTTGGGATTCGGTGGCGTCTGACGCGGGCTTGCAACTGGAGTTCCAACCTTCATCGCCTTCGGCCTTGAAGCAGTCGAACCTTACGGTGTTGTCGTCCTGCTGAGTCCGCACGTACCACTGGAATGGGTACCACATGTCGTAATCTACCAGAACTGCCGGATCGTCTGAAGGGTTTCCGGGCAGAGCTTTTTTCTGAAGCTTTTCAAAGGTGACGGGCAGGTCGGCGCTGCCTTGCGCGTATACCAGGATCTCCTTGTTGGAATCGTCGTAGGTGTACGCGGCCCGAAATGCCCCTACCGTTCCGAAGGCCAGCAGGAGGACAGCCAATCCCAATCCCGTCAGCACACCGCCGCTGGTTGGTTTGGGGGCAATCCTAATCAGATACGCCGCTGCCAAGGCCATTAGGGCCGTGCCTCCTACGAAGACCCATTGCACGCCGGGGAGATTTCCTTGGGAATTAACGAATTGATAGACCAGATAGACCGCCGCCATCGCCACCAGCGGTGGGAATAGCAGCAGGAATACCTGGCCCCGGCGAAGGATGTTGCGCCACCGGACCTTTTCAACCAGGTCCCCTAGGTACTTGCCGGACAGGAAAATGAAGGGGAGGGCAACGTTTACCAGCAACCAGGGCATCTTCTCCGACGCCATGGTGTAAGCCAACAGGGTTAAGCCGGCCCAGCAGGCCAATACCAAGCCGAATACGTCCCCTTTCCTCAGAAAATAGACTGCTCCGGCCACCCCGAAGACTACCGGCAACAACTCGTACACGGAAAGACCGACGAAATAGTAATACCAGGGTTGGTTTCCCCGGGCCACGTCTTGCTGGGCGATCCAGTAGCCCATGCCCAGCCAGGAGCCGCTGAAGATTCCGGCGATGTTACTGAATATGGTGGTGTAAAGAGTTACCCAGATCCCGTAGAAAATGCCGGCGCAGATCAGCCAACGAGACCCCAGCCACGCCACCCCGATAATCGCGGACGTCGCCATCAAACCGAGAAGCAGCCCACCGGCTACCAGAAAGTTCATCGGAATGGCGTTGGCGCTGGCGTCCACGTTGATTCCGGAAGGGAGTACATCGTGTAACACCGACCCCACGTTGACCAGGGGGGTAAATACCGATAGGTACAAGAACATGGCTATGGCCGGGACCAGCAGCAGCAAGACGCCCCGTTTCCATGGTTGATTCAAGACTACCAGGGCTGCCACGGCGCCGGCGGCCAATAATCCGGAGATCCCAAGGTCGGCCGCCACTGCGATGTCGAACGATGATGCGTCTGCGATGGGGCGGAAAAGAGCGATCCAAGTCGCGGCAATGGAAACTAATGGGACGACTATCCCCACGACCGCTTTGGAAGAAAGTCGCCGGTTGATTATTCCGAGTATCGCAACAAGAGCCGCGATGATCAGGGAGTGGAACCACCACGGGGCGAGGTAGACGGGCAGCGCCACGAAGGGCGATCCCCAATGAGGAGCGCCGATGATTCCTCCGGATACTCCATTGGGGTTTACTAATATCAATCCCAGCGCGTCTTGGGCTAACCCGGAGATAGCGGCCCATTGGGGGAGAGTCAGGGTGATCAACAGCAGCAAGAATCCCGCCGGACCGGTCAGTTGAGACAACCTGGCTCGTCCCAGCATCGTTGGCGCTAAGTCAGGAACGGCCAACAGAAACATGATGCCGCCATAGATCAGCACAATCATGTAGGTGGTTTCTTTGCTGGCGAACATGAATGCTAGCACTCCTGCCGCCAGGTACAAGTAGCGATTTTTCTCCTCGTGGATGTATCGCCACATCAGGATAAACAAAAAGGTAGCAAAGAACGCCATCAGGACATCGTTCCGACCGAAGCGGCTGAAGTAGAGCAAGGTGGGCGAGAGAGTCAACATCACCGCCGATATGAGAGCTCCGGCCCGCCCGATGTGATCCCTTAGGAAATATGGCAACCCCACCAGAGCTGTCCCGAACAGGACGTAGGTGATGCGGGCGGTGAATTCGGTATCGCCGAATATGGCAAAGACCAGGGCGGTAAGTTCAACCTGGAAGGGTCCGTGCATCCAAGGGGAATGGATAAACTCTTTACCCTGGGCCAGTTTCCAAGCAAAGTGGACATGGATGGCTTCGTCGTAGTGCATGGTGCGGCCATCCAGCTCCCAAAGCCGCAATACCAAGGCAACAAGGGCCAAGAGCATGAATCCGGCCAGGAACCAGCCGGGGCGCCAACCGGGCCATAGGACGATCCATTCCCGCCATGCCAATTGTTGTGTTGGGTTAACCAGAGTCACCTTTGTTTTCCCCCAATGCCCCTGAGATGACTTTGTATATAATTACGCCGTCTTGGTCGAAAACGGTTTCCAAAAGGCCGTCCAGATCCGGCAAGCGCAATCCGCCGTAAGCGGACTTTTCCCGGCGGCCCAGGTATACGTAGGTCACGTCATATTTTTTCAAGAGACGGCTCACTAATCGGGGGTCGTCGCTCTGGAATATCTGGGTGATGTCCTCTTCCCGCCCGTCCAGGAGCCGAGTGTTCCCCCGCCATTGGATCTCATGTCCCTTCCAACCCAATACGGTAGGCAGACCGGTGCTTCCGGAGATTCTACTGTACTCGGAGTAGTCGTCGCCAACAGCCTCAACGATGCGGCCCCATGGCGCCTCGTCACGAAGCCACTGGATCGCCGCGTACTCTCCCTGGTCGGCATCGGCAACGTATGCTAGGCCGTTCAGCGTGTTGTCGGAAAACGTGTGGTTCGGACTTGTGATGCCGGTTCGGTTCAGGACCGCCCCCACCGGGTAGTAGGCCGAGGCTATCAGGAGCAGAACCAGGACCCCTGTCCAGGCAAACCGCCCGGGCCGAAGCGCCCGCCGTATGGCGACGGGGATGGCGCGCCGCTGTTTTGTCGTACCGGCTTGTGCCGCCACCCTGACGTGAGAGTACCAGAAGTACAGCCCATATGCCCCTATTATCGCCAATAAAAGCCAAGTCTGATAATACACTTTGAACACGGTGTTCATGCGGTTTCCGAAGGCGTCGGCGACGAAGAATAGCTCGACGCCAACTAGAAGGAAGAAAGCGGCGGCCAATAACAAAAGGGGAAAGGCCACCACCAGGTCTCGCTTGAGCAGGACACGTTGAGCGGCGCTGCCACCGGCCAACGCCACGAAAGCCAATCCCGGTAAGACCCATAAAGTCCGGGTTAAGACTTTGGCAGTGGCGGCGCCGGCTCCATCGCTGATCGCCGTAATCACGTACACGATAGGTATCCAGACGGCTAGTGGCATGAGAGCCACAACCAGGATGAGCAGAACGCCCGGCGCTTCTCTCCGGGCCGGCAGAGATAATCCGTTGATCTGGCGAAGTAAGAAAGAAACACTCAGGAAGAAAAATAAGCCCATCACCAGGAAGAAAGAGATCGGCCGGGTACTCACGCCGGTTAAAGGCAGGATGCCCGATACCTGACTGCCGAACGTTAGGTAAAAAGGAAGGAACAAGACCACCGCGACCGACAATATGGGAAGCAGCATCAACGCCGAACGCGCCGTGGCCTTCGAAAGGTCGCCACCATTCTGTCCGTATGCCTTGAGCAACACCACCATGGACAACAATACTGCTAACAGAGGGAAGTCCCAGGCGTTGATGAAAGCCAGTGACCCTATAAGCAAGGCGACAGCAGCCGACTCGATCGGGTGACGCCACAGCCAGGATGGGCCGAATCGGGCTGGGGACAAGAAGAGGTTAAGACATAGGGACAGGCCCAGGATCACGAAAGGCAGGCTAACCACGTGGGGATGAAGGTCCCCCAAGATGAAGCTGAAAAATGGGAACTCCGTGATGGTGTAGTCTAGGCTTAGGCCGGCTTGCAGAGTATCTATAACTCGGGTAGCTCGCCACCACCACCAGAAGTCGTTGGGGAAAGCGCTAGACCCGGCCGCGCCCGCTTCCAACCCTTTCACTCCGGTCCACGCCCAGAAGCCATCGCCGCCCCACCCTTGGGCGTGAATGAACTCCAACGCCCCTTCCAGGTTCCCGGCCAGAAGCAGTAGGGCAGGCGCGATCAGACCGAATCCAAGAGCCGTCAATCGGCTGCCTCCGGAAAGGCGGATGAGATTGTTGACCAGCCCGAATGCGCCCATGGCCGCCATCGCCGGCACCAAGGAAACCGATAGGTTGTAGGCGATGCTGGAAGTTATCCCGGTGAGGTGGGTCAAAAATGCCATGGTGAAATGGCCGAAATAGTAGTAGCTGATGGATTGCCCGGCCAGCCAAGGATCTTCCACCGGGAAAAACCGGCTCTGGAGCACCGCGTTTAAAAACGCGAAGTCCATGGGTTTCTCGGTGTGGCTGATGGCCGGGACTTCCGACACGATAAAGGCCCAGAAGATGAAGAAGCCCAGGAAGATCCCTTCGGCTGCCAGCAAGCCGGGCCATTCTCTTTTCAGGAAAGCCAGCAAAGGATCTCGGTTCCGCCAGATAAGCAGTCCGGCGATCAAGCCGCCCAATACCAATATCCCAAATATAGTGGTTCTAGTATTTGGCGCGATGTGGCTGAGCCCCAGTAGCCATAACGTGTAAGAGCCCAGAATCAACGCAAGGGGCTTGGCCAAGGTGTAACCACGATCGGGCAGCCTGTGGAACAGAACGAAGCTTAGAGGCAGGGCCAACAGGCCGAGAATCTCAATGGACAGAAACCATATGGCGGCGTCAACCATGCTGCGTTTACGAAGGGCTAATCAACGGCCGCTGGGGGACCGCTGAGAGCTGATAGCTGAGCACCAGGCTCAGTTGACCGGGGCCAACACTGCGTCAACGAAGTCCCTGGTGGCGAAGGGCGCCAAATCGTCCAGGCCCGCCCCAGTGCCGATGAAG
>JAKUQE010000209.1 GCA_022450395.1 Dehalococcoidia bacterium | reverse complement strand
AGATGCCGTACCGGCCGCCCGCCCTCAGGGAACCGAAGGCCTTGGGGAAAAAATCGGCGCCAACGTGGTCAACCACCGCGTCGACTCCCCTGCCGCCGGTTAGTTCTCTGGCCCGTTCGGTGATGTCCTCTTCGTTGTAGTTAATGACCTCATCGGCCCCCAATTCCCTGGCCTTGGCCGCTTTTTCCGGGGTGCTGGTGGTGGCGATCACCCGGGCGCCGAAGGCCTAGGAAGCCACCTGGATCGCCGCGGTGCCCACACCGGCGGAGGCAGACAACACCAAGACTGTTTCCCAAGGCTTAAGTTGGATCTTCCGTTGGAGCATGTTCCAAACCGGCAAGTAGGTTGTTGGCACCGCCGCGGCCATCTCATAGGTAACGTCGTCGCCGATGGCGTGAACGTTGGCCGCGGGAACCGCGACCGCTTCAGCGTAACTGCCGTCGATGGCGCTGCCCATGAACTGGGGCTTGGGGCAAAGATCGTCATGTCCCGCCAAACAAGCCTGGCACTGCCCGCACGTGATCTTGGGGTTGACCAGCACCCGGTCTCCCACGCTAAAGCCGCGCACTTCTGAGCCAACCTCGGTTATCTGTCCGGCGCAGTCGCCGCCTAGGATCAAAGGCGGGGGGAATTCCCGTTGCAGGCCGCGGTCGCCGTTCCGAGTATAGAGGTCCAGCCGGTTCAGACTTGATGCCCCTACTTGTATCTTTACCTGCTGGGGCAGTGTAGCCGGCTCAGGCCTTTCGCCGTGGGTCAGGACTTCAGGCCCGCCGTGGGCCTCTATGTATACAGCTTGCATATAAACGCGTCTCCGAATGTATTAGATGTCCATGCCATAGGTGGTTCTACGAGTTCACCACGAATGGCAGCGGTCTTCTTCCCGTTCGTCTTGAGCTTGTCGAAGGACCCTCGCTCAGGAAATTGAAATGACTTCTGGCAAAATCTCAGGGTCTTCGCCCAAAGTAGCAGTCATCACACAGGAACACAATAGCCAGGGCCTCTTCGTGGCTGCCCAGGCGGCCGCACTTGGGCACATTGCTGTCCTTGCTCCAGGGCTGGTGAAACTTCCCGCCGCACATCTGGCAGGTAGTTTGGTGCACCCCGTCCAGGTCATCGCCGCAGATGACACAAGACTCTGGCTCCAATTCTTCATTCGTTGCCAAACCGTTCTCCTTGAGCCAGAAAATCCTTGGCCATTCGCCTTTCGTCTTCGACAGTGCTGATTCTTCCGTCTAACTTGGCATTTCTTAGTTCTTTGAGTATCTTCCCTATCACGGGACCTTCCGGAACTCCTAATGCCAGCAAGTCCCGTCCGTTCAGCTCCGGCGACAAGTATCGAAACTCCCTGAGATAACGTCCCAGCCGCTGTGCCGCCAACGGTTCATCGGTCACCCCAGCCACCGTCAACACGGCGGCGTCAGTGAATGACTCGACCATTTCAACCACCTGCGACGCCGGGATGGACTGGACGGCCAATCGCGATTCTAGTTGCCTTAATTCAACCGTATCCCGGACCAACCGAGCCCAATCTGAGGGCATGTTAAATCGGCTTATCACCCCTTCTGCATCGCCGGGCGTCAAAGGGTAACTCAGAGCCGACAGGTAAGAAAGCGGGAACCGGCTGCCGGAGCTTTCACCGGAGCCGGGTTTATTGATCGAGCCCTGGATCGAGTCTTGCACGATGGCCGCTGATCGTTCCACGGCTTTCGCCTGGGTAAGAGCAGGGTGTATCCCAGCTAAGATACCCAAACAAACAGACCGGGTAACGGCCAGTTCCGGACGATCTTCTTCAAATATTCTCTCCAGCTCATGGCGCAACCGGTCTCCGCTGACGGTGGACAAGCATCCGTTGACGACGGCTTCTTCGAGTCGGACCAGGGTACCGGCTTCGATGCGAAAACCCAAACGTTGCTCGTATCTCACCGCTCGCAGCAGACGCGTTGGGTCATCGATAAAGCTCGCGTCATGCAACACGCGGACCACCCCAAGGCGCATGTCTTCCGCGCCGCCATGGGGGTCCAAAATCTCTGGGCTTTCCTGACCCAACGGCAGGGCCATGGCGTTGATGGTAAAGTCCCGCCGGGCTAGGTCGTCATCGATGCTGGATGGCGTCACGTCAGGAAGGGCGCCGGGGCTGGGGTAGGTTTCCCGCCGGGCCGTCACTAGATCGGTGGTCGCGTCTTCAATAACCACGGATGCGGTCCCAAAGCTGGGATGGACCACTAAACGGCCATCCATCTCCTCCGCCAGCCTGGCGGCCAATGACGGCGCGTCTCCCTCCAGAACAAGGTCCAGGTCTTTGATGGGCATTCCCATCAATATATCCCTGACCGGCCCTCCCACCAGATACAACGGAAGGCTCTGCTCAAGGGCTATTTCCCTTAGTTTCAGGAGGACCGAAAGGCTAGCGCCGGTTAAGCTGCGCAATACAGCGTCAAAGGGGGCATGGATGTGAAGGGGATTCGGCGTGGAGAGCCTCCTACTCGCCGTATTATAGCATGGTGCCCACCGGATCCTTGTCTCGGAACCTGCATCTAATGCTTTGACAACGCTACCAGGTATGGATACAATCCAATCACGAAATCACCAGGAGGTACTATCGTGGCAGAGGCAAACTTCACGACTTATTACGATTTTCGTTGACCCTTCGTGTACAATGCCGCCATGTGGCTGGCAAAAGTTAGGGAAGCCAAGGACGAGGACATCGAAGTCGATTGGCAACCCTTCTCTCTGTCCCAAGTGAACAGCGACAAAGAATCGGATATCAAGCTTTGGGAGCAGCCGGAGCATCTAGACGGCTCTGACCATACTTTCTTGGCTCACCGGTCCGGTCTTGCGGCCAAGCGACAGGGTAAAGAGGCTTTTGAGTCCTTCTTTATCACCCTGCTCAAGGCCCGGCACGAAGACAAAAAGGACCTGAACGACCCAGTGGTTATGGAAGAAGCCGCAATCACTGCCGGTTTGGATATGGCCCGCTTCCGCGAGGACCAGTCCGACCCTGACCTGCTCCGGGAGATCGGCGAAAGCCACACCAAGGCCATTGAAGAGGTCGGGGCCTTTGGAGTGCCTACATTCGTTTTTGGGGAAGGCAAGGCTGCTTTCCTTAAGATGTTCATTCCCCCGGACGAACAATGCGCCGAGATTTACGATACGCTGATCAAGACCATGAGCGAATTCGCTCACGTGGGCGAACTCAAGCGCCCACAGCCGCCCTGGCCTCATGGAGTCATCTAGGGAAAAGCCACCAACTGCCCAGCTCCTGGAATCGGCTTTAGGATTGAAGTTTCGAGACCGGGAGCTGTTGCAGCAGGCTTTGGTCCACAGGTCCCTACTGAATGAACAGGGGGGGCAACCTGAGGATTCCTACGAACGACTGGAATATCTAGGAGACGCCGTGCTAGAGCTTACCGTTTCGACGGAGCTCTTCCGGCGTTTCCCCTTTCTTAACGAAGGGACCCTGACCAAACTCAGATCTGCGCTGGTGCGCGGCGAGAGCTTGGCGAAAGTAGCGCGACGTTTGAGCCTAGGGGACTTCCTCTTGCTAGGCAAAGGTGAGGAAAACTCGGGAGGCCGCCAGCGGGATTCCATCCTTGCCGCGGCGTTCGAAGCGGTGGTAGCGGCGGTGTATCTGGACCAAGGATTCGACGAGGCAAGCCGTTTCGTGGCCCAGTCTCTGGACCCGGAGTTGCAACAGATCTACCAGCAGGGCGCCCCTCCGGATAACCCCAAATCCGACCTTCAAGAGCGCGTTCAAGCCATCGGCCTTTCAACACCTAAATACCGCCTGGCTTCCAGCGAAGGACCCGATCATGATCCCTTGTTCACCGTGGAAGTTCTGGTCGAAGGCGAGGTCGCCGGCGCCGGACAGGGAGGCAAGCGCTCCGACGCCGAGCAGTCCGCCGCCCGGGACGCTCTGAGCAGGATACAGTCTCTGTAGGATGACCTGGGGAAGTGGACCGGTCATTGTAATCGGTATCTGTGTTCGCCTTGGCATCCTAAACGCAAACGATTTGCCGCTAAGTGGGGGGTCGAATGAAGCTATACCGATTACCTATCGTGATGCACGAACCGGGTGACGAGACGGAAAACAAATACCTGGCTGAGACACCCGCACTTCCAGGCTGCCGCGCGTGGGGAGACACGTCTGCCGAGGCGCTTGAAATCCTCCAAAGCTTAGCGGCGGCGTTTATTGAGTCATACCGCGATAACGGAGACCCGCTCCCGCCAGAAGTAGAATCGGTAGCCTCGGATAATGACGAACCTCGCGTGCTAAGTGAGTTGTTGGTTGCCGTGTGAGATACCGGGAACTAACGCGACGACTCCGAGCTTTGGATTGTGAGTTTGACCGCCAGGCGAAAGGAGACCACGAAATCTGGATCAACATTTCTACCCATGCCAAGACAACGATTCCTATTGGGGCTCTCGAGACCTTAGACGCGGCACAATATCCGCTATCCTCCGTGATTTAGGAATTTCCAGATCACAGTTCGAGAATCGATAGGCGAGCAATCAAGATTTGGGTCAGCTTAGTCCATGCTCAGAATCTTTAAGCGCAATCGCGATGAAAACAAGAAGCAGACCGCGGATGTGGTTCAGGCCAGCCGGGAACGCTGGTTTGGCCGGATCCTCGGCGTGCTCCGCTCCTCCCGTCTGGACGACTCGGTCTGGGAGGAACTGGAGGAGATCCTCATCTCTTCCGACGTTGGCGTGGACGGCTCCCTTAGGATAATCGACGAACTCAAGACCAGGGTGAAAGAGGAAAGACTTGAAGACCCGGACCAGGTTTTCCAGATCCTGAAAGAATCGCTGGTAAGAGATTTGGAAGAAGGCCTCACCGGCGACCCATGGATGGATTCGACGGAAGAAGCGTCTCCTTATGTAATTCTGATGGTGGGGGTCAATGGCGTCGGTAAAACCACCAGCATCGCTAAGCTGGCCCACCATTTCAAGCAGGCCGGCAAGAAGGTCATCCTGGGCGCGGCCGACACCTTCCGCGCAGCGGCGAAAGAGCAGTTGGAAATCCTTGCCGAGCAGGTGGGCGTAGATGTAATC
>JAKUQE010000208.1 GCA_022450395.1 Dehalococcoidia bacterium | reverse complement strand
GCGCGATTATATCAAGGCATGATGCTGGTAGCCATGGACGGGTGTGGGCCCTAAGGCGCGTAATACACTTTGACCGGCGCCCAATCCAGGTAGTAGGTCAGGCCGCCGGAACCGTTGGTTGTGACCCGCGCCCAGAAATTGCTATCGCTGAGTTCCGCGGCCGCCCAAGTCCGGCCCCAGGTATCTGAAGAGCCTCCCAAGATCGCACTGCGCTCCGAGGTGCTTTCCACCGCGTCGGTCTTGGCCGCCGTCCACGAAGTCCCGCCGTCCCAGGACAGCTCCACGTCCATGCTGTTGCCGCCGCCGAGAGCGCTCAGCCACCAGTCCAGCCGCACTTCGATCCCGCTGATGCCGCAACTGCTCTTCAGGGAGATTCCATAGTCATAGAACCGGTGCCGGTCGCCGTCGCCCCCAACGTTGGTGGCGGAAGAGGCGTCGTCGGCAAAGGCGTTAGTTGGATCCGACTCGAAGCCGTCGCCGTCCCCACCCGTGTCGGCGGCTTGAGTGGTGGGGCTCAAATATCCAGTGTCACTTACCGCGCAGATACAACTGAAGTAGCTGGAATCCAACACCCCCTGAGGCGTGACCACCACCACGGTTCCAAGAGTATTGTCCTTGAGCGCCAAGAGCAGAGTGAAAGTGATCGTAGCGGTTTCATCAGGGTTCCAGGCGTTCGGGTCCCGGCTATCGGGACTCATGCTGATAGTCCAATTCGAGGTGTACACCAGACGAGACGCGACCTGATTTTCCCCACTACCGGTGTATTGGACCAAGATGTCCATCTCGGTGAAATCGGTGACTACGGTGTCTCCGGTGTTAGCTACAGTGGCAGTATATGTAAGGCAATCCGTGGTAGTGTCTGAAGTTGATTCCACATCGATGGCGGTGGCCTGCCGCTCCTCGATTCGCTGAGTGAATTCTTGATGGCCGTATACCTGGGTGTTCCACACGATGTCCATGATCTGGAATACCAGAACGGTAACCAACATGAACATGGACATGGACATGCCGATTATACCGGATAACGCGCCGCTCACTGCCGCCGCCCTCCCGGCCGTCTAGTCCTGAGGACGTTTGGGTCTCCAGACTTCGGAGGTCTTGCCACTGCCAAAGCTACCTCACCTAGTCCCGCTAGAGGGAGACGGCCGGAGACACCTTTTGGCGGGTGCTAAATCCGGTGGAAACTAGCTTCGGAACACTGGCGCCCTGACGGCGGCGAGCGGCCCAAAGTGCTCCGAAAGACATGGCCAACGCCAGGCCGCTGCTCATAGCCAACACCGGAGGATTAGAATCGGATCTTGCGTCAAAGATTCCCGGCGGTAGCCCCGTCATCCCAGTCATAGCGTGCAACGGGGCTAGGACAGGCCGGGAATCGGACAGAATACCCTGGGTCGTTGCCGCGTTGAGGGTTTCAAAAATGGGCGGCGGTCCCCATACCAACATCAACGCCAACAATGCCGTGATGATTAGCCCCGCCGTGGTTCCCAGAATCAGCCATATCTTGAATCTTGGGGCCAGATGTACTTTTCGCATCAACCGATCCCTACACTTGAACTTCTGTATTCTCCAACTTCCCGGTCAATCCCTGAATTTCAATTGAGGCAAAGCGAGTCTTAAGTTCAAGCCGGGAGTCAGAAAGATTGGGGATTTTGATTCCAAAACTCACTGAGGTTGGACGAGCACACCACGAACCGGGGCAGGGGCGGCAAAGCTGGAACCCCAAGACTGATCTTTTCCCGAACACTTGCCTCGGTGACGAAATGTTTCCCGGATTCTCCTTCCGCGGACGGGCCGGGATGACGCGGGCGGGGGACTACGATGCCTAGTCTCCAACTCATTGGATGCCCAATGTAGTCCGATGCTATACTGCCAGGACAAAGGCGCAACGGACGCGGAGTGATTTGCCTCCGCGACATTAAATGGATGCCCAACAGGGCGAAAACTAGGAGAGTGGCATTGCTAGAACAGTTCAGAGTTAACCTGGAAGAAGCTGAGATCGTACACGGGGACGCCCTAGGACAAACAGTGGCCCACATATTCGAAAAGCTCGGCGTGCCGGCGGAGGACGCCAAGCTGGGGGCCGATGTGCTGGTATTAGCCGACCTGAGGGGCGTTGATACCCACGGCGTATCTAACATGCTCAAAAGCTACATAACCGGGTTTCAGAGCGGCCAGATCAATCCCCGTCCGGACTGGAAGGTGGTGCGGGAGTCGCCAAGCACGGCCACCATCGACTCTGACCGGGGCCTGGGCACGATCATTACCCCGAAAGCCATGGATATCGCCATCGAGAAAGCCAAAAACGTGGGATTGGGGATGGTAACTATCGGCAACGCCCGGCATCTGGGAATGGCGTCCTACCACTCCATGATGGCCCTTGAACACGACATGATCGGCATCTGCATGACCAGTTGCCCTCCCTCGGTGGTGCCAACCTATGGAGCGGAGCCCCGTCTTGGCACCAACCCCATCGCCATAGCTGTGCCCGCCAAGAACGAGCCTCCTTTTGTCTTCGACGCCGCGACCAGCACCGTGGCCGGCAACAAGATCGGCATCGCCCGCCGTTTGGGCAGCAAACTGGAGCCAGGTTGGCTGGCCGATGCCGAAGGCAATCCCATCATGGAAGAGATTGACGCTCCCGATAGCTACACTCTTCTGCCACTGGGCAGCACTCGGGAGCTGGGTTCCCACAAGGGTTACGGCCTATCCTGCATGGTGGATATCTTGGCCGGACTGCTCACTGGAATGGGATACGGGGCGGTCCCCGGACGGCCCAACTTCGGCCACTACGTCGCGGCCTACAGCATCGACGCCTTCACCCCGGTGGACGAGTTCAAGGAACAGATGGACGAGTGGCTGCAGATGATGAAGAGCACCAAGCCGGCCCCAGGCCACGAACGGGTGCTGGTGGCCGGACAGCCTGAGGCCGAGGTAGAGGCGGTGCGCCGGAAAGAGGGCATACCGTTCCACCCGGAAGTCCTCGAGTACATCAGAGACACCTGTGCCGAGCTTTCGGTAACCTGTCTGGTGTAGCCGTCATCCCCGATAAAATCGAGGCGGTCAGCCGTCAGGAGCTCTCCAACCAGGACTCTGGCCGATTGATGTCATTCCGAACGTAGGGAGGAATCTTGGGTGGAGTGACTCTCCCCCCTCTCTGGATTTCTCGTCGCTCCGCCCCTCGAAATGACAGGTTGTGACAACCAATCGGTACACCACAATCGACTTAACGCAGTGTTAGTCCTTCAACGCGGGAATCACCTCTTTTCCGAAGAGTTCCAGTGACCTCATCGTGTCTTCGTGGGACAGGCGGCCTCCTTGGGCCTCCAGCAGAAGCGCTCCCACACCCAACCGGTCTTTGATGTGGCGTAACTGCTTGATCACCGTTTCCGGACTGCCAACCACCAAATGGTAGTTTTCCTGCAGCTCGGTGTACGACATCTCGTTCAGAGGCGTGGGGCGCCGGGCAGCCACGGCGGCGGCTCCGGCGCGGGACGTGTAACCGGGGGGCGACCAGTACTCCCGGGGACCCCGCAGGGGATAGTTCATCCGCCATAAAAAGGCCTTACCCGCCTCTTGGGCTTTTTCGTCGGTTTCGTTCACGTGGCAACAGATCATGAACGCGAATTTTTCGGGACCTGGCTCCCAACCGTCGGCGGCGGCGTAATCCCGGTAGGTCTGAAATAACTTCTCAGCGACGTCCAAAGGCGTAAGGAACGCCGCGTAGGTGTACCGGTTCCGGGCCGCCCATTCTACGGTCTCCGGACTGCCCGTGCCCGGGACCCATATAGGGGGATGGGGCTTCTGTATCGGCAGCATCCAGGGATTGACCGCCCGGTATTGGTAATGCTTTCCTTCCCACCGGAAAGGGCCCGGCGTAGTCCAAGCCTTAATGATCAGGTCGTGGCACTCTTCGAACCGCTCCCGGTTGTACACGGGATTGGTATTGTTGGCCCAGCTTTCAATCCCGATACCCCGGACGAACCCGGAGACGATACGGCCGCCGGATATAACGTCCAGCATGGCGATCTCTTCCGCCAAACGCACCGGGTTGTCGGAAGTAGGCAGCATATTTCCCAGCATCAAAATCTTAGCCCGCGAGGTAATCCGGGCCAGGATACCCCCGGTGATATTGACCTCCACGTCCATGCACGAAGGAGTGTTGTGATGCTCGTTTATCATCAACCCGTCAAAGCCCACCTCTTCAGCGTACTGGTACTCGTCTAGGTACCGCTTGAACAGATCCTGAGCCTTCTTGGGATCGAAGTAAGTGTTGGGAAAAGTAAGCCGCATCGACGGATACTTATCTACCTCCGACTCGGGAAACTCGGCAAATGGCATCTCAGTAAAGTAATAAAATTCCATGAATCCTGAACTCCTTAATCTAAAAACATTCTCCGGCAGGATGAAATCTGACCGCTGATAGCTGATTGCTGACAGCTTTTACGCCATAAATTCCAGCGCCGTTTTGACGAACTCTTCGGGTTTTTCCACTTGTGGCACGTGGCCGCAGTTGTCGATGAACACCAGGTCCGACCCCGGGATCGCCTGGCGGTAAAGCTGGGCGCACTCCGCCGGTACGATCTGGTCTTCCCGGCCCCAGACGATGCGGGTAGGGATGTTAACGCGCCCCAACAGTTGCGGCAAGCGCAGGTCATACATGTAAGGCTTCCAGCACAAGCGCACCGTCATTTCCCTATTGCCCTCGGCGGTCGCCACCTGCTCCGGCGTGGGAGTTTGTCCGTAGAGCTGATCGTACTCGGGGGCCTGTTTGGGGTCGTGGAAGTTCAACGCGGTAACCTCGGCTGGGCTGATGATGAAGATATCGGTGATCTCGCCCTGCTGGGGCTTGATACCCACCGCGTCCACCAACATCAGCTTACTGAAGGCGTGGCGGCAGTTCACGGCTATCTCCGCCGCCAGCCAGCCTCCCATGGAGAAGCCGATGGCCCGCGACCCTTCCAAACCTCGCTGTTCCAGGAACCACGTGTAGAACGAGGTCATGTCGGCCATCGTCTCCAGCCACTCCGGCCGCTCCGATTGTCCGTATCCCGGATGAGACGGGATATAAACGGTATATCGCTC
>JAKUQE010000207.1 GCA_022450395.1 Dehalococcoidia bacterium | reverse complement strand
ATCGACTCGGCCAATCGGGCATACTGTTTCGCGTGCCTGGGCACAAAATCGGTGAACAGACCAAGCATGTCGTGGAGTACCTGGACCTGTCCGTCACACTCGACTCCGGCCCCGATGCCGATGGTAGGCACGGTTAACTGTCTTGATATCAGGCCCGCCAGGGGAGTCGGCACCAGCTCCAAGACGATGGCATAAGCTCCGGCATCCTCCAGGGCTTTGGCGTCACGCAACAGCTTGGCCGCCGCTTCCCGGTCCCGGCCCTGCACCCGGTATCCCCCAAAGGCGTTGATGGACTGGGGGGTGAGTCCGATGTGGCCCATCACCGGTATGCCGCTCTCAACCATCCGGTTTACTGTATCCGCCACGTTCTCGCCACCCTCCAGCTTTACGGTTTGCGCGCCGCCTTCTTGAATCAATCGGGCGGCGTTGGTGAGTGCCTGGGACTGGTCTATGTGGTAAGTCATAAAAGGCATGTCGGCGACGACCAGCGCTTGCTTGACGCCCCGGACCACGGCTTTGGTATGGTGCAGAATGTCGTCGATCGTCACCTTGACCGTGGACTCGTAGCCCAGCACCACCATGCCCAGGCTGTCGCCAACCAGGAGTATAGGTATCCCGGCTTGATCAGCCAGGCATGCCGAGATGTAGTCGTAGGCAGTAACCATGGGTATCTTTTTGCCGTCGGCCTTCATCTGGCCGATGTCCCTGATGGTCACCTTTGCCATGCTTGTTACCTCCGGAAAGTTGGGTATGCCGGTGTTCGCCCTGGGGGAACGGCCCCCTCAATCCCCTCTTTAGAAAGGGGAGGCTTGGCCAGATGTCGTTGGATTATTCGATGCCTATATAGTGGTCAACCAGTTCTTCTATGGCGGTCAATTGGCTTGGTCCCAGGCCGTGCCCTACCGCCAGAGGCAGGGAAGCTCGGGCCAGATCTCCGTACAGGGACACCAACTCGGGTGAACGTTGAAACAACGCCTCCAAGTGGGAGCGAAGGGTCGACACGTCGCCGCGGATCGCCGGCCCGGTGGCGCTGGGCAGCAACCCCTCTCGCGCCACGTTTCCCAGGGTGGCGGAAGACAAAGGCATCAAGGCTTGAATCGCCTGTTCTGGGGAGAAACCCATCGTTTCCCAAAGGCTCACGGCTGTTTTCAGCAAAGCCACCAGATAGCCGCACCCGAACACCGCGGCAGCGTGATATAGGGGGCGGTCTTCGCCGGAGATGGATACGGAATGTCCATCCAAGTCCTCGGCGATACTGTGCAGGTAACCGCCTATCCACCCTTCACCGTCTACCGCGAAAGTTACCCCAGACAGTCTGGCGGCGGCCTCTTCAGGGGAGGCCAGCCCGGCGAATGTCTGGAAGGGGTGGAAAGCTCCGGTCATCGCGCCCTGTTCGGCGGCGGACTTAAGCAACTCGATGGATGCCCCACCATAGCAATGGACCACGCCTTGGCCGTGACGCCAGTTCACCGACCTCGTTACGTCTTCTATAGCAGAATCAGGAGTGGTTATAAAGACCAAACCGGAGGCATCTGACAGCGCTTGTGCCGAAGCGTATACGTCGCAGCCGGGAATACGGTCCGCCAACCACCGGGCCGACGCTTCAGAGCGGCTGTGTGCGCCGGCAACTCGATACCCCCGCTCCACCAAAGCCAGGGAAAGTCCTCTGCCCAGGACCCCGATCCCGATGAATCCGATATCCAGGTTTCGGCTAGCCATGATTGATCTCGCCGATGGACGGCACCCCGCCCAGGCCGGTAGCTGTTTCCGCGGCCCGCAATACCGCCCGGGCGGTGACCTCGACGGAAGCGGCGCCCAATGCGGTAAGGTCCGAAGTTTGGGGCCCCTGACCGGTGGCCATGGCGAACATGGTGTCTCCGTCCCTCATGGTGTGACAGGGCCGAATGGTCAGGGCCAAACCGTCGTGGCTCAAACCCGCCAGATGGTTGACCTCCTCACGGCTCAGCAAGGCGTCGGTAGCGACCAGACCAATGGTGGTATTGGTCATCGACGGACCTTCTTGGCTGCCATCGTCTTCCAGAAGGAGCTCCATCGGATCCTCGAACCCGCCGCCTTCACGCCGGGGTCCGGCCACCAACTGGCCCGTCTTATGGTCGTACAGGCCGCCGTAGGCGTTAACCGCCACGATGGCGGCCACCACCGCGCCGCCGGGGAGCCGCAGGCTGGCGGAACCGATGCCGCACTTGACCGACGACGCGATTCCTCTGCCTTTAGCGACGGTTGCCCCAGTCCCCGCTCCTACGCTACCTTCATCCATCGGACCAGCATCGGCCGCCAGGCAGGCGGCAAGGCCTTCTTCAGGACCGGGACGAACGTCATGGGTAACCAATCCCAGATCGAATAGGATGGCCGCCGACACTATCGGAACGATCGCCGGTCCGGCTTCAAAGCCAACACCTTGCCCTTCCAGGTACCGCACTACCCCGGAAGCGGCGTCAAGGCCGAACGCGCTGCCGCCGCTGAGGAGGATGGCGTGGACCCGGTCCACTCGGTGGGCCGGCCTTAACAGGTCGGTTTCCCTGGTGCCTGGGGAGCCGCCTCGAACGTCGACGCCGCCCACCGCTCCTTGACGGCAGATGATCACGGTGCAGCCGGTGGCATGGGCCCGGTCGGTGTAGTGACCGGCCTCCAGCCCTTTGACCGCGGTGATAGTGTTATTCACACGGCCCTCCGTGTACGCTTGTCTCATCCAAAAATCGATTCGAGCCAAACAAAAGGAAAGCCCCGACGCAGCGGGGCGCAAAACAAACAACACCTTCGATTGTGGCCGTCTCGGTCGGCATAGGATCCCAGCGGCCCACCAGATTGCTGAGTCTACGACTGATGTCGCAGATCGCTTGGTGCTCGCCCCCGCTACGGGTGGGCGGCAACCAGATTGTAAGAGGGGCTGTTGGGAGTGTCAAGCGGCACTAACTCATCCGGGAGTTAGCGCAACTTAAGCCAGGCCAAGATTTTTATCCTAAATTCGGCTTTACTTGGCGGGATGGGCGGAGGGGAATAAATACCACGATGACCGCGGATATAGCCGTAAGGATACCGCTATAGTAAAAGATTGAGCTCAACCCACCCGCGTGGTTGATGATCAACGTGACGAAGAACGGCGAAGCCGCTCCGATCAGCCCATTGATCCCGAAGATCAATCCCACCGCTGTCGCTTCGGTACCGCGCCCAACCACGTCCAGTACCGCGGCTTGCATGATCTGGTGCAACGCGAAGGTGCCCAGCCCCAGCCCGGCCAAAACAAAAGCCAGCAGTATCGAATCCCCGGTACTCACAACAAGCAAGGACAACACCGCCGACGAGGCTAATCCCGGCAACAGCACCGCTTTCCGGCCGAACTTATCTGACAGCACGCCCAGCACCGGAGCCGAGAAGATTCCCATGCCCGCCAGCAAGGAGATGTGAATACCCGCTCTGAAGTGCCCCATTCCTAAACCAGTCTCCATGTCCGTCAGATAGAAGGGTGTCCAATGGAACAGGGCGTTCAGCGCTATGCCCCGAAAAGTGGACGTCAAGATCAGTCCTAAGACGACCGGGTTTCGCAGCAGCCGCAGCCCTGATCCTAACTGAGCCCGTAATCGGGTCCGCTCCCCCGGCGCATCTTCCTTGCCAATGTCTCTCAGCGACCACCAGACGAGGCCTGCCAAGATCAATGATGGCGCCGCATAGATAAATAGCACATGGCGCCAGAGAAGTATGGTGAGCAACGCTCCAGCCAATAGCGGACCCAACACATTGCCGATATTCGAGCCAAAGCCATGCATGGCGATGGCGAAACCCCTGCGGTCGGGGAATCGCTGGGACAGGGCCGCAGCCGCCGGCAGGTGCCACAGCGAGCCGGGAACCGAGACCAGTATCACCGCTGCGATCAAAAGTGGAAAGTTGGTGGAAGCTCCCACCAGGGCATAAGCGATGGCGGACCCGGCCATGCACCCGGTCAGAATCATCCCCCACTGTCTTTTGAGGATGTCCACCAACGCTCCCCCGCCCAGGCTGACCAACCCGGAACCCACCTGCCTGATACTGAGCAGCGTTGCCACTTGAGTGTAGCCGAGGCCAAGAGATTGGGCGATGACCGGCATGAATACCGGAAATCCCTGATCGTAAAGGTGGGAGGCGCCGTGCCCCAACGAGAGACTGGCCAGGATGAATCCACGGCTGCGCCCGCGTTGCAAGGGCGCCTGCGCTACCTCATCCATTGTTATCCATTGTTCTCCTGCCGAATAATGCGTGGCGGACGAATAATCAGTGCTTACGATTCCCTGGGCGAGTCTAAGGTCAAGTCCCGGCCTTGGCAAGACCTAAACCAGAACATGATCCCGTGATTTTAATGATACGAGTGGGTGCCTATGGCTCGGACGTGACCCCTGTGCTATGCTACCGCCTCTGGCGAGGCTCCGGCTGATGCCGATGGCTCTCATCTGAACGACGTTCGACAACCAACCGGCGGCCGGACTTCAAGTTGGCTTGTCGACCGTTTAAGGAGGCGTTTCATCATGTCTTACCCAGGTCTCAGCTTAGAAGGTCAAGTGGCCCTGGTAACCGGCTCGGCGCGGGGCATCGGCGCCGCCCTGGCCATCGGCCTGGCCCAAGCCGGAGCCGATGTGGCGGTCTCTGACATACCTCAAAAGCTAGATGAAGCTAGAGGAATCCAATCTCAGATCGAAGGACTGGACCGGACAAGCGCCACCTACGCGCTGGACGTGCTGAACCTGGCAAACATCCGGGAGTCCGTGGCAGCCGTGGTCCGGGACTTCGGGCGGCTGGATATCTTGGTGAACAACGCCGGGATCCGCCGCAGGCAACCGGCTCTGGAGGTCACCGAAGAAGACTGGGACGCCGTGGTGGACACTAACCTGAAAGGCGCGTTTTTTTGCGCCCAAGCTGCCGCCCGGCCCATGATCGACCAAGGATATGGGCGAATCATCAACATCTCTTCCCAACTGGCGGTGGTAGCACGGGAAGACCGGGCCGCCTACTGCTCCAGCAAGGCGGGCGTAGCCAATCTCACCCGGGTTTTGGCCTTGGAGTGGATCAAATACGGCATTACCGTCAACGCCATCGGCCCCGGCCCCACCACGACTCCTGGCTTGCAGGAAGCCGACCCCCGGTCACCCTCGGAGGTCCAGCAAG
>JAKUQE010000206.1 GCA_022450395.1 Dehalococcoidia bacterium | reverse complement strand
CCCAGCAGACTGGTCCAGGTGACCCATCGTCTGGGAAAGGATACCCAGCAGCCGGTCTACGGATGCAAACGTCCATATCATCGTGCCTTGATGGCTCGAAAAATAGCTATACTGCTCCTCTATCGCGGACTGATCGCCTTTCTGCACGGCAAGAAATGCCAACCCGGCTCTGGCGTACATGACGTTAAGGGGTGCGACAGACTGGTTCGAGAGCACTGCCTCGGCGGCTGCCTCGGCTATCTCCAAGCGGTGGGAGACACCGGTGATTCGGGCTATCGCGGCGATGGCCATGGACGCTCTGACGGACGCCTGGGATTGATCTGGACCGGCCAACCGCATCGCCTCCAGGAGCCGCTCTAGGTGGATCTCTCCTTGCCCGGACTCCCCCGTCTGATACTCCAACAGAACTCGGGGTGATAGGAGTATCGGATTTAAGGGTGAAACCTCCAGGCCCTGGTCGCTGTATTCACGGCCTGCTTCCCAGTCGCCTTCAAGGCACGACAGGGTTGTGATCGGCGCAAAGCCGATGCCGGCGAGCTCCCTGGGCGTCCTTCTACTCTGAGCCAGGTCTCGCATGACGGTCGTGTGGGGGCGGGCGGCGTTCAGATCACCCATGTGAAGCAGACTTATCGACGTCCAATAGCGGGAATGGAGCTCAGACTGGTGGGTTTCGATACTCGCGGCCAGTTCGATGGCCCGCAGCCCATTGTCCACGCTTTCTTGCCAGTGGAGGTGTTGCCCGCTCACGTCGGCGGCATAGGTTAAGGCCTGAATCTCCAGCGGCACATCCCCTTCACGCCTGGCGATGGCGATTGCCCGCCCCAGCGCCTGTTGAGCCCCTTCGTAGTCACGGTCCGCGGCCCCAAGAATCCCGCCGTAGCGGGAAAGGAGACGCCCTGCTTCGTGGGAATCGGCCGGTACCATGGCGAGAGCACGAGCCATGAGTTGGGCGACGCCTGAGATTCGATAAGGTGAGGGCGCGATCGGGAATTCAGCCGCGGCCACCGCTTGGGCGACACTTCCCGCCCCGGCGTAGTATTCGAAGGCGCGGCTTAGAGTGGCGAACGCTTCCGCAAGTTGGTGCCCGACGCCGGTGGCGGACTTGGCCCGGGCCAGTCCGAACAGCAGGGCCGCAGCCTCTTCGTCACAAGCCGGTTCCGGTCCGGTTAGGTCTATGTCCCGGGCAACCAGTCCTCGTTCAAAATAATCCAGCGCGTCTTCGTAGCCATAGGAAGCCAACGCACAATCCCCGGCCAACAACGAATAATGCACTAACTTCTCTTTGCCTACAGCCGTCTGGGCCTCCCTAAAGTGATGGGCCAGTTCGGCGGCGTGTGGTTCGACATCATCGCCGTAAATCTCTTCCAGGGTCTCTCCAATGGTGGCGTGGAGTCCCGCTTTCCTGGTCTGGGACATCTCTTCCGCGAATTTTTCTCGAACGAGGGCATGGGAAAACTGATAGCGGCCCCGGGGCAACTCCTCGATGAGCAAGGCCGCCATCGCCTCTTGCAGCACCTCCCGGAGCCGGTCTTCAGACGTGTTCTCGACCAATGGGGCAATCAAACTCGGCTCAAATTCCCGGCCGCTGATTGTCGCGATGGTCAGGATGTCTTTGCATTCTTCGGACAGGCTATTAAGCCGTCGGCCGATCACGTCTCTGACACCCTCGGGAATACGGCCGATCCACGTTTCTAGCCCGGCGCCAGAGCCGGCAGTTAGGTCCCCTTCCTGCATCAGCAGCCGAATCACTTCTGTAATGAAGAGGGGATTGCCCTCGGTCTGAGTGTAGACCGCCTCCACGAGCTCCTCCGGTGGAGATAGACCGGCGGTTACTTCGATGAAACGGGCCACATCATTTCGAGTGTGGCCCCGCAGGCTCACCCGGCGGAGCAGCCCTCTCCGGTCCAAGGCATCTAAACTCTGGGCCAAGGGGTGCTCCGGCGAAAGCTCAGCGTCCCGGTAGGTGCCGATCAGGAACAACGGGCTGGAGCCGATCTCCCGGGCCAGAAACTCCAGAAGCAGCAGAGACGACCGGTCGGCCCATTGTAGGTCGTCCAGGACTAGCACGAGCGGTTTGTCTTGCGCCGCGTTCTTCAGGAAGGACGTGATGGAGTCAAAGAGGCGGAAGCGGGCCTGGTCCGGTTCCACTTGGGGTGGTGTTCTCAAGCCGGGCAATCGCTCCCGTACGTCGGCCACGATCTCGGCGATGTGTTCGGCGCCGGCGCCCATTACCGACCGAAGCTCCTCTGGATCTTTCTCTCTTATGTATGACCGGATGGCCTGCACCCAAGGCCAGTAGGGCGGCACACCTTCCTCTTCATAGCACCGGCCCCAGAGGACCTGGGCCCCTTGATGTTCGGCCAGCACACCCAACTCTTCGGCGGTCCGGGTCTTGCCGATGCCCGGCTCACCGGCCAGCATTACCAGCCTCCCTCGCCCGGCCACGGCTTCCGCCACGTTCGCTTCCAGTTCGGCCAACTCGGCCTGGCGGCCAATGAAGACGCGGGCCATGTTGCCAGGGGGGTTGGACTCTACCATGGGGCTGCTGTGGCTATTCGTATAATTTGAGTGCTAGGAACCGGCATGGGGAAATAGTACGTCGGAGCAGGCGGGATTGTCCACTGCGGGAGACTGGGACGCTCCACATGAAAATCTCCGTGCGGCGTAGCTTTGCCAGGTGTAGAATTGGTGGCGCATCAGATGATTCGAGATGTAATTCTTGAGCTTCTGGCCGCCCATAGATAGACGGAGGGTGAGACCTTTCTTCACTCGTGATATTTGGAGAAGTAATGAAAACCAGAGCCGCGATTCAGATCGCTCCAGGCGGCCAACTTTTGGTTGACGAACTGGAAGTGCCCGAACCAAGAGCAGATCAAGTTATAGTCAAACTTTACTCCAGCGGGGTCTGCCACTCCCAACTCCATCAGATGGAGAATGACAGTCTTCCCCGCCCTTTGGTGCTTGGCCACGAAGGGACCGGGATAGTGGCGCAGGTGGGCCGCGACGTGACACACATAAAGGAAGGCGACCACGCGATAGTTACTTGGGTTCCCCGAACACCCGTCAGGGGCCGTCCGGCGGCAACGCCTACAGGTATCACCTACCATGAAGAGCCGGTTCACGGAAGCACTTACACCTGGGGAGAAGATGTCCTGATCGGCGGTGATTACGTGGTTCCGATTCCCAAAGACGCCCCCACCGACATCAGCTGTATCGTCGGGTGCGCCGTCCTCACCGGGGCAGGCGCGGTGCTGAACACGGCAAAGGTGCGCCCTGGGGAATCGGTGGCGGTGTACGGAGTCGGTGGCGTGGGTCTGTGCGCGGTGCGCATGGCCGCGATTCTAGAGGCTTATCCCATCATCGCCGTGGACCTGACGGATGAGAAGTTGCAACTGGCCCAAGAATTCGGGGCGACCCACATGGTGAACGCTTCCCAGGGTGACCCGGTTGAGGCCATCCAGGAGATTACCAGCGGCGGCGTGGACTACGCCTTTGATGCCATCGGTCTAAAGATCACCAACGAACAGATCCTGCCGTCGACCAGAGGCGGCGGTCCAGGCGCCGATAACCACGGCGGCATGGCGGTGCTGATCGGCCTGCCCGGATGGGACATTACGATAGATTCCCGGCTCTTTGTGACGCACCAACGGCAATACCGGGGCAGCCTGGGTGCGACCTACCCGGACAAGGACTTTGCCATGTTCTTGAGGTGGTACCAGGAAGGAAAGTTCCCCCTGGATAAATTGGTGACTCGCCGTTATAAGCTGGACGACATCAACGAAGCCTGCGCCGCGCTAAAGGCCGGTGATATCTTGGGCCGCGCCATAATCGAGTATTGACGTCCCACCCTGTACGGAAAGCCGTCACTTCAGCCAGGGAATCTCCGCCCGCCCCGTCATTCCGGTGAAAACCGGAATCCAGGAAAGGTGCTTCTCCTTTATCTTTGCTGTTGTGCCGAAGAGTCCTCCTGGATTCCAGCCTTCGCTGGAATGACGGGGCGAGTAAGGAGAGCGCTGTGCTGGGCGTCTGGCCATCCCACGGAACGGTAAAAACAACCGCCTGCCCGCGGACGCGATCGCCCTCCGCTTAGCCGATGGGAACCTTGATGTAAGGCACGTTCTTGGACGGGTCTATCGGCCGCCGCTCGATGAAGGCCATCCGGCGTTCCCGGGCTTCCTCCGTTGCTTGGTAGTCGGGCATATATTCCTGTATCGGGGTCATTGCCGGGTCCTGGAAATGGTCGTGGCGATTGAACGACATCTTCTGGGTCTGAAGAATCACCGGGCTGACGTTCTTGATGTCGGCGATCCACCGGTCCACCTCGCCCCAAAGCCGGTCAGGCTCCACCACAATGTTGACCAATCCCATGTCATAGGCCTGCTGGGCAGTGTACTGGCGGCACAACATCCATATCTCCCGCGCCCGTTTTTGGCCCACCCTGGCCGCCAGCATGGCCACGTTATGGCCATTGGCCGGGCTGCCAACTCTTGGCCCAGTCTGTCCGAACCTGGACCTGGTGGTAGCAATGGTGAAGTCGCAGGTATAGGCCAAGATGTTTCCGGAACCGATGGCGAAGCCGTCCACGGCTGCTATCACCGGCTGGGGCATCTGCTGAACCACCTGGCTATACCGCACCTCGGCCTCTCCCCGGTAGGCCGAGTGCTCCAACTCCGGGTCGTAACTCTGGTCATTCCCGGTGCAAAACCCGTTGGGGCCGGCTCCGGAGATCACCACCACCCGGATGCTGGAATCGCCCGCGGCGTCCAACAGGCTTTCGGCCATCTCATCCATGGTGATGCCACGCTTGGCGTTATAGGTTTCCGGACGGTTCAGCAGCAGCCAAGCGACCCCGTCTTCTTTCTTGTAGACAACGTCGGAATATGAATTCGAGCCGATGATCGGCCCCAGGTAGTTGGAGAATTTCTGGTCCACCATGTCCAAGGCGTCCCGGAACCCTTGGGTGAGTTGAGCCGAAGTCATTTCGGAGCGGACCTCGGCGACTATCTCATCGTCGTTGCGGGTTGCTCGAAATCCTTTGGTGCCCAACCAGCGAGTGAACCCACGGGTGAAATCGTGCACCGCAGGGCAGGCCTGGTGGTTGAAGGGCAGCCGCTGGCCATTGGCCAGATCGTCCACCGTGATGTTGAGTTGGGCCTGATTCCCGCCGGATGGAGTGGATAGATCGAAGTTAAATCTCACCCCCGACGTTTCTAAAGTCGCGCTGGTTGCCATGATTATGTTGGATGACTTAAACCCCTCCGTGCCTCATGGCAGAATGTGAT
>JAKUQE010000205.1 GCA_022450395.1 Dehalococcoidia bacterium | reverse complement strand
CCCGCCCTTTGGGCACGTAGATGCGGAAGGGAACACGTTCGCCCCAATCCAATATGTCTCCCTCGGGTAAGATGCGCGTAGGCAAGCCTTCTCCCTCCAAGACTTCCTTCCACATCTCGGCCATCATTAGATTGGGCGCTCGTTTGAATTCAATCCACATATTAGCTTTGGAGCAAATCCCCCCGGCCTCCTTTACAAAAGGGGGAGAGGTTGGCAGATCGTCTAATTTCGTAGTTCGGTTGCATTGGCTAGGTCCACGGATTCAGTGTTGCGGTACATGGCAAAGACGATGCCGAGACCCAGCGCGACTTCGGCGGCGGCCACGGTGATTATGAAAACCGCGAATACTTGGCCGGTTAGCACGGCGGCGATGTTGTCTTCTATCCCAACGGGGACAACGTACTTCGCCAGGGCCACCAAGGTCAGGTTGACGCCGTTGAACATCAATTCTAGGGACATCAGCACCACCAAGACGTTGCTCCGAGCCAGCGTACCGTACAACCCGATGCAAAACATGATCGCGGCAACAATCATCATGGATTCAAGGGTCATGAGACGCTACCTCGGCCTTACCAGCGCCAATGCGCCTATCACGGCGGCCAGCAACAGCAAGGAAACCGCTTCGAAGGGCAGTACGAAGTCGCCTATCAGCAGGTCGGCCAGGCCCGCTTCCTGAGCCGCCGTCCTTTCGCCTTCGGTAGCGAATCCTGCCCGTTCCAATCCAGCCAGGTCCCTAGGCGATTCCAGGGTACGGACCGCGCTCGTCTGTACCGCTTGCGCCCTACTCTGCGCCTGACCGGCCAGCAGGTCCCACTTGGTGTCGACGGCCACCGCCACCATAACGGCCAAGAGCACTGCCGCAAGGGTAGCGGCCGGGATCTGAAACCGGTTGGGCAAGTTTCCGTGCTGTACGTCCCGGGTGAGCATGATGGCAAAGATGATCAGGATGGCGATGGCTCCGGCGTAGATGAGCACCTGCACCACCGCCAGAAACTCGGCGTTCAGCAGCACAAAGAAGCCGGCCACGGCGATAAACACCACCACCA
The DNA here is from genome assembly GCA_022450395.1 of Dehalococcoidia bacterium. Taxonomy (GTDB): domain Bacteria; phylum Chloroflexota; class Dehalococcoidia; order Lucifugimonadales; family UBA3495; genus UBA11650. Next base: position 4,327 of record JAKUQE010000205.1, on the reverse strand, counting down.
ACAGCAAAGCGGCCCGGAACAGGTCTTTGACTAGAACCACACCCAAGGACGCGCCGATGGCCAGCACGGATAGGACCCAGAATACGATCTCCTGAAACAACATCTACTGGGTTTGCTCTGGGGCGCCGGCGTCTTCGGCGGTTCCACCAAGGTCAGGCGAGTTGAGGTCGTCCACGGCCTCGATCGGATCTCCGTTTCCGGAGCCCGCAGCCGACTCCAGTCGCATACCGGCCTTTTCATGCTGGTGCCAACGCCAGGACTCCCGCCCTACGTCCTTCCAGTGCAGCGGCTGGCCTTGATGGGGATCATATCCGGCGGATTCCAACTGGGGCCGGAAAAAAGTGCTGGGATGTTTATCGGCTTGGCGCAGTTGATCGATGCCGATCACCATCTCTTTTCGTGAGTACTGGCTCTGCTCGAAACCGCTGCCCATGAACAGCGCGTCGTAGGGGCAAGCCTCCACGCACAGACCGCAGAACATGCACCTCGCTATGTCGATGTCAAAAACTTCCAGCAGGTATTTGTCTCCCTGCGCCGGGGCAGTCTCGCTGGGACTGGTCACGATCTTTATTATTCCCAGGGGGCAAAACTTGGCACAGGACGCGCAACCGGTGCAGCGCTCTTCATACCAGACAAACTCTTCGCCCCGGAAGCGGGGGTGCTGCTTCAGGCGCTCTTCCGGGTACTGGACGGTGAAGGGGCGCTTGGTCAAGTTTTTCAATGTGACCAGCAGACCTTTGACCATGCCCATACCGTACATTATGTAACCTCACCCACAGTTAGACTCGCTGTTCCGGCGGCCGGTTGCCACGTTACCGGCTTTATCTTTTCTCGGATCATGCTGCCAAACAGGGCGATGCATCCGGCGCCCAGCGCCAGGTTGATGCCGGTCATGATCCACAGGTCGTTGGTTGCTAGCACTCCCTGGGAGTCCCGCAGGAAGAAAACCTCCAAGGAAGTGGCGAAGAGGTTGATTATGCTCAGGGGCAGCAGGAACTTCCAGGCGAAGGCCATCAACTGGTCGATGCGCAACCTGGGATAGGTGGCCCGCACCCAGATGAAGATAAAGGCCACCGCGCCCACTTTTAACAGGAACCAGAACCACCCCAGGTAGTCGGCCAAGGGTCCCGCCCAGCCACCCAAAAACAGTGTAACCACAACCATCGACGCGGTCACCACCCCACCGAACTCGGCCGCTTGGATCAACGCGAACTTAACGCCGCTGTACTCGGTATGGTAGCCGGCGACGAGTTCGGATTCCGCTTCGGCAACGTCGAAAGGCGTGCGGTTAAGCTCAGCGGAGACACCGGCCAGAAAAACGAACAGGGCCAACGGCTGCACCAGCAGGAAGGGTACGGCCTGGGCTTCAACGACATCCGCTAAAGACATTGAACCCGCCACCATCACCACCCCCAGCAGGCACAACACAACCGGCACTTCATAACTTATCAGCACCGCCACTCCCCGGGCCGCTCCGAACATGGCGTAGCGGTTGTTGGAGGACCAACCGGCCATCAGGATGGCCACGGAACTCAGCGAGGTAACTGCCAGAATATAAAGGATTCCCACGTTCAAATCGGCCAAGGCGGTGTTCTTGGCGAAGGGCACCACCGCCAGCATCAAGATTGCCGGGGCCAGCATCACGATAGGCGCCGCCAGAAACACGATCTTGTCGGCCGCTGCGGGGGTAATATCCTCCTTGAAGATGAGTTTCAATACGTCGGCGAAGGGTTGGAAAGTCCCAAAGGGTCCCCACCGGTTGGGGCCTATCCTGTTGTGGAAACGGCCGATGAGACGCCTTTCCGCGAAGACGAACACCGCCGCGCCCATCAGCACCGCGTTCACCAGGATAAACATTATGACCAACCCGGCAGCGACGTAGGAGATCCAACAGGGGAGGACCGTACCTACAAGTTCGTACACGAACCGGTATACGGGGGTTCCGTATAGGACGTTGTCCGGCGACATCACGCAACTCAACGGTCTACTTCCCCCATGTTGATGTCCAGACTACCCAAGGTCACAATCATATCCGCCAGCTTCCAGCCCACCAGCAGATGCTCGGTGACCGTAAGATTGATCAAAGAGGGGGACCGAATCTTGCAGCGATACGGACTCACGCCCCCATCGCTCAGCATATAGAAAGCCAGCTCCCCTTTGGATGCCTCCACCCGGCCGTAAGCCTCGGCCCCCGGCTCGGGCCGGAATACCAAGGGCAGGTCCAGCCGCACCGGGCCCGGTTCTATGTGCTCCATACACTGGTGGATAATACGCGCGCTCTGGTGAATCTCCTGCATCCTAACCCAGAATCGGTCGTAATTGTCACCGTTGGCGCCCACCGGTACGTCGAAGTCTACCCACTCGTAGGCATCGTACGGCTCCATCTTACGCCAGTCCCAAGCGATGCCGCTGGCTCTCAGCACCGGCCCGCTTACCGAACAGTTGATGGCCATTTCCGGCGAAAGCGGGCTCACGCCTTTGGTGCGCACCAGAACGATCTCGTTCTCCATCACCAGTTGTTCAATCTCGCCTATTTCCGTGGGCAATTCCTGCATGAAATTTTCCAGGGCCGGCCAGAAATCCGGGGGAGTGTCGGAGAACACCCCACCCGGCCTCATATAGGTCAGAGTGATCCTGGCGCCACACAGCATCTCGAACAGATCTAGAATCTTCTCCCTGGTGCGGAATCCGTACATCAACGGCGTTCCCAAAGTTCCCAGGTCCTGCAAAAAGAATCCTATTCCCATCAAGTGGCTGGCGATTCGCTGCAGCTCGGCCACCATCGTGCGCAGCCACTTGGCCCTTAGCGGCGGCTCTACTCCCAACAGTTTTTCAACCGCCAGACAGTAGCCCTGGTTGTTAATCATGGAGGAGACGTAGTCCAGCCGATCGGTGAGGGTGACGATCTGAACGTAGGTCCGCTCCTCGGCCAGTTTCTCCGTCCCCCGGTGCAGATAGCCGAAAACCGGCTCCACCTCAAGTATCTCTTCCCCGTCGAAGGTCACACGTAGTCGAAACACCCCATGGGTACTGGGGTGCTGGGGACCGACGTTGATCGTCATCGGCTCGGTGTGAATGGGCATGGCTAGGAACGAAATCCCCTCAACCCCCCTTTTATAAAGGGGGGCAACGCCGGACTTCCTTCGCACAAGCAAGTTAGGGGGGATTTCCGCACACCGGAACCCTTGCCCGAGTTTCGCGCCACTAATCTAGCAGCGGTCACAAAAAATCCTTACGCAAGGGATGGCCTTCAAATCCTTCCCATAGCATGATCCGCTTCATATTAGGGTGTCCTTGGAAATCGACGCCCATCAAGTCCCAGACCTCCCGTTCCTGGAAATCGGCCCCCCGCCACACGTGATAAACCGATGGCACAGACAAGGACTCACGCCCGTGTAACCTGGTCTTGATCACGGCGGTGTGCTGGAGACGAAAAGAGGTCAGGTGATATACGACGTCGAAATACTCGATGAAATCTATGGCGCTGATCGCGTTGAGGAACTGGAAGTCTAGGGAAGAGTCGTCCCGCAGAAACCGGGCAACGTCCTCGACTTTCGAGGGCTCCACCCACACAACCTCTTCTTCCCACCGCTCCACCGAAGCCGGGACACCTGCGCTAAGCCGCTCCGCCAACTCCGCCCCGGTCAATGCCTGAACCGGCATCAGGTATTGCCTTGTGAACCGGGGACGCCGTCTTCCGGCAAAGTTTCCACTGGAGGCCTTTCAGCGGTAACCTGTCCGGAGATGGGCGGACGGGCGGACTTGCCCAAGTTGCGGTATTTCTTGATCTTCTCGTGCAATTCCATGATGCCGAATAGCAGGGCGTCGGGGCGGGGCGGGCATCCTGGCACGTAAACATCGACGGGGATTATGTGGTCCACGCCGGGCACCACGCTGTAGGAACCGTAATAAGGGCCGCCGCTGGTGGCGCAAACCCCCATGGATATCACCCACTTGGGGTCGCCCATCTGATCGTAGATCCGCTGGATCGCCGGGGCCATCTTCCAGGTCACGGTGCCCGCGACAATCATCAAGTCCGCCTGGCGTGGCGAAGCCCGGAAAGCCTCCATGCCGAAGCGGGCGATGTCGAACCGGCCCATGGCGGTGGCAATCATCTCGAAGGCGCAACAAGCCAAGCCGAACGTGACGGGCCACAGAGCGGACTTCCTGCTCCAGTTGATCAAGGCGTCCACCGACGTAACCACCAGGTTGCCCTTCAGGTCGTCGGGGACCTGAATGAAAGGCGCAGCCAGGGGTTCGATCGAAGAGTCTTTCAGCCCTTGGACGGTGCGTCCTTCATCCCGGTCGATGTCCCAGGTCCGGCTGT
>JAKUQE010000204.1 GCA_022450395.1 Dehalococcoidia bacterium | reverse complement strand
TCACTCGACTACCCTGGTGGCTTAGTAACGGCAATCCATGGGGAATTTCAGTGGGAAGAGGGTTCTCGGCCCTCCAGAAATTCACGGCAAGTAAAGGCCACGCCAGGCCTCCTTATTCTCATAAAGAAGAAGGGCACAACCTAGGTTCTTGGGTAACTACACAACGCACATCTCGTAATAGCCTAACCCCAGAACGGATTGCACGATTAGAAGCCTTGCCTGGATGGGTATGGAAATTCTGAAGGACGAAGCGCCCTTTGAGTTGGTGCTAGCAGGCCAGTACCTTTACGGCTAGTGGGTTCATAACGTAGATGGCCTCAAAGTTATAATCGCTGGCGCACTGGCATCCCGCAGAAACTGGCAGTAAAAATGTTCGTACAGAGGTAATTGGTGAGGTTCCTCGGGAGTCCTTCCCGTCATATAATTTCGATGTTATGACAAAGCCTACACGCCCATAATGATCGCTGTAATCCTTTGACTTTGCATGGTTTACCTCCTTTGGAGCTAGCATTCCAACGCCGGAATGTGAGGACTGGTATACCACCGCAAACTACAGGCGTGAACCCTCTACGCGCTGCGCGTAGTGATTGAGTTAGCCGACCGATATCTTATATATAGAGATAAGGGCTAAACCGGGGAATCAGACCTTCCCACCGCTACCCTCTGCACCGGAATCTCTTTCCCTCTCCCGTCGAACTCCGTGCCTCCCACAAGATTAGGGACGCGCTTCCCCTTGTGCTTCTTCGCCGCATTGAATCCCGGCCAGTAATGGTCATCCTTAGTAGTCAGTCCGGTGCGCCAGGTAATCTCACTTTTTCCCCAATCGATGGAACTGATGAACTGGATGGGTATCGGGTCCGGTGGAAGGGTCAACATGATGAGATGCAACATTCTCGAAAGATAGAGTGCTCCTGGGCGGCGGTGACCGTTGAACCATTGCCAGACATGACTATCATGTTTGCAGCCCAGGATCTTCCCGAGCTGGTATTTCGATATATCGCAGACTTTCAAAAAAGTCAGCAACAGGTGTTCACTTCCGAGGTAGGTGGGATAGACCGCCGGTCCTCCTCGCGTGGGATCCTTACGCTTCATGAGATCCCGATCAGAAATATAGGCATCGTCAGGGATGTATCTCGCTGGATTCTGGAGTTCGCCTTCGGATAGGGTGCTAGGAGTTAGCTTCGGTGCGTACTGTCTTTCAGCTTTCATCTATTCCTTCAAAGGCTGTTTTTTCCGTTTATCCCCATATTCGGTAATGGGTGACAGTCGTTCACGCAACCGCTTCAGCTAGACCAGGCGGTAGCACAACCGGGGGGTAATGGGGCGCCAGGACTAGCGGATTAGGCCCTGGTAATACCCCTGCTACTCATCTTAGGCTGACTTATTCAGCCATAGATCAGGTGGCTATGGACAATAACGGGGCATACCTGGGATGAAGCCTCTTCCAAGCCCGCAATTAATCAAACGGATGGCGGGCTAACCCCATTTCAGGCAGGGGGAATTCTGATGTTCGCCGCTTTAATTCGTTGCCCAATTTTGGACCCGATACAGTATCTCCGTAACATCCACCAATATACGGATAGACGACCGTTTCGAGGGCTTCGCTACGGTGGACGAGTTGGACGCCGCCTTGATAAGGTGCTCGCCCAGACCTAGTCCTTGATGCCTAACCCGTGTCCACCTAGCTTGGGTTGACAGCTAATCTGACCCTCTCTACACTCCCAGAAAACATGAGCCGTTCCGCGGATCTTGCCTGATACTGCCAAGATTGGATCGGACTGGAAGGAGTGCCCGGATGCCCACAGGACAAACCCTGGCCCCGGAGACGGTCGCCGGCATGGTAGCCGCAGCCAAAGCTTTCCTCGGCAGCCTGAACGGCCAGCAAAAAGCCAAGGCCACTTACGAATACATGGATGGCGAGCGGGTGTTTTGGTATTACCCGCCCATGAACCGCCACGGCCTGCCCCTCCGAGACATGGAACCAGCCCAACGCGAATTAGCGATGGCGGTATTGGCCAGTGGCCTTACCGATGAGTCTTACGAACAAGCTAAGCGCATAATGGAACACGAAAATGTCCTGGGTCCCTTGGAAAAGGAACAGGGCATCACGACCTTCGTTCGGGACACCGAACTCTATTATTTCACCGTCTTCGGCGAACCCGGCGGTAAGGACCCCTGGGCCTATCGGGTCGAAGGCCATCATGTCTCCATCCATTTCAGCATCTGGGGCGACCGGGTAATCGGCATGACACCCTTTTTCTTTGGCGCCAACCCCGCCGAGGTGCGGAAGGGACCGAAGAACGGGCTGCGGATCTTGGGAGACCGGGAAGACTTGGCCTTTGACCTGATGGCTTCTTTGGACGAGAAACAGATCGCAGAGTCGGTCATCTATGACGCCGCCCCCGCCGACATCGTCACCTTCAATGCTTCCAAGGCCTCGTTGCCGGCCTACGAGGGCCTGCCGGCATCCAAGATGAACGGGGCGCAGCAGGAACTGTTTCTGGCCCTGATTGCGGAATACGTTAATCAAGTGCCGACTGAACTTGCCGAACAGAAGCTGGCCGCACTGAAAGAAGATGGCCTAGACCATCTGTATCTGGCCTGGGCCGGGCCGGTCTCCAAGGACGAGGCCCACTATTACCGCATCCACGGCGGCGACTTCGTGGTTGAATTTGACAACCGCCAGGACGGAGCAAACCACATCCACTCGGTCTGGCGCGATGTTGAAAACGACTTTGCGGCTGACGTGTTACGAGACCACCTTATTCTGTACCACGTTCTCTGATTCTACATCGCTGGTTCGACCAAATAAAAAAGGCCCCGGCAAACATGCCGGGGCCTTTTTGATTACCTACCTGTTTTCAAGCAGTACCGGTATCTCGACGTCATATGTCTCTTGAAGCAGCTTTAAGAACGATCGGGCTGTCGGCCCGATTTCCTGCCCACGGCGCAATAGGAGGTAAGTTGGCAGCAGGACCGGCGGTACTTCGGCCAGGTCGATCAATGTCAGCGATCCAAATTCGACTTCCCGGCGCACCGCACTGAGCGGCAGGAATGAGACCCCCAGTCCCAACCGGACCATGTTCTTGGCGGCCTCCACGCTGTCCAGGTTCATCTCGACCTTGGCCGTGACACCTGCGTCCCGGCAGACTTACCGAAATATACTGACACTGAAGTCCTCCAGGTTCTTAAAGATTGGGCAAATTCAACAAGGCGAAGAGACTACCCCTCATGGTCTGTTGGCCCGGTATCCATGGGACCAAGCACAGAGCTAATCGTGGCCTTGCAACACCTACCGTCGCGTACAAGATTTTAAAGGCTGAATTATACAAGCTCCTAATCGGGAAACCTTTGGGCAATCGGATTACCACCAACGCTATGGCGCCAAACAGCGCCTCATAGTCGTCGATGAAACTCGTACCAAAGCCGTTCAAAATAGCATCTGAAGACCGTGGAGATGACGGTTGACAGGCTTCCAACGGTAGCAGTACTCTCCTTTTTTCCACCGGAGCAGGCCGGGACCGGTGTAAATTAAAGATTTCGGTTCAGATTCCGCCAAGCCTGCTAATCTACGATTATAAGAGAGGGTCTCATGTACGCAGTACCTGACGTCGATGAAGTGGTGGCCGTGGCTAAAGATCTTGGGATTCATCTTGGTCCCGATGAGGCCGTCAAGTACCAGAAGTACCTTATAGAACAGTTGGATCAGTTGGACACCTTCGTCCAGGCCCGGTTGGAAGAGGCCAACCCTCCCATGGTCTCCGCCGCCCGCGAGCCCGGGCACCGTCCGAGCCCAGAGGAAGACCCGCTCAACGCCTGGATGTGGAAGTGCCGGATCGAAGGGTCGGACGAGGGTCTGCTTGCCGGCAAGACCGTAAGCTACAAGGACCACGTCGCGGTGGCGGGTATACCCATGAGCTTCGGATCTTTCGCCCTCGAAGGCTTCATTCCCGACTTCGACGCTACTGTCGTCACCCGCGTGCTGAAGGAGGGGGGCACTATCATCGGCAAGAACGTCATGAACGGACTGAGTGGCGGATTCGGTACCGGCGGCGCCATCGGCGACTACGGCCGGCCTCTCAATCCCCATAACCACGATCATGTGACCGGCGGATCGTCCGCGGGCTCCGCCGCGGCCGTGGCCGCCGGCGAGGTGGACATCTCTTTCGGCGGCGACCAGGGTGGCTCCATCCGTATCCCTGCGGCTTACTCCGGCATCGTCGGACATAAGCCCACGTTCGGACTGTTGTCGCACTTCGGGATCGGGTTCGGCTCGGACCAGAGCATCGACTACACCGGCCCGATGACCCGGACCGTAGAGGATGCGGCGGCTACGCTCCAGGCCACTGCGGGTTACGACCCTTACGATCCCCGCCAGACGCGAAACGTCCCGACTACTATCGACATACTCGGGGGCCTGACCGACGGCATATCAGGGCTGCGCATCGGTGTTCTCGGGGAGGGCTTTGACGATGCTGAGGACGATGTGCGCGACCTGGTGATGACGGCCGTCGACGTCCTTGCAGAGGCGGGCGCTGACGTATCCAAAGTATCCATCCCAGAGCATCACGACATCTGGGCGGCCCAGGCTGCGCTAACGGGTGAAGGGGCCCTTGCCGTGTTCAAAACTGGGTTCTTCGGCGCCTTCACTAGGACCTATTACCCAGCTTCAATCATCGCAGCCATCAACAAGATGTGGGCCTCCCAAGCCGATGTGCTCACCCCACGCAGCAAATTATCGCTTATCGCTTCGGAGATGAGCCGTCGCAACTACCACGGCCGCGTGTATGCCAAGGCCCAGAATGTGCGTCCCACCTACATCAAGGCCTACGACGCCGCGCTTGCCAACGTCGACGTGCTCGTTATGCCCACATGTATCATGACGGCGCCCAAGAACCACACCCCTGGTAGCTACCTCGAGGCCGTCGAGGACAACCTAGCGACGGTGAACTCGAAAGGCTCCCGTAACACCCTGCCCTTCAACTACACCGGCCACCCAGCGCTCGCCCTTCCCGTGGGCAAGTCGTCAGCCGGTCTCCCAGTTAGCATTCAGCTCGTCGGGCGCTTCTTCGACGACCCGCTACTCATGAGAGCCGCTTACGCCTACCAGCAGTCGACCGACTGGGACAATATCATCGGCGTGCATTCCTGATCGGGCTAGGAATCGGGTGCAGGGAGTTGATAGGCGCCAAGACCCAAAGCGAGGAGATGCAGCATCCTCGAAAGATAGAGTGCTCACGGGCGGCGGTGGCCGTTGAACCACTGCCAGACGTGACTATCGTGCTTGCAGCCCAGGATCTTCCCCAGCTGGTACTTCGATATATCGCAGACTTCTAAAAAAGTAAGCAACAGGTGTTCACTTCCGGAGGAGGTTGGGTAGACCGCCGGTCCTCCCCGCGTGGGATCCTCCCGCTTTACGAG
>JAKUQE010000203.1 GCA_022450395.1 Dehalococcoidia bacterium | reverse complement strand
AAGGAAGTTGGAGTGCCTCACCTTATGGAGTCCAGCTTGCCCTGGTCGGTCCTGATGTGCTGACTGAGTTGGCGTCCGTCGTCCTCAGAGATGTGGGTTCACCATTCATCTGAGATCCAACCATCGTATGCTACTCGGAGGCAATAAGGTATCCAGTCGCCCATCATCCTGCTACCGGTGATGTCGGTATCTAGCATCCCAACTATCTTGAACGCCCGCCAATCGATGTCGTCATCTTTAGACCAGAACCGGACAAGCATCCTCCGGTCACGGCCCCGCCAGATGGTCATATCGAATTCGGTTTTTCCGAAGATGTCCCCCCGGCCGTATACCTGGAATTTGCCTCGTGCGTCAAAGTGGTCGATCTCTTCGATGTAGACCTCAGGGTTGTTCGGTCCTTCGCTGTCCCAATATTGTAATTTCGCTATTTTCTGTCCCTCCTGTAAGTTAGTGTTTCGATCCTGCCGGTTGAGTGTTGGCAACCCATCGTCAGCGCCGGCCAGCGGGCCATGGACTTCATGGCCAAACACGGTATAAAGGGCGTTATTGGTGGTGGCGCAGTGACCGGCGGCGCGTCTGAAGAGGTGGTGGTCCGGTGGCGGGAGACATTGGCTCGCCATGGCCGGGAGACCGAGTTGGGGGGCGATCTGGTAATAGGCATACCCACTTACATCGCCGATACCGAGGCGCAAGGGATAAAGGAGTGCAAACAATTTTTCGAAGAGGACATGAAGATGTTCGCGCCCCTTGGCTTCTTCCGCGGCATGACGGATAAGCAGCTAGCCGACCTGGCTGACCCCAAGCTGGCGCCTACCGCCGGCCTGCCAAACATTGAAGACGCCGTTAAGGCCGGATCATGGCTCTGCGGCCCTCCCGAGCGCATCATCGAACGGTTGATGGAATTGCAGGACAAGTATCCGGGCCTGAAGGGCGTCCATGTTGGCTGCACCAGAATTGGGACGCCCTTAGACGTCATGCTGGAACAACTGGAACGCTTTGCCTTGGAAGTGATGCCCAAATTTAAGAAACAGGCTGCAATGGGGAGAGGGTGAGACACTCTTTGACCAGTCACGCCGGAATCTGGAAAGGTCCTATACAGGAGGAGATCGTTGCTTGATAAGACCTCTCTTGCTAGAATAGGCACTCGGTCTGCTCGTTGATGATGATCGTGATCGATCGATCTAGCAAGGAATTGCGCAGGAGGTGCGATGGCGGGAAATAGGCGGGCTCCCGTCTACGAGGTCGCAAGGCTTGATCCTATCGAAGAGTGCTATCGCCGAGGGTGGACCGACGGCCTCCCAGTGGTACCCCCGACAGTAGATCGGGTGACCGAAATGCTGGACTATGTTGGTCTGGCGCCAGACCTGGTCTTGGGCGAAGTTGCGGTGCGGCGCCGGGTTTTGACCGCGGAGCAAGCCGCCGCCAATGCCGTCATGGCTGGATGCCTTCCGAGCTACTTCCCCGTGGTCTTGGCCACCATGGAGGCCCTCTTCGAGTATGATCCCAATTGCATCCACGAAGCCTCATCCGCTACCAATTCCCCGGGTATCCTCATCCTGGTCAACGGCCCCATCCGATCTCGTATAGGACTTAACTGTACCGATAATCTTTTCAGCCCTGGTAACCGGGCCAACTCTACCATTGGACGAGCGATACGCCTGATTTTGATCAACGTATTCGAGCAACGCCCCGGGGTTCTGGACCGGGGGTGCATGGGCTCTTTGACCAAGCAGGGGGTTTGCTTTGGCGAGGACGAAGAGCGCAGTTCCTGGCCACCGTTTCACATCAGCCGCGGCTTCAAGCCGGAGGATTCCACCGTGACGGTGGCGACGATTCAAAACCCAGAGACGTTGGGCAATCGCTACGGTTTGACCTCCGAGAGCGTGATGGATGCCACTGCCGAATCAATGGCTGCCCACGGATTGGCCCACTACTTTTTTCATGGCACACCCTGGTTCTGGGTCGTCGGTCATTGGCATGCGGAGATGCTGCAACGACAGGGTTGGGACCGGCCCAGCATACAGCAATACGTTTGGGAGAAAGCCTGGCGCTCCAAGGCACACCTGAAAAGAATGGGCGCTATGGCCGGCGAGGTCACCCCGGAGGACGAGGAAGCTCGGGTCTTCGCCGCTCCCTCGCCGGAGGATATTTTTATCGTCAAGGCCGGCGGCGACAGCGGGATCTACAGTGAGCTAATCATGAACTACTTCGGGGTGATGGCTACCACAGTGCTCATTCGAGAGCCGTGAGGGAGCTAGCAAGGAGAGGATGAAATGACTGCTATTAAGGACACCACGCTTCAATTGGTGGACCCCACCGGCGAAGACCCGGGTTTGCGGCTGTTGACTCTGGCGCCACGCCCGGTTGACCTGCGCGGCAAACGGTTGGGTCTGCTGGACAACTCTAAAGCGAATTCGGACTTCATCCTTCGGGCTATCTCTCGTATCCTCGATGAGGAGTTCGAATTTGCTGAGGTGTTCCACGTTAAGAAGCACTCAGCGTCGTTGCCACCGTCGCCGGAAGTGGTGGCCGACCTTCACAGGCACGCCGATGTGGTGATCGCCGGGATAGGTGATTGAGGGGGTTGCTCGTCGGGCAGTTTGCTCGACGGAATTACGCTGGAGCAGCAGGGCCTGCCCACCGCCACCATCATTACGGATGTGTTCGTGAACACAGCGAAGGCTTACACCCGCCTGATGGGGGTTCCCGAATTTCCCTACCTCGTCTGTCCTCATCCCATCACCAACGTCGATTCAGCGGAACTGGAGGCTCGCGCACGCAAGTTGGCGCCCCAGGTAACTCGGCTGCTGTTGGAAGGCCGTTTGTGAGGCGTATCCGAGGGAGAATCCAATGAAAATTTCCGTGCCGCGACCCCGCAACCGGGGCGCAATCAGGGTCTATTCCTGATCAGTAGTCCTGGCGGACCTGGTCCACCGGCAGCAGGTCCGGTCACATCTTTCCCTCACCACCCGTAATGCTCCTCAGCCTCGGCCGGTCCCAGTACAGACTCTTGCACCTCTTGTTGGGACACACCTTCGGCTTGGACTCCGTTCGGGGCAGCCAGACATAGCCGCACCGTTCGCACTTGTTCGCCCACACCTTCACTCTTCCCATAGACCCCTCACATCACGGTCTGGCTCCACTTAATGGTACCCATCGGGTATTGTATTATATACCCATTGGGTATATAATGTATATAGTGATTCCCGATGAATCAAGTACATCTACTACAGGGTAAAGAGTTGGAAATAACGAGCGTATCAGCCAGTGTCAGGTTCTCCGGCACCGTCGGGCCTTCGAGGTTCAAGACGGTGGAACTGTCGGCAGAGGCCACGGTGCAAGGTGACGAGGACTGGCGGGATGCCCAGAGCCACCTATATCAAGAATTGGGCAAACAGGTGAAGTATCTGTGGCTGCAGGGCCAGAAGGCCCCGGAAGGCGCTGAGAAGGCCGTGGAGGACATTACAGGCTCAGACCTGACTCAGACACCAGTAGCCGACCACCACTGCCTGGATCATCTGACTGAGTTCAAGAGGTACCAGCGTGGTGCCAATACCTGGTATAGCCACAAGACCGATGACGGGACATGGTGCAGGGAAACCCAGCCCGATTGATCCCCCTTGGTGACATCGGCTTATTGCCGGGTATGGTGGCCCATCACTAACGTCTCCACATGGGCCACTTCTACCGTTTCAAGCGTGGAGACGGCGTAACCATCGTCTCGGGCAGATATGCCGGTCTCCCCGGCACCGTTGACAGTGCCGTCTTCCAGAGGACCATCGACTACCCCGATGCGTTTTCCCCCGGATACCACGTCATCATTGATGACGACCTGGTGGTTACCTTGAGATGGGATCAGGTGAAGTTGGAGAAGGATCAGTGTTCACTTTAGCCTTTGGATTCTTGATGTTCGCCCTGTTCTGCTTCTACATGTCCAGACAGTTCAGGAAAGCAGCCAAGAATGCGTCCTTGATCTGTTACAGGTGCAACCATGTCGGCCCCCGCGCCGCACCAGAGGATTCCCATTTCCATGGTGATGATGATAACGGTGAATACAACAACCACGGAGAGAAAATAGCGATGTGGTTAAAGAACGACCAGGGCCGCTACCACAGGTACGATCTGACCCTTGGTCTTGAATCTCCTGAAGGACAAAAGAACTTCGATGACATGATCCGTTTCGTAAATGATAAAAACAGTAAATAATAACGAGGAGAACTAAGACTATATGCTAACCCAAGTGTTTCTACTTTTGGATATGACCGGCTCGATGCAAGACAACAAACAGGCCACCATAGATGCCTGCAACGAATTCGTGGAGGGGCTGAAGGCGGACCCCCATACCAAGGATTTCTTATTTTCTCTGGCGGATTTCAACTCCAATATAGGTCTGCAGAGGGTGGTGGACGGTGTCGAGCTGGACCGGGCGCCGAAACTTGACCACGAGCACTACCAGCCCACCGGCGCCACCCCGCTCTACGACGCCATGTGGCAATCTATGGACCTGATGAAAGCTCACCAGGGACAGGTGCTGTTCATCGTCCAGACCGACGGGGAAGAGAACAGTTCCAGGACCGCCACCAGGCAGCAGATCGTCGATCGGGTGGCGGAGAAGACTGCCGCCGGCTGGCAGTTCGTCTACCTGGGCTGCGACATAGATGCCATGCAGCAGGGCGGGGAACTGGGGATAGCGGCCGGCAACACCATGTCCTATGACCGGAAGCATACTGGTCAGGCATTCGCCACCTTGACGGACTCTGCGGCCCGTTACGCGGTGAGGGGTTCAAAGACAGGTGCCACGTTCTTCAAGCCCAGACCCAGTGGAAAGCCCAGACAGGGGCAGACCAGTTGATGGTGACAGGTATAAGGGTCTACGGTGCCACCGACGTGGGGAGGACCAGGACCAGCAACGAGGACTGCCATGCCGCTCTGGTCGGTGATGGATGTCCCGCAGGGATCGATGCACTGCTGATCGTGGCTGATGGCCTGGGCGGACATGCGGCCGGTGAAGTGGCCAGTAGGATGGCGGTCGACGGCATGGTCCGGAAGCTCGAAGAAAGAGAAGACTGTCTGATGTCACTTGAGGGTGGCGCCTTGGATGTCGCTCTGGGACAGATGTTGGAAGAGGTCAGCGGTGAGGTCTACGCGGCGGGGCAGTTCTCACCCAACCGAGGGATGGGGACAACCTGCACCGTAGCCGCAATCAGGTCCGGTCAACTCTACCTGGCCCACATCGGGGACAGCAGAGCATACCTGCTCCGTGAGGGTGATCTGCGCCAGTTGACCACAGACCACTCCTGGGTCGAGGAGGCGGTGGTATCGGGTATCTTGACCAGGGATCCGGCCAGGTCCCACCCCGCCCGCCATGTTGTCACCAGGGCCGTAGGACTGGACCTTGAGGTCGTGGCGGACAAAGGGATGCGCTCTCTGATGGATGGTGACCTCTTGCTACTCTGCTC
>JAKUQE010000202.1 GCA_022450395.1 Dehalococcoidia bacterium | reverse complement strand
GTGCGCGTTTGGTGCCGGTTGTGCCGGCATCGTTTTTAACAATTTTGGGAATTAAAGGGGCCTGGCATTGTTGGCGCATTAACCCGCGAAGGGCGAAGGGCAAAAGGCTTGAACTGTCCTTCGGCAACTTCGCTAATTATGAACCGTAAACCAGATAAGGTAGCCTGAGTGAAAGTTCAGGAACGTGGGTGACACCCGGGCCAGACCGCGCGCGATCAAAAGTACGAGGTGATCAACTTGCCGGGCAGCCATAGCGCCAGCATCGGGAACAACAGCACGATGATCAGCACCACGGTGTCAGATAAGCAAAACGGGAAGGAACCCTTTATAACCTGGGTTACGGGCAGTCCCGTCACACCGCTGACCGCAAACAGGTTGAGGCCGACGGGCGGGATGACGCTACCGATTTCGATGCAAAGCGCCGTCAAAATGCCCAGATGTACCGGATCGATGCCCAGCGACAGCGCGATCGGGAAGTAAATCGGCACAGTGAGCACCAGAATGGCAACGCCGGTTAGCCACATGGAAAGCGCCAGCAAGGTGCCAATGAGGGCGAAAAGAAAAGCGTATTTTGAAAGCCCGAGCGTACCCGCCCACGCGGTGATCTCTTGTGGCCAGCCCATGTTGGCGAGGTAGAACTGGAAAATACCGACGCAGCCGAGCAGGAAGAACACCAACGCAGTCAAATTCATGGTGCGGCGGGTCACGCCCATCAAATCCTTTAAGAACGGTTTGCCCTTGAATAACACGCCATAGCCCAGCGCATAGCAGGCCGCCGCGGCGCCGGCCTCGGTCGGGGTGAAGAAACCGCCGTAAAGGCCACCCAAGACGAGTACCGGCATCAACAACGCCGGCACGGCTTCCAGAAACGCCGGCCAACACTTGTGCAGATCGAAGGTGCCGGCCGGCAACTTGACAACGAAAATCGACACCGAAACGATGATCACCGCGTCACTGATAGCCAGCATGATGCCCGGAACCACGCCGGCGAAGAACAGATCGACGATGGATATCTCTGTGATCACCCCGAACAGGATCAGTGTGATACTGGGAGGAATCAGCAGCGCAATCCCGCCGGCCGAGGCGATCACGCCGGCTGCCATCCATTTCGGATAACCGCGCTTGATCATTTCTGGGTAAGCGATGACGCTCATGGCGGCGGCCATCGCGGTGGAGGAGCCCGAAATGGCTCCGAACAACACTGCCGAGATCAGGGTGGCATAGGCAAAACCGCCCGGCACCCAACCGACCAAGGCATCGGCGAAATTGAAGAGCCCGCGCACGAGGCCGGTCTTCTCCATCAGGAAGCCGGCATAGATGAAGAACGGGATGGCGATCAGCGTGTATTTGCTGATGAAAATGAAAAAGGCTTCAAACAGCGTGCTGAAGGACAGGAAATCGCCAAACAGCACTAAAACGGCAGTGGAGCCGGCCAGGGAAATGGCAATAGGCACCGCCACTAAAAGCAATCCGAAAAGAGAAAACGCTAAACCGAGCATGAAATTGTCCCAAAAATTACGACCGACGGCTAATTAAATGTCCGTCGTCAACTCGATCTCGGCGTCGAGATACTCCGCGCGGGAAAAACTGATGATGTCCTCGACCATCTGCAAAAACGCGATAAAGGCCATCAAAAGGAACCCGAACATCAAGATCAGGTAAAACGGCCAGAGCGGAATGAGCAGGCTATAGGTGGTCAAATTCCTGTCCCACGCATAGCTGAGAGTGGACCAGCCCGTGACACCGACGGAACCACAAAAGAGCATGATGATCGTCGATACAACGATTTTGGCGATGCCCACCGTCTTGTAGTGGCCACGCGAATGAACCAATTGCACGATCGCGTTCATCACCAGATGGCCGCGTCGGATCTGGGTCACGCCGAAATATAAAGCAACCGCCGAAACGATGCCAACGATGATAGCATCCTGCCCCCATTCGAACACGACGCCGAAAATGTAGCGGCGAATAATCTCGAGCAGCGCGAACAATGTCAGACCCAAGAGCATGGCCGATGCGATCCACCCAAGTATCGAATGAACCGCTTCTTTCATACGGAGCGAAAAAGCGAGAAACCCATCCATGTCCACACCCGATCAGCAAAAGTCTCGGTCAGCATAGATATAAGGGGCTGCCGTCAAAGCGGCAGCCCCTAAAAGTCCTATATGCCGTAACCGTTTTATTTCCGTTTCTTGGCCTTAAAAAGTTCGGTGCCCTTGCCGTAGCGTGCGAAATATTTTTCGTATTTCGAGCAGTCAGTCTTTTCGAGGGCGTGGGAACCCGGAGGATTGGCCTTGACCAACGCTTCGGCTTCCGCCGTGAACTGGTCGACCAATTTGTCGCCCGTATCGTTAACCTTGGTCTTGATCCAAGCATTGGTAGCGCCATTTTCGGCCTTCTTGATGACGGCCGCTTCCGCTTGACTCAAGACATAGATACCGGGGGCATTTTTGTCTTTGGTGACGAACTTATCGAGCGTCCGCTTGTCGTTGCAGTAGTTGATAGCGCGCTGGAACGGCATGAAGTCGTTCTTGATGATATCAGTAAAGATATCGCGCTGAGCCTGCGAAAGCTTGTTCCACCAGCGGTTCGAAGCGCCGAACCAGTAGTAGTCGCCAACAATCCCGTTGAGGCCGGCCACCGTGAAGTACGGCGCTTGCTCCTTCGTGGCGTTAAAGCCACCGAGCGAGGTGAGAAGAGCGTCGATAACACCGGTTTGCAGGGCCGGCGGAACGTCGCCGAAGGCCATCGCCTGCGGATTGGCGCCCAAGGCGCTCAGCAATGCGTTTTCGGCCGGGCCCATGGAACGTATCTTCTTGCCGGCGAAATCGGCGGGCCCGATTAGACGTGCCTTCACTGCACCGGCGCCCATGTACATGCTCAGGTGACCGGCACCAAATATGGTGATGTCGTGCGACTTGTTGAAGTGGTCCACTAGATACTTGAAGGTCTTGGTCGAATCGACGCCATCAATGGCACCAACCGTGGTCAGTTTACCGGCGCCCAAAAGCACGTTTGCCAGGGGCTCGATGCTAGAGGTCTTGCCGAATTGACCTGTGATCATTTCTAGGTTGCCCTGGGTCAGGGCCTTCACGCCTTGCGGGATGGTGTAAAGCGACTTGGCCCAAAAAATTAGAACCTTGCTACCGGGGATTTTCTTTTCCAACTGTTCGGCGAAATAGACTTCCGCAATAGCGGCCGGGTGCGGTGGACCGCTATGATCAGATGCCCAGCGAAGTTTAATCGGCTCTACCGCGCCCGTGACGCCGGTAGATGCGATAAGGATTACCGCCCCGATGACGGCGGTTGTCAAAGTCCGAAAACGTAACATAATAACTCCTTATGGTTGGGTTGTAGGCTGACACTCCTCGGATGGAGCCTTTGTAGGATCTGGTTGTATTAAACCATTTCAAACTATAACACTCTTTCAGACTATAACACTCTCCATTTTCTTCGTATGGATTTTTCGCGGCCCCGCTCTGATTGGTCATGCATAACACAACGGCAAAGGATTGTGGTTCCAATCGCTGATCATTTGGCAGACGCTCCGCAACACAATCTCGCCGGCCTCGGTTATTCAACACCTCGAGAAACCGGGAAGGCTAAGGAACGCCCGTTCCTTCTCTAATCTTTTGAACCGGCGACCAAGGGCCAGCTACGAAATGTTCAGAGCCTTCGCAGCGCCAGAAATTCTGCGTCAGCGTACGACGGCCCCGGAGTAGCGGATACATCTGAGAAAGCGCTCAGCTTGCCTGCCCGGCTCTTGAGCCTAAAACAAACCCGCCTAAGCCCACAACAAACCCGCCAGCCGAGCTCGGCGACAGCGACGAGCAGGGCGAGCAAGAGCGATCAGCCAGACCCGAAGACGTCCATGACCCATTTGGACGCCGCCAGCAACAGATCGTCATTGGCAAAGCCGGCGATGAACTGACAGCCGATAGGCAGTCCGGACCCCGCCGCTGAAAACAAGGGCAGCGTGATGGCTGGATTTCCCGCAAGGGTCCAGGCCGAGCTAAATGTCGGCTCACCTGTCGTCTCCAGGGTCGCCGGGGCCGGCCCCGCGGCACTGGGTGATACCAGGATGTCGACCTCCGCGAACGTCTGGGCCAGTTGCATGCGCAGGGCTGTCACCTCCTGGATGGCGCTTTGGTATTCGCGGTTGTCGACCTGATGGCCGTCGGCGAGGCGGCCCTCGCGCAACACCGAGCTCAACCGGTCTAGATGATGAATCCGCTCGAATGCGATGCTGCGCCGGAACTCGTAGCCGCTGATCAGCCGGTGCAGTTCCGACAGGCGTGGGATTTCCCGATCGAGCCGAACATCTACGAGCCGGGCGCCGTTGGCAGCAAGTTCGCCCATGAACCGCTCGATCAGATCCCGGGTCTCGGGGTCGGCCGTCTCCCATGGAGGGCCGGAGAGCAGCCCGAACACCAGTCCCGAGAGGTCGGCCTTGCGGATTTCCTCCGCCGGTCCTTCCAATAGAATCTGACGCAGCAATCCGACGTCGTCCACCGATCTCGCTAGAATGCCGAGTGTGTCCATTGATGGCGCATTCGCCAGAATGCCCGATTTGTCAAAATCATTGTAGGTGGGCTTGTAGCCGATGACCCCGCAATAAGCGGCCGGACGGATCACCGAGGCGGAAGTCTGGGTGCCCAGGCACAAGGGTACCATCAGGTCGGCAACGGCGGCCGCCGAACCCGACGATGAGCCCCCTGGCGTGTGCCGGGTGTCCCGGGGATTCCGTGTTGGTCCCGGGTGCCGGTGCCCGAGTTCCGTGGTTACGGTCTTCCCCATGATCGCGCAGCCGGCTTCACGCATGATCGCAACCGAACCGCCCTCGCGCGTAACCGGCGTAGGGTCATGGAAATCCGTTCCCATCATCGTCGGCAGACCACAAACATCGATGATGTCCTTCACACCAACGGGGATGGAAGGTTTTTGGCCCTGTCGTGAGCGGGCCTCGGTTTCGTCAACCACGCGCCGATTGAGGTTAGCCCAAGCCTGAATCTCAGGCTCACGTTGACGAATTCGCTCTTGGCAGGACACAACCCACTCCACCGCCGAAAGCGAGCCCGCCTCGACTCGACGGAGGGCTTCCGTCGCGGTCAGCGCGTAGGGTTCTTCAAGGTCGGTCATACTCTGCCCACTCCGAAATTTTTGACTGGCATGATTATGGACCTTAATTCGCGCTACCAGCCGGATTATTTACGCGATGCGGCCGACGCGCTCGAGCTGTCAGGACAGCGCTCCTTGGTACACTCGTACCTAACACCGTGAACGAAACAGAGACACTTGGGTTACTTGGGGCAAGATATGGTGCAAACAAAGCCACTTGGGCCAAACATGATGTGGTTCTGCAGGATTCCTAATCCTGAGGTCGGAGGTTCGAATCCTCTCGGGCGCGCCACCCCTAATCCTTTGACAACAATAGATATGCCGCACTTTTACGGTACGGGGTGCAGTCCACTTTCATGTTGCAAGGTCGGCAAC
>JAKUQE010000201.1 GCA_022450395.1 Dehalococcoidia bacterium | reverse complement strand
AACGGGAATTCAACCGGTTGACCACCGAATATTATTGGGGATCCGTATGGAATCGGCCTGGCCTAGACTTACAATGCCGCTCGATCTGCACGCTGTCCGCTCTGACCGTGTTAGGGCGGGAGGGCCCGTTGCGCAGCCACATCAACGGAGCGCTGAACATTGGTCTGACTCAAGAAGAGATCATAGAGGTGTTCATTCAGACGACGTTCTACGGTGGTCTGCCTTTCACTAGAGCAGCGATTGACATAGCCAATGAGATCTTTCGCGCAAGGAGCGGATAGGGGCAAGCCCGTACACATGAAGAAGGGGTTGCTTAAGCATGATCTGGCTTTATGAGAGGGTTCGGTAACTAAAGTCACCGTGTGGAGTTAGCAGCCCCACATCGTGTTGATATGGTAAATAATCAGACAACTGACGCTTTAAATTGATAGATTAGTCGGGCCGAGTCGTTTTAACTATTAGTCTCTTAATTCAACATGCATTGCTAACTCGCACGCTCTATCGTGCCCCTTTCCTGATTTTAATACTATGATGTTGACCTCTGGGCCCCGAACGAAGCGCGCTAGCCACTGCGCTATACCCTAGTCTACAGGCATCTGCCCTGTTTGAGGGTCTTTATAACCGTTGACGTTAAACCACTCTTTTCAACCAAGCAATCGAACCGATTTGCATCCACCGAGACTCCTGGGAAGTTAGTTGCTGGGCGGTTGGACTCACCTCCATCTCCTGCAAAAACTCCACAGACGTCAACATCGGAGTAAGGCACTCATTATATGATGCCAGGTAACGGCCCAAGATGGACTGACAGTCCCAATCCAGACGAAAATAAACGCTCCGGCGCGAGATCAACGATTACTCTTGCTCCAAGAACTCGCGGACCCACTCGGTCATGGGCTCCCTATCACACATGTTATATAGGAGTACCGCGTTTCGCAGAGAATCGGCTTGGAAGAACCGCTCGTAGAGTACCTGCCTGGAACCGAAAGCGCTGCAGCAGGTATCCCAAGCCAATCGAAATATTCTGACTCGCTCTTTGGCCGTCGCAGTGTCCGTGTCGAGATAACGCTCGATTTCCGTGGCTAGCGGGCCGTTGAGGTCAGCCTCCGACGGAAGCGCCATCAAGCTACTGGAGCCGAGAAGCTGCAGGATTTCCACCATCCGGGGATACATTCGGATGAACAAGTTGCGCGCCACTTGCAGCGGCAACTCGGCGGGGCACATTACGCCCCACTCATCGACTTTGGCATCCACCTCAGCAGAACGCAGGCAGGCCTTGGCTACCTCGAGGTTCTCGATGATCTCTGCCAACATTTGCTGCACCTGCGGAAGCTGGCCCGAACCTAGAGTCCTCACCATTAGGTTGGCGAGGCCCAATATGAACTCGCACTTGACCACGTTCTTGGTCACAACTTGATGTCCGGAGTGAAGATGCCGGTTGGTGGCCATCTGCAGGTTGTTGCAAAGTTCCACATCACCAAGCAAAAATACCCGTTCCCAGGGCACGAACACGTGGTCGAAGAAGGCAATCGCGTCCATCTCCTCGAAGCGGGATCCCAAAGGGTGATCGAAGTGGGATCGGCCCAGGTCGTAGCTCTCTCGGGAGAGGAATCGGAGACCTGGTGTGTCACATGGTATCGCGAAGGCAAAGGAGTAACGTTCCGGGGCTTCGCCGGGAAGCATATGTGACGCGGTCGGGTACAAAGCAATCTCCTCTGACAGCGGAGCGAGCGTAGCCAGGACACGGGCCCCATTGACTACTATTCCCGCATCGGTCTCTTTGACCACCGACAGCGCGACGTCAGTCCTGTCTTCTAGGGGTGTGGAACCAGGGGTCCTGCTGCGTTGGAGGTTAAGCAGAGTGTGCGTGAGCACCAGGTCATTCTCACGTATGTACTCGTAGTAGTTCTGGATATTATTTTTGAACTCCGGTCGATTTTGCGCAAAATAGTCCCCGGCGGCGGCCATCGCCATGATGTTGACGTTCATGAAGTCCGGGCTCCGCCCCATCATGCCGCAAGATAGCCGGGCCCATCGTGTCATCATCCTGTTCCGTTTTTCCAAGTCTTCCATAGAACGCGGGGTGATAAACGAAAGCCCCACCCTCTCACCGGTTGTCGGTGAAACGTACGTCATCTCGTCGCGCAACTCGGAATCGTGTTGCAGGTCGTATAGGCGGGCCAGGGTGTGGATTCCATTGCGTAACGCCGGATGGGTCGTCACGTCCTTGACCTTTTCACCACCCATATACACCGCAGGTTGGTGATCCTTCAAGCGCGCGATGTACTGTTCCCCCGTTCTGGTTGGCATAATGCTCCCTCCATACAGTCGGCTTTTCAGAGCAGACCGTCGACTGCTATTTACGACGCTGGGCCCAAAGGCTGCCTGACCAGTTCAGAAACTCGCCAGGGACTTACCGGAGACCTGATGTCGTTCTAAAAACGCAGGAGTCAGGTCGGCAGCGCGACACTCCGGGACCTCAACCGCGACGCGATGGACGGCGCAAGAATAACCACACGACCAGGGATAACAGCCACTGAACAGAACAACCGGTCAGCGATCTAAAGCGTCGTTTTCGGTCTTCCTACCGACCTTCTTTGATAAAGTCGGATACCCGCTCACCAATCATGATGGTGGTGGCGTTGGTGTTGGCGCGGATGCAGTCTGGCATAATCGAAGCGTCGGCTACCCTCAGGCCCTCGATGCCGCGCACCCGGCCGTATTGGTTAACGACCGCCATATGGTCGGAGTCGACGCCCATCTTGCATGTGCCGGATATGTGATGGGATGTGCCGGAATTTTTCCTCAACCAGTCATCCAACGTAGTATCGGAAGCCAGGTCTTCGTCCGTGGGGATGACCCGGTCCAACAAGATGGCGCTGAATTCGGGACTCTCCGCCAACCTTACTCCCAGCCGTATGGCTTCCCGCATCCGGCGCAGGTCCTCGGGTTCCTGATAGTAGTTGTAATTCAAGAACGGTTGCACGTGGGGGTCCGTTGACGTAAGGGTCAACTCCCCGGCACCCAAAGCTAACTGGAGGCTGGCGCTCATCCCGATGTAGTTTGCGTCGTCATCAACAACCACTTGCGCGGGACGGTGTTCGCTGGTCATCAACATCGGGGAGAGTTGCATGTCGTTTCGCAGGTCAGAGCCCTCGATGGTGTAACGGAGCCCAACTTGGATGACTGGCGCTTGCAGGTCCGGCTTCTCGCCGGCGGCCCGATAGATGACGGCGGCGGAGGGATGATCGCGCAGGTTTTTGCCCACCCCAGGCAGGTCCTGAACAACCGGGATTCCCAGGCTTTCCAGGTGGGCGGCCGGGCCGATGCCCGACAGCATCAGAAGCTGGGGTGAGGCCACCGCGCCGCTGCTGACCACAATCTCGTCGGCTTCCACAGTGAACACCTCACCGCCGCTCTCAGCCTCCACGGCTACCGCGCGCTTGCCTTCGAATATGATACGGCGGGCCGTAACGTCGCCTCTGATGGTGAAGTTCAACCGGTGCCGGGCTAGGTCCAAGTAATTCAAGGCCATGCTCATCCTAACGCCTTCGATGGTGTTTCGCGCCCGGGGAGAGACCCCAGTGGACTCCGGATGGTTCATGTCTTCGTCTTGTGGGTACCCCTCAGAGACGCACGCTTGTTCAAATGCCAAGGCGTAGGGCAGCCACTCGCTGCGGGGATAGCGGCGGACTGGCACCGGACCGTCAGAACCGTGGAAGTCACCTTTGAAATCTAGATCGGTCTCAAGCTTGTTGAAATATGGCAATACCTTTGTGAAAGCCCATTCGTCGTTCCCCATCGCGGCCCAGCCGTCGTAGTCCTCGGGGATCCCCCGGAAGAGCACCTGCCCATTGACTGCGCTAGACCCACCGGTGGCCTTGCCACGGGGGATGGTCAGATTGGGTTGCTGCGGAGTCATTTGCGCGGTGTAGCCCCAGTTGTGGGGTCCGTAGGCGGAAAGGAATATGTTATTGCCGAACTTCAAGTCGTCCGGTAGCTGTTCAAAATTGGGATAGTCGGGGCCCGCTTCCAAGAGCAGGACCGAGCGGTTCGGGTCCTCGGATAGACGGGTAGCAATGGTGCATCCGGCGGAGCCGCCGCCCACCACAATAACATCGTACTTCATGTTTCAGTATCCTATAATTTCGGTTCAACAGCTTGCATCAATAAACCGGACAGGCGCTGGCATACCGGAATCGCACGGGCATTCTAACCAGACAATAATAATACAACCTCTACGAGGTGCAAGTCACCGCCGACTAAGGGCAGCCGATCAGGTTCCTTAACGGGCCATCGCGACTTACCAATCTCTTCTCCACTTGTGCAGTGAGGACCTCACGACCGTGCAAGAACAAGTCCAGTCCGACGGACGGTATCGGGAGACATTGGTACACTGGCAATTACCCACCAAATCGTAAGTGGCTTATCCCCCCGGAAGAGTTCTTGCCCCGATGTCCAGTCAGTGCCTCAGGCTCCTCTTTTTAACCAGACGATTGAGGCGATTTGAATCAAGCGAGGTCCTAAGAAAGTTAGTTGTTGGGCGGTTGGACTCTACTCTAGCGCGCCACCAGTTAACTTTTTACCACCGTCCCCTTACCGAGACAAACAGCGTTGCCTGGTTGGTTAGAGCCGCCTGGATAGGCTGTGGCCAAAACCGTAGCTAACTCATACCGCCTATGGTCATGGGCAGAAAGAAGTCTTTTAGCTCGTTTGGGTTGTGGGTTCTTGATGACCACAAGACACTGGGTTGTATATATGCCATTCGCTGCTTGATTAAACAGTACATATGTACTAATCTCTTGTCTACTCGCTTTAGCAGGAGACTGATATGTCAGAGTTGAACCCAGAAGACAGTTAC
The DNA here is from genome assembly GCA_022450395.1 of Dehalococcoidia bacterium. Lineage (GTDB taxonomy): Bacteria > Chloroflexota > Dehalococcoidia > Lucifugimonadales > UBA3495 > UBA11650. Next base: position 636 of record JAKUQE010000201.1, on the reverse strand, counting down.
CAACTTCGTAAACTTCAAATGGATGTAGACAAGAGAAGTCTGGAGTTACAGAAAGCCCAACAGGAGTTGGAACGGTCCTTACTGGAGATGGAACACAAATATGGGCTAATCGGTGGACCAACGACCATCGACCCGCGCTCGGCTACTATCAAGGAACCCCCGGCAGCCCGTAGCGGTAATGGGAAAGGCCAAGCCGAGGATTTGCGAACGGCTGTGGTTGAAGTAGCCGGCTAAGTTAAATAATATTGAGGTGATGCCGTGGAAGCCCAGACTCTTACCTTTTCCCTAGAACGTGAAACCAAGAACACCGTTAGATACTCAGAGCAGACCGACGGTAATCCCCCAACGGTGGGAACTATCTACGTTCAGAAATCGGCGATGGGGGACAATCCCCCGAAGACGTTGACCGTTACGGTCTCTGCAAGCCAGGAGTAGCGAGAAGGTCGTCCCTTGTAACGAATCTGATTGCCTAATGGCGTGACGCTTAAGGCAGAAGGCCGTGTTAGTTGCGACAGATGCGACGGCTGACACCACGCCACCAACACCTCCAGCCCACGTTCTCGGTATAGTTCGACTCTCCCCTGTGTTTACCAAGAACACAGTGATTTAGCCTCTTGACTTTCCGGGCGGGGGATA
>JAKUQE010000200.1 GCA_022450395.1 Dehalococcoidia bacterium | reverse complement strand
ATCGAATCTGGTGACCAGGCCAACCGCCTTCGAGGGCGGTTATTTTTTGTCCGGCACATCCAGAAGTTAGGTTGCTATTCTTCTCCAGCCCTGCGTTCCTCCTGAGTTTGTTTAAGGGTGGTCTACCGCCCAACGTCCTTCATGATCTGGTCCACCACTGACGGGTCGGGCTTGATGGAGCCGTCGTCGATGCCGTGCATGGCTTCAACGATGGCGTCGTTGAAGGGGGTGGGGACGCCTACTTCCCGGCCTTTTTGGCAGATGAGGCCGTTCATGTAGTCGATCTCCGAGTGGCGGCCTTTATGGACGTCCTGGGCCATGGAGGCCAGCCAGTTAACGTTGCCGCCGCGGCTGCTCAGGAAGTCGTCCAGCTCTTCGAAGACGTCGCCTTTGTCGGCCTCGGACCACATCTGGGCGGGCTTACCGCCCACATCCACCACGTTGAGGCCCTGGGCCAAGCCTACTTGAGTGCCTTCCTTGGCCAGGTGGATGCGGAACAGCCGGGTCCGGGGGTCTTTGGCCAGGTCCTGGGAACCCATGGTGGACATGGCGGAGATGGCGTTGCCCATGGAGTTCTGGCACAGCTTTGACCAGCGCTCTCCCCACAGATTGTCGCTGGCGTAAGCGGCGTCGATACGGTCCAGCATGCCGGCGATCTTCTCCGACTTGGGGGTGATCTTGCCGTTGTGCTCCCCCACCCGGAAGACGGTGTGGCCGTGATCGCGGCCGGGTTCGCCGCCCCGGTTCACGTGGCCCGGTTCCCAGAGAGCGACCTCGATGTGGGAGGCCACGCAGCCCAAGGCCCGGTCCGGACCGACGATCTCGCCGATGGTCGGGTCGTTCCAGCAGTTCTGTATGGAAACGAAGAAGCCTTCAGGCTTGACGTACCGCTTGATGAAATGGGTGGCCCACTCGGTGTCGTAGGACTTGACGCTGATTATAGCGATGTCGAACAGATCGTAGATGTTCTGGGCGTCGGTCAGGTGCATGGCGTTGACCGGCACCGTGAAGTCGCCCTGGCTGCCGCTGGCCCGCAATCCCTTGGACCGCATGGTTTCCACATGCTCGGGCCACATGTCGATGAAGGTTACGTCCTCGCCCTCTTTGACGAAGTAGGCGCCCACGTAGCTACCAACCGCGCCGGCTCCCATGATGGCTATCTTGTCACCCATTTCAATACTCCCGCCCGGAGGCGGCGGAGGGCGGCCTCGGACTGTTGGCGATTATTCGGCGTGGCGAGCCCAAAGGGGCTGGCCGGTTAATACTAGTTGAGAGGCCACGAACTGGCAAGTATCGGACCGGCTGGGCGACGGGACGCTTGCCGTAAGCCAATTTCAATTCCCATCTCAGCGGGTGGTTCGACAAGCCTGTCCTGAGCACAGCCGAAGGGCTCGCCACGAACGGTAATCGCTCTCACCACGAACGGCGGGTGTCCTCGTATCCGTTCGTCCTGAGCTTGTCGAAGGACCCGGCAGCAAGAACTTGTTATGGTTCTTAGAGCGTGACCAATCGGGCGTTGATGATCTGGGGAAGGGCCTTTATCTCCTCCAGCACAGAAGGCGGCACCGGGTCGTCTAGGCCGATGACCATCATGGCCATGCCCCTTGGGTTGAGCCGCCCTACGTCCATGGAGCTGATGTTGATGTTGTGGCGTCCGGCTAGGGTGCCCACCGCCCCGATCAATCCGGGCTGGTCCTGGTTGTCCACGAACAGCAGGTATGGGCTGGATGGCGTGATGTCGAGCCAGTAGTCGTTCACCTTTACCACGTGGGCCTCGTCCCGCATCGATGTGCCGGCGACGGTGATGGGGCCTCCGGTGGTATCCAACGTGGCGGTGATCATGCTGACATATTCCGCAGACGCTTCGTTGCTCTGTTCAGTCAAGCTGAGACCGCGTTGTTGGGCCAAGAATGGGGCGTTGATCAAGTTCACATGCTCGCCGGTAACCGGTCCCAGCAAACCGGCCAATACCGCCGACTTGAGCATCGCCGTATTGTGCTGGGCGATCTCGCCCTCGTACCGGATAGTTACGCCCACGAACTGGCCCTCGGCCAGGTGAGTCAGCAGTTTCCCCACGATCATGCCCACCTGGATGTAGGGGGCCAGCACGGCGTGGACCTCGGGCGGGAGGAAAGGAGCGTTGACCGTGTTGCGGGCCGGTTCCCCAGCCAGTACCGCCAGCACTTGCTCGGCCGCCTCTATCGCCACCTCCCGTTGCGCTTCCTGGGTGGAGGCCCCCAAGTGAGGAGTCGCTACCACTTTGGGATGGCGCAACAGAGGGTTGTCGCCCGGCGGCTCTTGAGCGAATACGTCCAAGGCCACCCCGGCGAGCCTGTCGCCGTCTAAGGCCTCCAGGAGCGCTGCTTCGTCGATAAGTTCACCCCTGGCCACGTTGATCAGTCTTGCCCCAGGCTTAATCAACGCCAGTTGGCGGGATCCGATCATCTGCTGGGTGCCATCGGTGAGGGGGGTATGTAAGGTCACAAAGTCGGACTGGGCCAACATTTCGTCTAGGGTCAACAGCTCGACGCCCAGGCGGCTGGCATGGTCGGGGGAGATGAACGGGTCGTAACCGACTAGCCGCATGCCGAAGCTTTGAGCTCGGCGGGCGACTTCGGTGCCGACCCGGCCCAGACCGGCGATTCCCAGTGTCTTGTTGCGCACCTCGATGCCCATGAAGGCGCTGCGCCGCCACTCTCCCCCCTTAACCGAACGATGGGCTTCGGGGATATTCCGGGCGAGGGCCAGCATCAACGCTAGGGTGTGCTCGGCGGCGGCCACGGTGTTGCCGGTGGGGGCGTTGACCACCGGAATGCCGGCGCTGGTGGCGGCTTCCAGATCGATGTTGTCCACGCCGATGCCGGCCCTAGCAATCACTTGAAGCTTCTTGCCGGCGCCGATGATCTCCGCCGTGACCTTCGTCTCGCTACGCACCACCAAGGCGTCGTAGCCGCCCAATATCTCCATCAGTTCCGGGGCAGTTAATCCGTGTTTCGAGTCCACCTCGGCACAAGTGCCCAGCAGGTCCACACCTTCTTGGGCGATGGGGTCGGCGACCAATATTCTGGGCATGTTTAGACGTCCTGTCGTTGAGTTGGCGGGGAATTATGGAACCCGGCGTCCCAGTAGTTGAGTCTCAAATATAGCATAGAAACACCGCGACAGGCCGCCTTGAGTTCGATGCCTGGAACGCGCCTTACCCACTCGGCGCGACTAGCCCTGGGCAGAATAAACGAGCGTGAGTGGATGCCAAAAAGAGGCCGGATTGAACACCGGCCTCTCTTTGCGTTACGCTTGGCTTTGGTCCAGCGCCTCATGCCCTTTACGCAGCTTGGATAACCTTACCTCCGAAGACCTGGGCGAAGTCTCGAGCGAAGTCTCCGAATTTCCGGGCGGGGTTGCCCGTTATCAGTTGGACGTCATCCGTGATGAAGTCACCGTAGCCTTGGCTGAAAGCTGTCGTGTACTCGCCCATAGCATCGGCCATCCACTCCGGGAATCCCATGCTGACCATTCCTTCCCGGGCGGCCTCAACTGGGACGTTGACGTAGTCGATTTGCTTGCCCAGGGCCTCGGAGAGCCCGGCTGCTACATCGTGGAATGAGATTGACGCAGGGCCGGTCAGAGCGTACTCTTTGGCCTCGTGGCCGTCCTCGGTGAGGACGGTAACTGCAACGTCCACGATGTCGCGGACGTCGATCATGCCGGTCTTCCCGTCCTGCATCGCCATGTAAACGACGCCGTCCGATGCGACTGTCTGAGCCGCCATCATTATGTTCTGCATGAAGAAGTGTGGTTTGAGGATGGTATAGGGCAACCCTGAAGCTCTCAATTCGTTGTCGATCTCAGCGTGCTGTCCCGAAACGCGAGGCAATGCGCCAGGCGTGTCTTTGACAGCGCCCGCCGACAGTCTGACTATTACCGGGCTTCCGTTGCGCTTGGCAGCTTCGATTCCATATCTGGCCTGAATGACCTGGTTGGGATTCGGGGGGGTGACCAGAAAGACCTTACCCACTCCTCGGAAAGCGGCATCCAGGGTTTCGGGTTTCTCTAGGTCGTCTATCACGACCTCAACGCCCGCGTCTTTCAGTCCCTGGGCCTTTGACTCGTCACGGGTTAGCGCGCGAACATCCGCGCCCAGGCTCGTCAGTTTAGGGATCAGGAGACTGCCTACGTTACCCGTGGCTCCGGTTACCAGTATTTTTTGCGACTCTGACATTTTCTCTCTCCTCTGTCTCATTTTCGTTTCCGTTGGTATTGATGGAATGAATTAGTTGACCGGTTGGTTTACATTAATCAGACAAAAACCTGGTGTTACCTCCTTGGCGAAAATTGATCTGAAGCCTAGGGTTTGCCGAGCATTACAAGCTGGGCGGCGCCCGGGGCCAGGCGCCGGATCATCTCTGGGTCGTTCCAGGTCTTGGCCAGCAGAACAACACCCTCTCAATAGGCCTGGAGAGCGTGGGCAGCCAAGGATATGTCGATAGCGGGGAGATCCCCGGCCGCAACGGCTTCCCGAAGCACCTCTTCAAACGTGGCCACGCCGCTTTCAAACATAGCTTTGACTTTCTCGCGGATAACCTCATCCTGGGTGCTCATCTCCACTGCCAGGTTGCCAAAGTGACAACCTGCCATACGTCCGGCAGCTTCGGTCAAGGAAACGTGGTATTCATAGATCAACTGGAAATAACGCTGAATCCTTGCCAAAGGAGGCAGGTCTTTGGCGAAGGCCGGCTCATAGATGTCTCGCCGGTACCAGTTCGCTACTTCATCGAGCGCAGCAGAAGTGAGGTCAATCTTGGAGGGGAAAAAGTGATAGAAGCTGCCCTTTTTCACGCCGGCGTTCTCGCACAGTTCGTTGACCCCCACGCTGGCGTAGCTGCGAGCGTGAATCAGCTCAATGGCGCTTTTGATGAGGCGTTCCTTGGCGTCGCTCGTTCTTCCCATGGTAGTCTCCAAGTTGACTAGTCGGTTTAGTATTTCAAATAGTTAAGATGCAGGTTTTGGAAAAGAGATTCATGGGATCATATGCTGAGGGAAAGAGGCGTTCCGCGCGGAGCCGCGGACTTCCGGCAACGGGTGTAGTTCGTGACCGTCGATGCGGGTCATCTACCGCCGGGGCCGGCCCCGTAAATCGATGGGTGATGTGTGGAACCGGCAACGCACGCTGGAATTCCTTGACCCACTTTGCCGACACGGTTAGGATTGTCTCTGGCGGCTTGATCGCTTCCTGAACTATCCACTTTGTCGAGAACCAACCATTAACCACGGGAGAGAATAAATCATGGCCGGAGAATTTACCGAAGAGTTTGTTGACGTGGGCGGCACGAAGATCCACATGATGTCAGGCGGGTCTGGTGAGCCGCTGGTGATACTCCATGGGGCCGGAGGGAACGCCGGTTGGCTTCGCTACGTCCAGGCGTTGTCCGAGCGATATACCGTTTATATCCCGTCTCATCCGGGATACGGACAATCGGAGCGGCCGGAGTGGCTGGAGACGATGGC
>JAKUQE010000020.1 GCA_022450395.1 Dehalococcoidia bacterium | reverse complement strand
CCGTCTTCGGTAAGCCACACGTTACCCGGTTTCAGGTCCCGGTGGACGATGCCCCGGCTGTGGGCGAACTCCATCCCCCGGCAGGTCTCCTGGGCAATCTTGATGACTTGTTCCAGGGGAAGCCGGTGGTCTTCGGCGGCTTCGATTACCCCTTCAACGTCGCCGCCTCCCATGAGTTCGGTGACCATGTAGGGCTGGCCTTGTTCCTCGCCCAAATCGAAAACGGTGACGATATGGGAGTGGGAGCCCAACCGGCCCATGGCCTGGGCCTCACGCTGGATGCGGATGCGGGAGGTTTCGTCCAGACCGTCGGTCTTTATCAGAGCGAATGCAACTTCCCGGTCCAGGGTTGTGTCGTGGGCTAGGTAGACTTTCTTCTTGCCGCCCTCACCCAGGAACCGCTTGACCTGGTAGCGCCCGTTGGCAAAGGTCGTAGGATCGGGTGTTGGGGCTGCCATCGGTGTTGAAAGCGCGGACTGAGTTGGGGGCTGAGGAGCGGACGCGCCCAAAGCCCGATCCGCGGTGGCCAGATAGGCCAGTCCGTCAGCGTTCTCAGGGTCGATGGCCAAGACCGATCTGGCGCGGCTGCTTACCGTGGACCAATCCTCGCCGGTGATGGCTAGGTCGGCCTCATCGAGAAGCCGTTCAATCTGTCGTTGGAGCCTATCGGAAGCCATAATGGGGCAATATTAATACCGGCAACTATGATACGTCCAGTCGATCCATCGCGATCTCGACAAGGCTTCGGGCCCACTAGCCACGAAAAGGTATAGAATTAGGCGGGCCAATTCTGGTGTTTTTTGGTGGGACCGTGCCTTTCAAGGCGGCTCAGTGGGGATGGTGAACACTGATTCGCGGCTATGGGTCCTATCTTGATCGACGACGTGATCCAAATGGCGTCTCTTGGGCCAGTCACACAGCCGCCGCTAAAATCCATGGCAAACTGCGCCGAAAATAGCTGGCGCTGACAAAATCCTAAAGGAGACTCTTCATGCGTATCGCCGTGCCCGACCTTATCTCCAATTCCTACTTCCCAGCCGTGGCCGCCATAGAATTGGGCTACTTTAAGGCCGAGGGGTTGGACGCGGAATTGCGCCACGTTTTCCCTATAACCAGAGCGATGGCGGCGTTACGGGATGGAGAAGTGGACTTTGTGGCAGGGCCGGCCCATGCCGCGTTGACGGCGTTCCCGGAATGGCAGGGCGCGAAGTTGGTCGCCGCATTGGCCAAGCAGACTTTTTGGTTGCTGGTCGTTAGGTCGGATCTGGAAGTGGAACCCGGCGACGTTCAGGGGATCAAAGGGCTGCGCATCGGGGCTGCTCCCGGACCGGAGTTGGCCTTTCGGCATCTCTTGAGCGAAGCGGGTATAGACCCGATGAGAGACGGTGTGGAATTGGGTCCGGTCCCTGGGGCGGACGGTCCGGGCGTATCGTTCGGCGTTCATGCCGCGGGCGTATTGGAGAGAGGCGAGATCGACGGATTCTGGGCGAACGCTATGGGCTGTGAAGTGGCGGTTCGCAGCGGGGCCGGTAAGGTGATCCTTGATGTCCGGCGGGGTATCGGCCCAACCTCAGCCACCGGATATACCTTCGCGGCGCTGGTAACCTCGGACGCCAATGTGGATAAAGACCCCGGGACGGTGGCTGGAGCGGTGCGGGGGATCGTGAATGTGCAGAACGCTCTACGAGAAGACCCTTCCCGGGCCACGGAGGTGGGGCGCCGTTTGTTTCCCGCTGCCGAAGCGGAAATCATAGCGGCGCTGATCGAGCGGGACGCGCCGTTTTATGACCCGTCGATCCCTGAGGATGCCGTGGAAAGCATGAACCGATTCGCGCAAGCAACCGGGCTTCTCTCCGGTCCAGTCCCTTACGATCAGGTGGTGGCCACCCAGTTTCGTGACTTGTGGTCTCAGTAGACCGTTAACCGCTGGGAGTTCTGGCGGCCGGTTCATTCGACGGGCGTAGGCCGATCGGGATGCCCGCTAGACACGAATAAGAAAAACGAAAGCCCCAAGGAGGGAATAAGGAATGCCGTTAGACAACACAAGGTACGATTATTCGGCAATCACTCAGCGGTCTCCCTTTCGCTGGCCCAACGGGGAGAGGTTGGCCGTCTGGGTTTGCTACAACGTTGAGCACTTCAAGATTGACGTGCCGGCTACGTCGCAATCCGAGGGCCTAGCGCACCTAAAACCCGACGTCATCAACTACGCGTGGCGTGACTATGGCCTGCGGGTAGGGATATGGCGGCTTTTCGAGATGATGGAGCGGTTGGGGATCAAAGGGTCGTCGACGCTGAATGGAGAGGTCTGCATTCATGAGAAACCCGTGGTCGACGAGATGGCCAGGTTGGGCTGGCCCATATTGGGTCATGGGATGACCAACTCCCAGAATCTCACCAACCTGCCAGAAGACGAAGAGCGCAAGGTGATCGGCGACACACTGGACATCATCGAACGTACAACGGGCAAACGGCCGATCGGATGGCTGGGTCCGGCCTTGGCGGAGAGCTTCGTGACGCCGGAGCTTTTGGTGGAGGCGGGGGTGAAGTACGTTTGCGATTGGGTATGTGACGACCAGCCCTTCCAGATCAAAGTAAAAACCGGAAAGCTGGCGTCCATTCCCTACACACAGCACATCAACGACATCGGCATGATCCTCAGTTCCAAGCGGTCCGACCAAGAGTTCTACCAGGAGATCTGCGACCAGTTCGACGTTCTCTACCGGGAGGGAGCTACCATACCCCGCACCATGGCCATCGCCCTGCATCCGTTTCTGGTTGGAGCGCCCCACCGGTCCAAGTATCTGGAGCAGGCCCTGTCCTATATAGCGGGTCACCGGGATGTCTGGATATGCACCGGCGACGACATCTACAACTGGTACGCGTCGGAGTACGGCGGGTGATATCGGTGATGGGCGTACAGGGAATACGATACAAGTTACAATAAGTTTAATGCGCACCGGCTCAGCGGGAAATGTCGACAATTTTCGCTGGGGGAGGATGATCGGGCGAAAGCCCTCTGGTTAGCGGATTCCTCAGAAACGGCGGGTTAATTCGGGGTACCGGAATAATTGTTCGAGGAGGGAGCATGATGTCCTACTGTGATTCCTGTGGCTCCAAGCAACTTGGAGAAGCCGGAAATTGCTCATCTTGTGGTACCTCACTCCATCCTTTCCATAGCATTTTGCAGCTACCGTCGCCCATCCGGTGGGACGAGGTTAGACGGGCGTTAAAAAGGACTGCCATCGGCATCGTCGCTATCATAGGCCTATTGATTATCGTGGCGATCGTGACGGATATCTCCCATGTTCCTGGCAGCGTGCGGGCGGCAGCAGAACCTGCCACTCCCAGCCTAGCTCAGGCCAATATCGAAGCGGAGCGAGTTTCTTTGGATGAACTTTTCCGGGACAATGAGCGGCGTATCCGCGACGCCGTTGATGCGAAAGCGAAGATTAATCAGCCTATAAATGCGGCCGAAAACGCCGTTGAAATCAGCGGCAAGGCAGCTCCATCAAAAGAGCGTTTGCTCCATAATCTCCCGCCGACAAAGGTGCAAGAAGAACCCCTGGGGTATTGACTAATTGACTAACGGCGTTCGGTAGAACCGCCATACTTCTCATCACACAAGGCGCCTTCCCGGGTTCTGGTAGGTCCGGAATAGAAGTGACGTCAATGTTCAGGATGTCAAAGTCGGACAGCCTTACGCCAAGCGCCGCCCTCTTCGCCTGTGTGTTCGTGGAGGAACAACGGGACAACCAAAAACTATCCACACTAGATCAGCCCCGGTCAGGAAGTCGGCCGCGTTTCAATGCGTGATGAACCGCCCCATGACGCGGTGAAACTTCCTTCTTGGCGGCGAATAGCATTGTTGTCTGGCCTGGAGGGGGCCGGTGGTAGAGAAAGAAAAATGGGGCGAAAGGTGGGTACTCTAGGGCCGGTTCTTGTGGACCCTGCACCTTGTTCAAGTAGGGTCTTAAAAACAGTCACCGTCCGAAACATCGGACGGTGACTGTTGCTTGGAGCCTCAACTTTAGGAACGTTGCTTGGTCAAAAGCAGTTCTCGGGCGTCTCCGATCAGCTTCTCATCGGAGTCTTCCAAGTCGATCAGGTCCCCGTGGGGCTGGGGCACCGGGAAGCCGGTCCGGTAGTAGACCTCAACCCGGTTGCCTTCGGGATCAAAGAAGTACAATCCGAAGGCGTTTCCGTGGCTGACGATTCTCTCGATCTTGATATTCTCGGCTTCCAGCGCTTTCTTGTAACCGCGCAGGTCGTCGATGGTGGGAACCTTGAAGGAGATCTGCTGAATCACCTTAGCGTCGTCAGAGGTGACTCGGCCTTTCATCAGAACGAATTCGTGGTGCTCGGCCACCGGGTCGGCGCTCATAAACACCATCCCCCGGTTCTCCAAGTCCTCATCGGCTATCTGTAGGCCCAAGACTCTGCTGTAGAAATCACGCTGCTTGGGTAGATCTTCGGCATATATCCCTACGTGACCAAGTCCAGTTATCTGCGGCATAGTATGCATCCTCTCCGGCGTTGATTTGGATCCTTTATTCTGAACGCCATTGTAACATCCGAAGTGGCGAAGCCGGTATTGGTAATATGAAATGATCGCGAGGACGCCGGTTTCCTCAAGGCTGTTGGTTGACCCAGAAGCCGCATGCGCCGCCCCATGTCACTTTAATCGCGATTCGTGTTTCTTGTAGAAGGCCATTCTTCAGGGTAAACTGCCACTCGGATTAAATACCAGCGACGGGACTTCAACTGGGAGGACGGGCAGCATCGCCGTGACCCCAAAATTGCTAAGCATCGCAGCTTCTTTGAAGCCTTACCTGATCGTTTTCGTGGCCAGCGCCTGCGGCTTGATCCTGGAGATCGTGGCCGCCAGGATTCTAGCTCCTAACATCGGTGTGTCCCTCTATACCTGGACCAGCATCATCGGGGTGGTGCTCGCCGGTATAAGTATCGGCAACTACGTGGGTGGCCGCGTGGCCGACCGGTTTCCTTCGCCCACAACCCTGGGCATCATCCTGCTGGCCGGTGGGCTCACCTGCCTGAGCGTGCTGCCCTTGTTGGGCGTTGTCTCCGACGTCTTCGAAGCGTTGCCTATCTTGCCTCGCATCGTTTTCCTCACGGCTGCGCTTTTCTTCGTGCCCAGCGCGGTTTTGGGCATGGTGACTCCTCTAGTGATCAAGTTGAACCTGCGTAACTTGGATCACACCGGCGATGTTGTAGGGAAGATCTATGCCATTTCCACTGCTGGCGCCATCTTCGGAGTGTTCATAACGGGTTTCGTCCTGGTCCAATGGCTTGGCACAAGACAAACTATTTTGCTGGTAGCCCTGATCCTGGTCGGGATGTCGCTGGCCTTCGGCGGCCTTTGGCGAGTGAGGATGCCCACCCTACCGATGATTGTCCTATTTGTTGGAATAGGTGGCTTCAGTTCAATCAGCGGTGACCTGAACAGCGGATGTTTAAAGGAGAGCAACTACTTCTGTATCCAGGTGACCGACGATATCGTAGACGGGCGGCATAAAGTAAAAGCGCTACACCTGGATAAGCTGCTCCACAGCTATGTGTCTCTGGAAGACCCCACCCTCTTGGCCTACAACTATGAGAAAGTTTTCTCGGAGCTGATCAACCTGGTAGACCAACGAGATCCCCGATTTAGAATCCTATTCATCGGTGGTGGAGGGTACACAGTGCCGCGTTATTTGGAGGCTTTGTACCCGGAGAGCAGGGTTGAGGTTATCGAGATTGATCCGGCGGTGACCCGCGTGGCCTTCGACCACTTGGGCCTGAACCGTGACACCCGGATCGTGACCTACAACGAAGACGCGAGGATGACCGTCCCTAAACTGAATTCCGGGCAATATGCACTGGTCATTGGCGACGCCTTCAACGACCTGTCCGTGCCCTACCATCTCACCACCAGGGAGTTCAACGAGCAGATAGCGGGACTTCTTACACCAGACGGTATCTACGCGGTCAATGTGGTGGATAAATTCCAGAGCGGCCGTTTCGCCCGGGCCTTCGTGAATACGCTCAAAGAGACATTTCCCAATGTATACGTCATCCGAGAAGACGAGAATTGGTCGGACGATAGGCAGAAGACCCATGTTGTAGCCGCGTCGTTGCGGCCACTATCTTATGAGTCCGTCGAAATCGCCAACCTCAAGGCGGGCCGAGGGAAGCCCATCAGCCATTTCATGCCGGATGAAACGGTGATGGGTTGGCTCGACTCCCGGGAGCGGGTGCTGCTCACCGACGATCACGCCCCGGTGGACAATATGCTGGCGGCCCTTCACCTCGAAAGGAACAAAACCTTCAGGGCTAGGACTAGGGCTATAAGGCATTACAACGGCGGAGTGGAATTGGAAGCGCAAGGCCGCACTCAAGACGCGATAGCTGCCTATAGCCTGGCTATTCAATCAGATCCAGGGTTCGCCCGAGCCTATGTCAACCGCGGCAACGTTTTCAACCGCTTGGATCAGCCCCTGAAGGCCATCCAGGACTCGGACGAGGCCATCCGCTTGGACCCTCAACGGGCCATCGCATATAGCAACAGAAGCGCGGCGCTTATGGCCATAGGTCAACTTGAAAGAGCGATTCAGGACTCGGATGAGGCGATCCGGTTGGATCCGAAACTCGCTATCGCCTACATCAACAGGGGCGGGGCATTTATGGGCTTAGGACAGCCTGAGAAAACAATCCTGGATTCGGACGAGGCCATCCGGCTTGACCCTGGAATCGCCGAGGCCTACAGGAACCGCGGGGTCGCTCATAGCATTTTGGCCCAGCCCCAACTGGCGATCCTGGACTTCGATCAGGCCCTAATCTTGCGGCCCAAGCATCCAGATGCCCTCCTCAATCGGGGCGGCGCATATGTAACATTGGGCCAATATGAAAGGGCCATACCGGACCTGGATGAAGCGATTCGTCTCGTACCCCAGTCTGCTGACGCCCACTACAACCGGGGTACAGCACATCTTCGATTGGGGGATAATTCCCAGTCGGTCGATGACTACACCCAGGCCATCCGATTCAATCCAAGCTACGCCCTGGCTTACGCTGGCCGAGCGATTGCCCACACGATATTAGGCGCCGACGACCTGGCAGAGGCTGATTTCGATCGGGCGGTTGAATTTGGGATAGAAAGCAGCGATCTGCTCAGGCAAGAAATAGACCTACGCAGATCACAAAGGTAGGGCTGTTCCACGCCCCACTCCCTACCCCACAAACCCCCTGGACCGGTATTGCAGCGCCTCGGCCAAGTGGGCTACTCCGATGTCCTTGGCGGCGTCTAGGTCGGCGATGGTGCGGGATACTTTGAGGATTCGATGGAAGGCCCTTGCGGAGAGGTTTAGGCGCTGGGTTGCCGCTTGGAGCAGGGCCTTGGCGCTTTCATCTAGGGGGCACGACTTCCAGACCTCGGCGGGCCCCATCTCCGAGTTGCAAAGGAACCCGTTGTCCTTGAACCGCTCCCGCTGGATATCCCGGGCCTGCTCCACCCTTTGCCGGGCGTGGCTTGAGTCTTGAGCTGGGGCTTCGTCCACTAACTTCTCGTATGCCACCGGCGGGACCTCCACGAACACGTCGATGCGGTCCAAGAGGGGTCCGCTGACCCGCTTTTGGTAGCGGGTGACGGCGGAGGCGGAGCAAGTGCATTCCTTCTTTGGGTCGCTGAAAAACCCGCATGGGCACGGATTCATTGCGGAAACCAGCATGAAGCTGGCCGGGTAGGTCACCGTGCCGGAAACCCGGCTGATGGTTACCACTTTGTCTTCGAGAGGCTGGCGTAGCGATTCCAAAGAGGTGTGGCTGAATTCGGGAAGCTCGTCCAGGAAGAGCACGCCCCGGTGGCTTAGCGTGATCTCGCCGGGTCTGATAGTGCGTCCGCCGCCCACCAGTCCGGCGTTGGAGATCGTGTAATGGGGAGAGCGGAAGGGGCGTTGGAGTATCAACGGACTGTCGGCCGGCAGAGCGCCGCTGACGCTGTAGATCTTGGTCACTTCCAAGGCTTCTTCCGACGTCATCCGGGGTAATATCGACGGCAGACACCGGGCAAGCATGGTTTTGCCGCTGCCCGGCGGTCCGTTGAACAGCAGGTTGTGGAAACCGGCCGCCGCTACTTCCAGGGCTCTCTTAGCGTGATCCTGGCCTTTGACGTCGGCCAGATTCATGGCGTCGGGAGGACTCCAGCCATCGTCCGGGGGCATGCCGCCGGTTAAGACTGGTGTGATGAGGGTCTCTCCACGGAAGTGCTCGATCAGCGAAGAAAGGGTGGGAACTGGGTATACCGCCACGCCCTCCACCAATGCAGCCTCGGCAGCGTCGGCGGCCGGAACGTAGGCCTTCTTAAACCCTTGGTCCCTGACTACCGACACCATCGCCAGGATCCCGGTGGTGTGACGCAGACTGCCGTCCAGGGAAAGCTCGCCCAGGAACACCGCACCCTCATCGGGTAGGTCCACTTGACCGGAACTGGCTATGATGCCGACGGCCATCGGCAGGTCGTAGGCCGGCCCCGCCTTCTTCAGGTCGGCCGGGGCTAGGTTGACCGTGATACGGCGCAAGGGAAATTCGCAGCCGCTGTTTCGCAGTGCCGCTCGAACCCGCTCCTTGGCTTCTTGCACCGCAGTGTCGGGCAGGCCCACGATGTTAAAGGCCGGCAATCCCGGCGATATGTCTACTTCAGCCTGAACGATGTAGCCATCGAGGCCTAGCACCGCACAAGTTTGTGCTGTTGCAAGCATGGGAGCAACTCCGGGCGATTCTTTGGTTGCGCCTTTTTAAAGGTCCTTGCTCACTCGGTCGACATAATCTAGCCAGACGCCGTTGTTAACCGGCGCCGGAGACCCGCCGAACAACTCGGCGAGATGGGGCAGTTCATGTATCGGAGGCCGGTTGTCGCTCTCGGCGATCAGGTTCTCGGGTATCTGGGCATGGTTGGGACCCGCCGCGCAGTAGGCGTACCAGTTCATCCTTGCCTGCTCTTCCAACTGGAACATGTTCATCACAGACTGGATAAGGTCCTTGCCCACGGTGGCGGCCCCATGGCCCAGCAGCAGCACGGCGGGTGCGTCTCCCAAAGTTTCGGCAACTTCCGTGCCGTCCTCGTCGGTCAGGATGAGTTTGTTGTGGGGATACACCGGCAGAGGGTGCCGGACCAAGTCGATCCCCTCTGGGCACATGGGCACCAGGGTCTTCTGGAGAACGCTCATAACCACGGTGTAGCGAGGGTGAAC
The DNA here is from genome assembly GCA_022450395.1 of Dehalococcoidia bacterium. Lineage (GTDB taxonomy): Bacteria > Chloroflexota > Dehalococcoidia > Lucifugimonadales > UBA3495 > UBA11650. The sequence goes on along the minus strand of JAKUQE010000020.1, from coordinate 42,053 downwards.
GTGGACGACGGACTGGACTTCTGGCCGGACCCGGTAGATGCAGGAGTGCATCTTGATCTCGTAGCAGGGGGTCAGCCCGGCTGGTCCTTCGACCTGGCTTCCGTTTAAGTCGCAGACGACCATTTCGTGGGGCAGCACCCGGGACAAGACGTCGATGGCGTAGCCCCGTCCTTTGACCGCGAACCTGCCCGAGTCGGAAGGGAGTCTCATGCTGGCGTGGCCCAAGGATGCGGTGACTCCGGTCGTCAAACCCATCTCGGAAAGTATCCTGTTGGCCACGGCTACCTGGTAATTGACGTCGTCCAACTCCGTCGGCATGGCATGCGCTCCTCAAGGGCTGCATCCGGAAATGGGGTGCCTTGATGCGAGGCTTACTATACGGGAAGTTGGACGGTTAATCTATGGTGCGGCGACAGTAACAACAGTGAGGTCGTTGGCGGCGGAGATGGTGCCCTGGTAATGAAGTCTGGCATCGTTGATCAATGGCTGGGTGTCGGCGCTGAAGGGGGAGTCTATGTGGGTGATGACCAACTCGTCAACCCCGGCTTGGGCGGCTACCCTCGCGGCCTCTCCGGCGCTGGAGTGGCCCCGGCCATTAGCCAGTTGTTGGTCTTTGTCCGTGCAGAAGGCTTCATGAATCAATAACCGGGCCCCCTGGGACGCTTCGGCAACGCTGGGGCTAAAACGGGTGTCACCCGAGAACACCACGGACACTCCGTGGGACTCTATCTTCCAACCAACGGCCCCGGGTATGTGGTCCGCGGAGAAGGTGCAGGCCCGGGTGGTTGGACCCAGGGTGATCCATTTCTCGTTATCCACGGCGGTCCAGCGCAAGTACGGGCTGCCGTCGGCGAAGTAGGCGCCTTCCTGGTCCACCGAAGGGACGTTCAATTGAGTTGCCAGGCAGACCTTCCCCAGCCGGTCAAGGGCTTGCTCGGTGCTGAAGATTTGGAGAGGCGCGCTTTCCGAGTCTACCCGGCGGCGCTGACCCGAGATGAAGGGGATGCCGCCCATGTGGTCGCCATGGTGGTGGGTGAGCAGCACCTGATCGAATTGGCTTGCCAGCATGCCCACGGCCGCGCCCTGACGCATGACTGAGTTGCCCGAACTAGAATCCAGAAGCAGCCGGGTACCGTCGGCGCAATCGACGACGATGGCGGTGTGGGCCCGCTGGATGCAATTCCCGGCTCCCGTCCCGAGAAACGTGATCGTTATATCTGGCAATGCTGATCTCGCAAGGTAATACTTATGGTTGGGACTCCTGCCATTCGGCCATCCTGAGCTCCAGTTTGTGTTGGCGCAGAGCCATGGTCAGGTCGCCACGGGTGCGCTCTAATACTCCCCGCATCATGTCGGTGCTGTGGCGGAGGCCCGCGGTCACGCCCTCGGGGAAGTCCACGGTTACCAACAGGCTGTAAATCTCGTCCATAACGTCCATCAATTCTTGGCAACGGTCGAAGGAGTCTCTGCGGAGGGAGTCCAGGATATAACGCCGTAACTCTCCGATGACTTCAGCTAGACCGTTGAGGTAGGCTGGGGGGTCGATGCCCAGGTCTTCCGGTTGGGGGATGGCTCCGCCGGATATCACGGCGTAGGTGACGTTGGCCTCGGCGAACTCCTTGCGGGCGTCGGACATGAAGGGCGCGAAGTAGATCTCCGGGGTGTCTTTACGGAACGTCTCGGCGTCTTCAAGCCGCGCCCTACCTTGGGCGATGAGCCTGTCAGCCTCTTCCAAGTTCCCCCGGTGCACGGCCCTGATTGCGTTGGCCGAGAACCGTATCACCTCCCGGGATATGGGTAGGGCCTGTTCCCGGGAACGGTTCCGGACGGTTAGCCGCTCGATGGCCTTGGAGACGACATCCGCCAAGGCCGACTCATACGACGAAGGCATTAGACCCTTCCTCCGGCCAGCCTGATCGCTTCCACCATGGCGCTGGCGGCCGCTTCAGGATCGGCAGCCGACGCCACGGCAGCGGTCACGCAGATTGCGTCGGCTCCGGCTTCCACCACTGGAGCCACGTTGTCGATGTTTATCCCTCCGATGGCAACCAACGGCACTTTGGCCAGTTCCCGGGCCCGGCGCAACGGCTCAATACCCTGCGGGGGCCGGCCCACTCCTTTGGTGGTAGTTTGATAGATGGCGCCGAAGGCCACGTGATCGGCACCCATCTCCTGAGACTCAACCAGCTGGTCAAACTCCCGATTCGATCGCCCCAACACTTGGTGCGGAGCCAGCACTTTGCGTACCTGGTCCACCGGCATATCGGTTTGGCCCACGTGAACTCCCGCCGAACCGACGGTGGCGGCCAGGTCCACGTGGTCGTTAACGATCAACATCACGTCGTTTTCCTGGCACAACTGCTGCAGCGGCGTGGCCAGAGTCAAAATCTCCCCCTTGTCCCGGAGCTTGTCCCGAAGTTGAAGCATCGCCGCACCGCCCTGGACCGCCGCCTTGGCTATGTCCATGGGATCTCTACCGCCGGTCACCTGGGGGTCGATGATCACGTACAATCCCCGGATCTTGTCCGCCTGCGCCTGGCGAAGGGCGGTGCCCAGACCGGCGGTTAGGGCCGATAGGGTTTCGGACAGGGCCTGGTCCATCTCGGAGTTGACCGGTCCTCCGGTCCCCTGTCCCGTTAAGACCGTTAGCAACTCCCGTGATGTCGTGACCAGCGTCAGCACTTCGGGGAGGCTCAATTCGGACGTTCCTACCGACGATGCGGCGGACAATTGGGACAGCAGCACCAGCACCAAGTTACGCAAACGGTGCAGAGCGTCGGAGGCGGCGGGCGTGCTCGGACACTGCTCGGCGACGGTGTACAAGCAATGCACCATGGAGTTGTAACAGTTTTCCGGCAGGGTGTTTGAGGTTGTCATATATCTATCCCTTGGGGAAGGTGGCCCTCACGGGCAGCGTCGATGGATTCCCGGACCGGCTTGGGAATTTCCACACCGTACCGGGAGAAGCTCTCCTCCACGTTGCGTCCGATGTTGCGGGGGTCGCGGTAGTAGTCTATCCCGGCTGCAGGCTGTCCTGACGGAGAGTTTTGATGCACGGAAGCGACTGTCTTCCCCAAAGTAAAAGAGGACATTCGGCGTTGCATCTCATTGCTTTGACAGTGCTGGCAAGCGGGCTCCAGGTCAACGCCGATGGACCTGACAAAAAATGAGGAAACTCTGCCGCAAGACTGACATCGGTATTCGTAGATCGGCATCGTCTGGTTTGGTTCTCCCCGCCTTGGATTTAATGAGAACCGGCTGATCGGAACTTGCAGGTATTAGCCGTTAGGGGGGCGGATCAACGAACCGTGGATCCCCCAAGCCGTTAACCATCTAGGTCATGAGGGAACGCGACTAGGAATCAGTGGTCCATTCCTTACGCATCTGATTGAAATCCGAGGTGACTTGGCCGCCCATCTCTTTTTTGATCCGGCCCATATAGTTGTCGATGCTTTGAGGGCTGTCTTCGTCCACGTCTCGCGAGGTCTCTCCGCTGGGGACCCAGTTCAAGCTATCGCCCCACGAGGCTCGAAACGTAAATCCCGAAATCAGTTTGCCCAGATTTTCGCTGCCGCAACCGGAGCATACCGGGTCGGCCTTGTTGGACCAGGAATATGACAGAACCGAGGTTACGCCCTGGCAATCTTGGCATCGGTAGTCGTGGATCGGCATGAGGTTTGTCCTACGCTGATTCTCAAGAGCATTGTAGCATGGGCGGACCTTGGCTTGAAGAGTGTTGCCAGGCTGAAGGCCTACCCACTCGGGTGTATAATGCAGCCGACCAGGCTCCACCATCCCACACGACTGCCGAGGTGCCGCCATGCCCACCGCCGAGGGCCAAACCCTGCCCATGTTCGCTAACCCAGGCGCCCCTCTCTTGATGTTGATGGATGGCCATGCCATGGTCCATCGTTCTTTTCATGCCATCTCGGCACAGGGACATCTCACTGTATCGGCCACCGGCGAAGACACCACCGCCATAGTTGGATTCGCCAACACATTTCTACGGGCCCTGCAAGACTGGAAGCCGACATATTGCGCCATCGCCTTCGATACTTCGGCTCCCACATTCAGGCATATACAATTTGAACAGTACAAGGCGCAACGGGCGTCTATGCCGCCGGAACTGAGGCCCCAGTTCGATAGGGTGAAGCAGTTGATGGCTGGGTTTGGCGTTCCCATCTTCGAATGCGAAGGCTACGAGGCTGATGACATCATCGGCACCCTTTCCCGGCAGGCTGAAGAGCAGGGTATCGATACCATCATACTGACCGGAGACCGGGACACCTTCCAATTGATCTCACCTGGAGTCCGGGTGGACTTGTCCTACAGCATTCAGAATCGCAAGGTGTACGACGAAGTGGAACTGGCGGCCCGCTACTCGGGACTAACCGCCGCCCAGCAGCCGGATTTCAAAGCTCTCTTGGGTGATACTTCAGATAATATTCCGGGCGTGCCCAAAGTTGGCGAGAAGCGAGCCATCGGTCTGCTTACCGAGTTCGGCGACCTTGAAGGTGTGTTCGCCAATCTGGAACAGGTAAAGCCGCCCAGCGTGAAGCTTGCCTTGGAGGAGAATCGCGAACGGGCTTTCGAGAATCGCGTACTGATGACCATCGACCGGAACACGCCGGTGGAACTGGACCCGGAAGCCTCCAGATTTGGCGTTTATGACCGAACCTCAGTGGTGGACCTGCTGACCGAGTTGGAGATGTTCAACGTCATCCAACGACTGCCTCCTTCGGTGGCCGGTGGCTCTACGGCACCCGACGCAGTCACCGCCGCTCCACCGAGAGAGCCCAGCGGCGATTATCAAGCCGTCCAAACCGAAGAGCAACTGGAAGCCTTGATCGCCGTTCTTGAAGAGTCTGGGAGCTTCGCCTTCGACACCGAAACAACCGCACTGGATCCCATGCGGGCAGACTTGGTTGGCCTCAGCTTTTCCGTGTCTCCCGGCCGTGCCTGGTATGTCCCCGTCGGTCACAAAGAGGGCACTCAGCTTTCCCTGGAATTTGTCCTCGCCCGCTTGAGGCCATTGATGGAGTCGACCGAACTGGCCAAATGCGCTCACAACGCCAACTACGATGTGATGGTGCTGGCCAATCACGGTATCAATTGCCAGAACGTAGATTTCGATACGATGATCGCCGCTCACCTGTTGAGCAAGGGCGCCTTGGGGCTGAAGAACCTGTCGTTAAACGTACTGGGCCACGAAATGACCCCCATATCCGACCTGATCGGCACCGGCCGCAAACAGATCACCTTTGATCAGGTGGACATAGCGGACGCCGTGGACTACGCTGCCGCCGATGCCGACATGACCGGCCGGCTTAGGGAAAATATGGAAGGCCAAGTAGCCGCACAAGGCTTGACCGGCTTGATGGCCGATATGGAGATGCCCTTGGTGCCGGTCCTGGTTACCATGCAACGGCACGGCATCAAATTGGACGCCGGCGCGCTTCACGAGATGTCCAGGGACTTGACCGAAAATATGTCAAAAGTGGAGGTGGATCTGTACGAATCCATCGGCCATACAGTGAACATCAACTCGCCCCAGCAACTCAGCGACCTACTGTTCAACGAGTTGGGATTGCCGCGCACCAAACGCACCAAAACCGGCTACTCCACCGATGCCAACTCCTTGGAAGGGCTCAAGGGCCTGCATCCGGTGGTTGACAATATCCTGGAATACCGCCAGATCTCCAAGCTAAAGTCCACCTACGTTGATGCTCTGCCCGAGATGGTCAACCCAACAACCGGGCGGATTCACACCAGCTATAACCAAACGGGGTCGGCTACCGGACGTATGTCCAGCAGCGACCCCAACCTGCAAAACATACCCATCCGAACCGATATGGGGCGCCAAGTGCGCAAAGCCTTCGTGGCGGACAACTCACCGGCGTGGCTGCTGTTCTCCGCCGATTACTCCCAGATCGAACTGCGGGTGTTGGCGCATCTGTCCCAGGATCCGGGCCTTTTGGACGCCTTCCGCCGCGGCGAGGACATTCACGCGTCCACGGCTTCGTTGATGTTCGACGTGTCCATGAATGACGTGGACTCGGATATGCGCCGGATCGCCAAGGTCCTCAACTTCGGCGTCATTTACGGACTATCCGCTCACGGCATCGCCCAGCAGACTGGGTTCAGCCGGGAGGAGGGAACCAAGTTCATCGAGTCATATTTCAACAAGTATCCCGGAATCAGCGAGTACATCGAAAACGTCAAGATCAAGACTAGGGAAACCCAGTACGCCGAGACCGTGATGGGCCGCCGCCGGTACTTGCCCGACATCAACTCAGCCAACTTCAACGTACGGGGGGGCGCGGAACGGATGGCGGTGAACATGCCCATCCAGGGCACCGCCGCCGACATCATGAAACTAGCGATGATCCGGGTCCACCACCGTCTGGAAGAGGATGACATGCGTTCCAAGATGCTGCTGCAGGTTCACGACGAGTTGGTCTTCGAGGTTCCCCAAGAGGAACTAGAGGCTATAAAAGAGGTGGTCTTCGACGAGATGCCCGCCGCGTTGGAATTGGACGTGAGCCTAAAAGTGGACATAAAATGGGGCAATACCTGGGGTGACATGGAGTAGGACAATGCGGGCAAGGGGACGTTTGTCTCCGCCGAATCAAACCAAGGGTGAATTCCGTGGGTAGGACACAAGTACAAGCCAAGGTGATTGGGGACAGAGAGACCAGGGAGTACAGCTTCTTGGTCGATACCGGGGCAACCTACCTCGCTCTGCCGGTTGACGAGATTGAGGCCTTGGGTCTTCGTCAGGGTCAAGGAAAATTGCGGCTTATGAGCGCCACCGGCGTCGTGAACGTGGACACCTATTTCGCGGATGGAGAGCTGATGGGGGAGCCATTCAGCGCAATTTTGGTTCCAGCCTCTATTCCCCTTATTGGGTACGAGCTACTGGAGAACTTAAGGTATCGGGTCAATCCCGTAACAGGAGAATTGGAAAAGGTTCCCGAGGATGAGGTACACCCTCCATATTTGCTGTAGATACAGGATGGTGGCAGACCAGGATTGGCCAACGAAACAACAATCTACGAACAGCGGCACGTTACCCTGCGCACCGGCGGGCTGGCGGCGTACGTTGCTTATTGCAAGGAACAGGTTGGGCCTGAGCTGAACCGGCAGGGCGCCAAGGTCGTTTGCCTGCTTAACGGATTCATCGGACAACCTCAAGAAGAGGTGATGCAGATAACCCGGTTTCCCGATTGGGATACTTGGAACGGTTACCAACAAAGCCAAATCCCAGGCGACAGCGGGCTGGTCGAAAAAGAAGAAGCCCGGTTGTTGAAGGCCGTGGCGAGCCGGCCCAAAGACCGGATTCCTCCGGAGGACAGAAGGGCGGTTTACGGCTACCGGAGGTATTTCATCCGGCCCGGCGACATAGCCGACTTCGCCCACTATGGAGAGAATGGTGTGTGGCCTCGCATCGAGTCCCAAGGCGCGTGCATCCTCGGATTGTGGACTACACTGGCCGTTACCGACCCCTTGGAAGTGATTCTGGTGACTGGATATCACGGGCCAGGCCATTGGGAGGAGACCAGAGTCACCAGACCCAAGCCCGAAGACGTTGACCCTGGTCTTTGGCAAGGAGACCTGGAGTTGAGGGCTCGCCGCGAGGCGATGACGTTAAAGACCTGGGTGTGCCTGATGCAAGCGATTGAGGTCGCGCCATATGGGTGAATCCATTCTCTAGCAGATGGGATCCGTATCCGCAGAAACGTATTGGCACGGTCCTTCCACCGAAGGATACCCCCTACACGGGAACATCCGAATCTCACGGTTTAGTGCCGTTCTATAGGGACGGCGATGGAGAGAAGTTGGAGCTTCTGCGCAGCTTAGTATTCGTGCCCGGCAACCGGGCTAACATGTTGGAACGGGCCACCGGTTTCGCGGCCGACGTGATTATGGTGGACCTGGAGGACTCAGTACCACCCGATGAAAAGGCCAACGCTAGGGATCTGGCCGCCGAGTGGGTCCCCAAACTTCGCGCCATGGGCCATCGGGTCATGGTCCGGGTCAACGCCCTGGACACGGGGCTGATCCGGGACGAGCTGGCGGCGGTTGTTGGACCTGACTTGGACGGCGTCAGCATCGGTAAGGCCGAGACTCCCCAAGACATGCGGGACGCCGATAGATTGATAAGCTCTCTGGAAGCCGCGGCTGGGATGGAACAGGGCCACGTAAAGATCGTTCCGTGGATCGAGAATGCCCGCGCCATCGTCAACGCCTATCAGATTGCCACAGCGTCGCAGCGCATCATCGCGATAGCTTTTGGCGCCGAAGACTACACCGACGACATGGGCCTGGAGCGCAGCGACACCGGCGAGGAGGTCTACTACCCCAGAGCTGCGGTAGCCGTCGCGGCCAGGGCTGCTCGGGTGGAGGCGTTGGACTCCCCCTACGTCCGCTTCCGGGATCCCGACGGTCTTCGGCAGGATGCGGGGCAGGCGCGAAAACTGGGATTCACCGGTAAATTCGCCATTCATCCCGCCCAGATTGACATAATCAATGAGCTCTTCAGCCCTTCAGAGGCAGAGCTGACCTACGCGCGTAAAGTAGTGGACGCCTGGAGTCAGGCCGAGGCCCAAGGCCGGGGCTCGGCCGATCTGGACGGGCGAATGATCGACGTCCCGGTGATCAAGCGGGCGCAAAACCTGCTGGCCTTGGCAGAGTCCATCTCGAAAAAACTGACGGCTGAACGCTGATGACTGAAAGCTCTCGCCTCCCGGATAGAATCATCCTGGAAGGGATGCAATTCTATGGGTTCCATGGGGTAAACGCGGAGGAACGGTCCCTGGGCCAATCCTACGTGGTTGACCTGACCGTGGAGATGGATCTGGGGGTCCCTGGCAGATCGGACCATTTGGAAGACACGGTGAGCTACACCCACCTTTTCCGGGCGGTGCAAAAGGTGCTGGAAGGGGAGTCGAAAAACCTGCTGGAAGCCACCGCCGAGGCTGTTGCTAGGATGATCCTGGAGGAATTTCCAGTAGACGCCGTGCAGGTGCGGGTGAAAAAGCCAAGACCCCCGATAAAAGGGTCGTTTATAGAGAACGCCGTGGTGGAGATATACCGGGTCCGCGATCAAAACAATTCCTGACCCCGGCAATAAGTCGCTTCGTTACGGAGACTAGCCATGAACGAAAAGGTCCACGATTATCACGATGGCAACCGGCAATTGCAGGATAGATTCGACACCCGGCGGCTGGCCGACCATTTGACTGGAAGGGTCACCGAGACCATCGGAGAATCGCAGAAGGAGTTCATCGAAAAGGCGGACATGTTCTTCCTGGCGACGTGCGACCACAGAGGGTTGCCGACCTGCTCATACAAGGGTGGAGACCCGGGGTTCGTGCGAGTACTGGATGAGAAGTGGCTCGCTTTCCCGAATTACGATGGCAACGGGAAATTTCAATCCATGGGCAACCTGCTGAAAAATCCAAATGTAGGCATGTTATTCGTGGATTTTGAAGGCCAACAGCGGCTGCGATTGCAAGGGATCGCCACCATTCTTGACGACGATGTACTACTTTCCCAATACCCTGAGGCTCAGTTCATGATTCGGGTCCAGGCGACCGAGGTGTACACCAATTGTCCCCGGTATGTTCACAAGTACCAGTTGGTTGAGCGGTCAGTATTTGTTCCCAGACAGGGCCTGGAAACCCCGGTGCCTGAGTACAAAAAGCGTGAAGACCTACAGGAGTTTCTGCCGGCTAGGGACCGGCGTCCGGCCTAGGGCTTTTCTGTTTGCGTGATTCAGGGCGTAGCCGGCGGCGGATTCATCGCCCAGAGTAAGCAAATCAGTGGCTACGGTTTCCGCCGCGTGGTATACTTGAAATCGCCATCCGAGCATGGATGGGTGGCTCGGAGCCGGTTAATATTCGAGGATCGAATCAAGCGATATGAGATGTGACATCTGTTTAAAGGCTGGGATGACCGGCAACAACGTCAGCCACTCCAACCGCCACACCAAAACCCGATTCATGGCCAACGTTCACAAGCAGACCCTGGTGCAGGACGGCAAGTCGATCAAGGTTAAGATCTGCACTCGATGCTTGCGGTCCCTCAGCAAGTCCGCCAAGGTACGTAAGGCCGTCGCCGCGCTGGCTTAGTACCAAGGCAAATAGACCGCGTGGCCCGTCCTTCTTTATTCTGGCTTCAACCCATGGACGCAGCCATGCATCCGCGCCATCGATTGAGTCACCGGTTCGGCATCGTTAAATATCGCCGTCCCGGCGACCAAGATGTTTGCCCCGGCTTTCACCGAGTCTTGGGCCGTCCAGTCCGCCTTCACCCCGCCGTCAACCTCGATCTGCGCCGCATATCCCTGAGATTGAATCGTCCGGTATAGCCGTTTGACTTTGTCCAGGGCTTCCGGGATAAAAGACTGGCCGCCGAAACCGGGATTCACCGTCATCACCAGCACGATATCAAGAAGGGGCAGCACTTCTTCCAACGCGGAAATAGGTGTGCCCGGGTTTATCGCCACTCCCACCTGATGCCCCGCCTCTTTTATCTTGGTCACGGTCCGGTGAAGGTGAGGACAGGCCTCGGCGTGGACCAATATCTGGTCTGACTTCGCTTTCATGAAGCAGGGCAGTAAATCGTCCGGGTTGTGGATCATCAGGTGGATGTTCAAAGGCAGATCGGTGGAGCGGCGTATGGCGTCGACGATCACCTCACCGAAAGATATGTTAGGCACGAACCGGCCATCCATGACATCCACGTGGATCAAGTCCGCGCCGGCATCGGTAACGTCTCGCACCTGCTGTCCCAGATCGGCGAAGTCCGCGGCTAGGACCGAAGGAGCGATGAGGATTCGTGCTTCAGAGGTCATTGGCGGTTGACTCCAGTAATTCTTTGGCGCGGCTCAATTCTTCGGCCACCCGGTTTGGCGCGGTGCCTCCCGGATTGTCCCGGGCCGCCGCGGAGGACTCGGCGTTGATGTTATACACATCTTGGTCAAAACTGTCCGAGAAGCGGTGGTACTCTTCCATGGTAAGGTCCTGGAGGTCCTTTCCCTGGGTTTCGCAGTGTCTACACAGCTCCTTCACCACGCCGTAAGCTTCCCGGAAAGGCATTCCTTTGTTCACCAGGTAATCGGCCACGTCGGTGGCCAGCATGAAGCTCTCACCGGCCAGGCTGGCTACTCGCCCTTCGTCCAGAGTTAGACCTTGAAGCATGTCCGGGTAGACCTGGAACGTTGCCAGCAGCGTATCGACGGCGTCGAAAAACCCTTCTTTATCTTCCTGCAAGTCGCGGTTGTAGGTCATGGGAAGCCCTTTCATCACGGTCAGCAGCCCCATCAGATCGCCGTAGACGCGTCCGGTCTTGCCCCTGGCCAACTCGGCAAAGTCCGGGTTCCGTTTTTGCGGCATGATGCTGCTGCCGGTGGTGAATTCGTCGGAAAGCCGGATGAACCCGAACTCACGGCTGGACCAGATAATGATCTCTTCGGAGAGACGGGAAAAGTGCATCATGCAGATGGCCGCCGCCGCCAGATAATCCAGGAGGAAGTCGCGGTCTGAGACTGCGTCCATGCTATTGGCGCTGATCTCCCGAAAACCCAACTCTTGGGCCAAAAAATCCCGGTCGGAAGGGTAGGCCACTCCAGCTAACGCGCCACTTCCCAGAGGAAGAACGTCGGTGCGGCGGTAGCAGTCGCGGAACCGGTCGATGTCCCGTTGGAACATCTGAAAGTAAGCCAGTAAGTGGTGGGCGAACAGCACCGGCTGCGCCCGCTGCATATGAGTGTATCCCGGCATGATCACGGTCTGATGCCGGGTGGCCAGGGCTAATAAAGATCCCTGTGTCGCGCGCAAACCTTGCACGGTTTCCTTGAGAACATCCTTGGTGTAGAGACGCATATCCAAGGCGACCTGATCGTTACGGGAACGCCCAGTGTGCAGACGTCCGGCGGCCGGGCCGATCAGCGCGTGCAGCCGGCTTTCGATGTTCATGTGCAGGTCTTCCAGAGTCTCGTCCCAAGGAAACTTATCCTCTTGAATCTCCTGACGCACCTTTCCCAGGCCATCAACGATCAGCCCGGCGTCCTCTTCGCTGATGATCCCCTGGTTGCCCAGCATTCGGGCGTGAGCGATGGACCCGGCGATGTCGTGGCGGTAAAGCCTACGGTCGTAGTGGATGGAAACCGTGTAGTTAGTGTAGTTGGTCATTTGAGAACTAACCGCATATTTTCACTGAAATACCCGCCTAGTCTAGGACCGCAGATATGCGAAGCTGGCCGATAGGTTTTCGAGCACGTCTTCGTGGGGTGGAATCTCCATGATTGCCGGCCCTTGGTAGTTCTTAGCCTCCAATAGTTGCAACATCTTCAAACAATCCAGGTCGCCGGTATCTACTGTGGGATGCGCCCGGCCGTCCCGGGCCTGTTTGAAGTGTACGATCTTGAGCATGTCCAGCGGTACCGCGTCTAGCTCGGCCAGCGGGTCGCTCTCAGGATAGCGCCGCAATTGGTTGGTGGCGTCGGGGCAGAGTCCCAGGTAAGCGCCCTCCTCATCCGAGAGCTGCTTTCGGGCTTCGCTGACCAGAAGTGCCATGCTGCGAATGGGCTGACCCGAGTTCTCCATGGAGAGGATGACGCCCTGACTGGCCGCTTCCCGGGCTAACTCTGTCACGCCTAGGGCTTCCGTTGGTATGTCCTCTACCTTCTCCCATGCCTGGTCGAAGGGACTGGGGTCGACGATTCTCAAGTGAGGCGTGTGCCGGCCCACCAGCTTGGCTGCTTCCAATGCGGCTTGGAACTGTTCACCGCTGGGGTCAGACTTCTTCGTCAAGCACGGCCAAGCCATCGCCAGGTCGAAGTCTAAGTCCGGGAATGAGTCTACCAAGGCCTGCAGGCGAGGTAAGACCGGGCGCCAGTTGTCGCCTTCGCCAGATTCGCAGTCTCCCAAACAGGTCTGCCTGAGCTCGATATGTTTTGCGCCTCTGGTTTTGGCGTCGGACACCAAGTCTGCCAGGTCCGTGTCGTTCAATTGAATTTTCCAGGAGTTCGTGATCGCTCCGAAAATCATCTTCGCCGCCTTTATAGAGTTTGTATTTTGGGTTTATTCTCCCCACCGGTTGGCTGCGCGAGCCCGATGCCGGATCCGGGGCGGAGAAAATATGCCTTGCCAACTCAATCGCTACAGCCAATATATTATGCGGCAGGCCCCTTTGTCACTAGGTTGGCCGCCGGGCCGAGGCCGCGCCGGCGACGGGGAAGCCATTGTCTGTGCTAAGATTCAGTATCGATTTTGGTGAATCTCACCACTAGGCTGACCCGGAATAGGCCGGCCTATCGAACCTATGATTACTTGGTGAATCACGACGTCTATCTTGTTGTCAGGGGGCTAGGGATGACTCAACTCAATCAGGAAAAATGCGTGGCCTGCCGCCGGGACTCGCCGCCGGTGGAGCGGGAAGAGGTGGCTGAATTGCATGCCCAAGTGTCTGATTGGGACCTGATTTCGGAAGATGGAATCAGCAAGCTAGACCGCGTGTTCAAATTCAACAACTTCCAGCACGCCCTGGATTTCACCAACGAAGTTGGTAGTCTGGCCGAATCCGAAGGGCACCATCCCCGGTTGACTACCGAGTGGGGCCGGGTTGCCGTCACCTGGTGGACGCACAAGATCCGCAACCTTCATCGCAACGATTTCGTTATGGCTGCCAAGTCCGATCAGATTTACCGGGATTTGGTGGCTGACGATACCTAACCGCTTTTCTTGGGGCAGGCCTCCCAAACAAGGTTGGCTGGTGAGATAAAATCATGCTGATCTGTGCCATCGTTAGGACGTTGTCTCGTAAATACCAGCATGGATCTATATCTGGCTCCGGCTTGGGATTTTGATGGGATATATTGAGGCCACCGCCGATTTCGACACGGCCGTCATGGAGGCCGGTGACCGGTTTGTGTCTCAGGTCCAACCGGTGCTTCACCCTCGAAGCCTGGCGGTTGTCTTATTGAACTCTGAGGGTCATCCAGGCCAGGTGGCATTCACTTGGGGGCCTCCGCACCGATTCGGAACCTCCCATGGCGCGTCATTGGCCCATATGCCCAGCCCTGCTGACATGCCGGAACATTCGCTGCGAATAAACCTCCAAGGACAGGAAGGGAGTTTAGGCGCGGTTCTGTTTCGCGGTGATTTTCCCCATGGGTGCGGCCATGAGCAGGCGGAACCGCTTCAAGCCATCACCCGGCAATTGGCGTTGACGCTGGAGAATATCCAGTTGAAGGAACGCCTGCGTCGCAAGTCGATCGAAGACCAGGCTTTGCAGAACATCGCGTCTTTGTTTGCCGCCAACTTGCCACCCGGTCCCCTGTACCGGTGTTTCGCGGACGAAGTTAAGCAGCTGATGCGCTACGACAGGATCACTTTCTATCTGGCCGATGAGACGAGCGGCGACTTGAGACGGGTCTGTCAGCTTGGTCTAGGGGTCTGCCGCAGCGAACCTGGACCAAAGCGAGATCTTGGCGGCGCTGCCTGGGAGTCGCTTGTTTCAAGCGGGACGGGTTTGATAATTCAGGACAAACCTCAACTCGGTCCCTCCCTTTGGCCGGACCTGGACGACAATGCCGATCTGAGATCTGCGTTGATAGCCCCCGTCCGCCACGCAGGTGAAGTTGCCGCTGTTGTTGCAGTGGAAAGCCGGTGGCCAAATGCCTGTGGGCCGGCCGAGCTGGGCCTTTTGTCCAAGGCCGCGGAACTCCTGACGCCTTGGGTATCCAATCTCCGCTTGGATAACCAGCTTCAAGCAAAGGCTAAAGAGTTGGCCGTCATCGACGAGATGGGGAAGGCACAAGGCTCTTTGGACGGACTGGAGCGGGTGTTTGGGCAGATGGCTAAAGCGGTCAACGAGTTGATTCCATTTGATCATGCCACCGTGACCTGGATCGACCCGGCTGCCAGCGAACTCAGCGCTCTGCATTGGCCCGGCGGCGCTGGCAGGGCAGTGTACTTCAACAACGTCGATTGCCGCCGATTACAAACCTGTCTGGTGTTTGGTAATCAAGAGATAGGCGCTTTGTCTTTGGTTCGTGAGGGCGGATCAGAGTTTACCGCCGAAGACTCTAGAGTTCTGGAGCGGCTCGCCCTTCAGGTCGCTCCGGTGATCCAGAACGCGCGGTTTGCCATCCAAGGAGCGAGGGCGGGAGATGGGCAGGCCCTACAAGTGCAACGGTCAAAGAGGGCCGGCGCCGTCCATGAGCTGCGGGCGCCGCTAACCGCTATTAAAGGCTACAGCAGCGCCTTGCTCCAGCCGACGTTAACTGGCCGCCGGAGATTTACCGGGAGTTCCTGGAAACTATCGATCGGGAAACCGACCGCTTGGACCATGTGGTTGGTGATTTGTTGCTAGCCGTCGATAGTTATCCTGACCAGCTAAGTCTCAATCTTCAACATGCCAGTATCGACGTCCTGTTTGACCTGGCGCAAGCGGATCTGGAGTTAGTCGATTGGTCTAAGGCGGTAACCTTTCAATGCGAGCCTGGCTTACCCGTGGCGCTGGTGGATCCTACCCGCCTGGTTCGGGCGCTGGGACACCTGATTCGCTGCGCAGCCGAGTGCACCCTCCCCGGAGAGGCGATCCAGGTTAAGGCGTGCCGGAGGCAAGGCGGACCGGCCATCGTGATAGGGACTGTTAACCCAGTCCGGCCCGGAAAGGTCGGATCCAGGACGCAACAAGCCCCTTCTTCGCATAAGGATGACCGCCCAGCCCGAAGCACTTTGGCTAAGGACGTTCGCGTGGTTGTTTCTAGAAATCTGCTTGATGCCCACGGCGCAAAGCTCCTGATCTTGCCTAAGGGACGGCCAACAGAGATATTCAGTTTCCCCCTTCCGCTCTCCTAACCCGGCAAGGTCGAACTTGATTCGTTCCTGCCGATTCATTTCCTCGCGACATTCTCAGATGTCATTGTGCTAACATCTGTCGTGTTATTTCCATCTTGGGGGACTTCATGCGCGTCAACTACCGGTTGAGTTCCAAGGAATTAAGCGGTGTTCCCGGCGAGGCCGCCTGGGCCGAATCGATGGGATATGACGGCGTATCCAGCAGCGAAACCGCCCACGACCCGTTTCTGCCCCTGGTGCTGGCCGCCACGTCCACCTCGCGGGTGATTTTGGCCACCAGCGTTGCGATAGCGTTCCCGCGCTCGCCGATGGTGATCGCTCATACCAGCAGGGATCTGCAGGATCTTTCCCAGGGACGTTTCCGGTTGGGATTGGGGACTCAGGTTAAAGGTCACATCGAGCGGCGGTTCTCGACGACATGGGAGGCCCCTGGGCCAAAACTGCGGGAGTACGTTCAGTCCCTGCGGCATATCTGGGATTGTTGGGCAACGGGGAGCAAGCTGGACTATCAAGGGAAGTACTACCAGTTCTCTCTGATGACACCCTTCTTCAACCCCGGTCCCAGCCGGTATCCGGCGCCAACAGTCTTCACTGGGGCCGTGAATGCTTATAACTGCCAAGTGGCCGGCGAAGTTTGCGACGGTTTGATGCTGCACAGCCTTACTTCGGCGGAGTACGTGCGCAACGTAGTTCGCCCAGGTCTGGAAAAAGGAGCCAAGAAGGCCGGCCGTGACGGGCCGCCAGCCCGCCTAACCGGTAGCGGATTCATCATCACCGGGCCGAACCAAAGCAGCATCCGCGCCGCCACAGCCGAAGTGCGCCGCCGCATCGCTTTCTACGCCTCGACCAGGACCTACTTCCCGGTATTGGAAGCCCACGGGTTCCAGGAGATCGGGGTCCAGCTGCACCAGATGTCCCTAAAGGGTGAATGGGCGGAGATGGGCGAGTTGATCAGCGATGAAATGGTGGACGCTTTCGCCGTGATTGGAGAGTACGACGAGATCGCCGGAAGATTCCTGGAAAGGTACGGAGACTTATTGGACGACGTTAACTTCTCACCCTCGACCGATGGCCCCATAGAAGAAGTCCAATTACGCCGGATCATCCAGCAACTCCAGGACGGTGCCTAACGGCCTACTCCTGACGGCTGCCGGGTCCTTCGACAGGCTCAGGACGAACGGGAAAGCGGCCTCCCACCGTTCGTGGTGAGCTTGTCGAACCACTTTGGCGTACTTGCTAACAACTCAGGTATTGCCAATCCCTGGACCCAATCTCAAACCGGATGCGGCGAAATCCTTCGGCATAGGGAATTCCAGCCTTCTCCCCGCTCCGGATCGCTCCATTCGTCACCCGCTCAAGCCGGCCTTCCACGGGGCCGCGCATCTGGCTGGCGTGTTTGGTCAGGGAGTCGGCCTTCATCTGCAGGTAGTCCGAGACATCCACGAAAACGTCGGGGTCCTCGCTACCCCATAGATAAACTTCGGTGACGCGATGTGGCTCCAACCCCTCTTCGGTGATCTGTTCCGGAAAGTGCCGTTCGTTCCAAGCGTACGTGAACGCCGAATCCACGGCCACCTGGCCGCTCATCCGATGGTCTCGGTGGGTGTGGCTGATGCTGCGATAGGGGTCGATCGCCAGGATGATGTCCGGCTTGTACATCCGGATGGCCCGCACCACCTGGCTGCGAAATAGCTTGGTGTCTTCCAGGCCGCCGTCGGGATGAGAGAGAAAAACCACGTTCGCGGCCCCCATAACATCGGAGGCTTCCTGCTGCTCCCGCTCCCGGGTTGCCGCCAACAATTCCGGCGTCATGTCCCGGTCCGAGGTTCCTTTGTCGCCGTTGGTGCAGAGGACTACCACTACCTCCGTCTCTGATTCATGGATCCACTTGGATAGGGTGCCGCCGCAACCCCCCTCACAATCGTCCGGATGAGGGGTCACCGCCAGGGCCCGTCTGGGCCCTTCGTTTATGATTTCCATGTAGCTATTGATCCTTCCTTGCCAAGAAAATTAGCCCAGTTGACGGCGTTTATTGTTTATAGGTGCGAACCCTTGGTAACCTCTAAAGGTGGAACACCACCATCTTAAGTTCAGTCATTTCCTGTATGGCGTATCCGGGGCCTTCTTTGCCCATGCCGCTGTCCTTCAGACCTCCGTAGGGCATCAGGTCGGCCCGCCACTGGGGCGAAGAGTTGATGTGCAGGTTGCCGGATTGGACTTCCCGGGCGAACCGCATCGCCCAATCGATGTTCTGGGTAAAGATGCCGGCGGACAACCCGAAGCGGGAGTCGTTGGCCATGGCCAGGGCTTCATCGATGTTGTCGAAGGAGCTCACGGCCACGGCGGGGCCGAACAGCTCTTCCCGTGAAACCTTCATGTCGGGCTTGGTGTCCACCACCACGGTTGGCGCGTGCATGGTGCCCTCATGGTCGCCGCCCACCAGGATCCGGGCTCCCTGGTCCACGGCCTCGCTGATCCACTGGCCTACCCGGTCGGCGTCGGAAGCCCGGATCATGGGCCCCATTCGCACCGAATCGTCCAGAGGGTTACCGGTGTTGAAAGCTTCGGTGGCCGGGGCCAGGGCGTCCAAGAAGTCGGCGTAGATGCGCCTGTCGGCCAGCACCCGCTGGGTGGATATGCATACCTGTCCCGCATTGGCGAAGCCGCTGGCCACGGTGGCGGCGGCAACTTTCTCTATATCGGCGTCGGACATGATTATCAGCGGGCTGTTGGAACCCAGCTCCATGGTCACCCGTTTTATGCCGGCGTTACGGCAGATGCGGTCGCCCACTTCCATGCTGCCGGTAAAGGTGATCTTACGGACTCGAGGATCGCCGGTTAGGGTGTCTCCGATCTCTCCTCCGGGCCCGGTGACGCACTGGATGGCCTCCTCGGGTAGTCCCGCTTCCAGGAGGATCTCCGTTAGCTTTAGAGCAGACAGGGGTGTATCCCCGGCGGGTTTCAGCACCACGGCGTTGCCGGCGGCGAGGGCCGGTCCAACCTTGTGGCACACCAGATTCAACGGGAAGTTAAAGGGGGCGATGGCGGCCACCACTCCCACCGGGACCCTGATGGTGAAACCGAACTGATTGACGTTGCCCGGCGCGGCGTCCAAAGGGACCGTCTCGCCATGAATGCGTTTTGCTTCTTCGGCGGAACCAGTGATGGTTTGGATGGCCCGCTGAACCTCACCACGGCCTTCCGCGATCACTTTTCCTTCTTCCTTGGTGATGGTCTGCCCCAGGTCTTCCGCACGCTCCGCCATGATATCGGCGGTGCGGCGCAGGATGCTGTAGCGTTCGAAGGACGTCAGCTTTCCCATGGCTACGGCCCCGCGCACGGCGCTGGTAATTGCCAATTCTACGTCGGCGGAGGTCCCCCGGGGCACCGTGTCCAGTAATGATTGGTCGAAGGGGTTGAAGACTGGGATGGTTTCCGCTTTATCGATCCATTGGCCGTTGATGTACATCTTCATGGTTCTCGCCTCTCATCGATCAATTTCCAGAGGATGGACTTTGTGGGAAAAATACCGTCGACGCACGGTGCGACATCCGGCGATCTGCCGGTGAATGTACGGGCGCTTCGGCGTTCAGAGATGTGGGAAGGCATTTCATGGCCGAAGCCAGAACGTCGTTGTAAGCATAGTACCAGCGTGGGTGGGCCGCAACCCGCGGCACGAACGACGGAGGAACCCTGGCAGCTACTCGCCCAGGATAGTTGTGCGGCCTAGAATGGTAACCATGTAGTGCCCGGAACGGCCGGGTACCCGCTCCAACCACCGGAACTTGCTTCGGGCGGCGTTGCGCAAGGTTTGGGTGAAGCTGTGCGGTATCAGCCAGCCCACCCGGTTGAACAGGCTTGCCAGGTCCTCGGCGTCTACGCTATCCATCTGAAGGAACTGGGCCGCGCCTTCCGCGGCGACCACCACTTTGCGCATGTCGCCCAATGGGTTGATCGACTGACAGAACTGTACGAACGCCAATTCCGCCGCTGCCGACCGGGCTGCCTGTTGGGCCTTTACGCGGCCAACCGGGGCAGACTCTTGAGGGGGTTCGGGTGGAGGTTGAATGATCTCTTCGGCGGCGGGTGTTTGGCCGGACGGATCCACAGTGTCATCACCGTCCACCGGGCTCGGAGCAATTTCCGGAGGAGGAGCCGGGGTTTCGACGTTCCCGCTAAGGCTGGAAGAATCGTCTACACTACTACCCTTTTCCGTGTCCAGCGCTTGGGATGTGGCGCCGTTGGCCGCCGTGCCGGTTTCGGGGGAATAATGCATTAACTCTCTGGACAGGCCACGCAGCATCCCTACTATTTCTTGAAGTTCGGCTTGGTCTTGAGACTCAACGGTTATCTGCGCGTTGCTTGGGAGAGAAATGGAAACCTTTACCATAATGCATTACCTAGCTATGAATACCACCCCACCAGGTAATACTAACCGACCGCAGTCTGGTAATCAACCGGATGGCGGTAGAAGTGTATAACCGCATTGGAACAGAACCATGGGTGATCCGTTACCGCGGCGGCTTGAGGTGTAACAGTTTGGGTGAGAATAACCGATCTTGAGACTCCAACCGGGACTGGGATACTTTTCCTCCGGTTGGGGCCTAGCCCAGCGGCTTACAGGCTTTGTTTGAGGAGGATCGCCAGGGAGCGGGTAAGGCCGGGGACCGCCGATATTTCATCCAACGATGCATGCTTGACACCGTTGACCGAGCCGAAGCGGCGCAGCAACATTCGTTTCCGCTTTGGGCCGATGCCGGTCACCATGTCGAGGGGAGATTTCAGACTGCTTTTGCTGCGCAGGTTCCGGTGATAGGTTATAGCGAAGCGGTGGGCTTCGTCGCGGATCCGCTGCACCAGATACAGCGCTTGGGAATTCCGGGCTAAGACGATGGGCTCCGGCGTATGGGGTACGTACAGCCACTCATTCTCCTTGGCCAGAGACGCCAGGGCGACGTTGTCCAGTCCCATCTCAAGGAACACTTCCAAGGCGGCCGAAAGCTGCCCTTTACCGCCGTCGATCAGCACCAGGTCGGGGAAGATACCCCAACTGTCTTCTTTATCGTGGGTGCCATTGTCATCCGGCCGATTCCCTTTGGCCCGCGCGTCTGCCATCCGCTTGAAGCGGCGTCTTAACACCTCCCGGATGCTCTCGAAATCGTCCACGCCTTCCACGGTCTTTATCTTGAAACGGCGATACTCGGAAGACTTGGGCTTGCCGTCCTCGAATACGGCCATGCTGGCCACGGTGTTAGTGCCCTGAATATGGGAGATGTCGTAGCATTCCATGCGGCGCAAGTCGGTGGGCAAGCTCAGCTCTTCTTGTAGCTCGGCCATGGCCTGGTGGATAACATCCGTGTTGTCCAGCCACCTTACCCGGTGGTGTTTCAATCCCTGGCGGGCATTCTCCGCTACCATGTCTATCAGTTTCTTGTGCTGACCTCTTTGCGGCAGGACCAGACGGACGGGACCGCCCCTCAACTCTCGCAGCCACTCGCCGATCAACTCTTCCTCTTCTAGTTGGTGTTGCAGGAGGATCCGGGGCGGAATGGCCGAGGCCGACTGATAAAACTGTTTGATAAACTGGCCCATCACCAGGCCGGGAGACTCGTCCTGGGCGCCGTCCATAAAGAAATGGTCCCGGCCGATGAGCTTGTTGTGCCGGATGAAGAACACCTCTACCCATGTATCTGAGTCGCTCTGGGTGAATGCGATGACGTCCATGTCGCTGATGGGGTTGGCGTCAACCTTGATCTGCTGCTCGTCGGCGACCTTCTGGACGCTGCGCATCCGGTCCCGCAGAACGGCGGCTCTCTCGAACTCCAGTTCCTCCGACGCTTTCTCCATGTTGATTCGCAAGTCGGTGGTTACCGCTTCTGTATCGCCTTCCATGAACAGCGTGACCTGGTCGATCACTTTGGCGTAATCTTCCTTGCTGGCCAGCCCGGTACAAGGAGCGACACACCGGTTGATGTAGTATTCCAAGCAAGGGCGCGCATCTTTCCCGGTGATGGCCTTGGTGCAAGACCGGTAGGGGAACAGCCTCTTTATCAGGTCCATGGTCTGGCGAACGGTACCGGCGGTGGCGAAGGGGCCGAAGTAGCGGCCGCCATCTTTGGCGACCTTACGGGTGATGTAGACCTTGGGGAAATCCTCGGCAAGGTCAATCTTCAGGTAAGGGTAAGTCTTATCGTCTTTGAGCCGGGCGTTGTAGCGGGGTTTGTGGCGCTTGATCAGGGTGTTTTCAAGGATCAGCGCCTCGGCCTCGGTGTCGGTGACGATGCACTCGAAGTCGTCCAACTGGCCGAGCATCCGGCGAATCTTGTTGGGCAGATTGGCGGGCGAACCGAAGTAGTTGCGGAGTCGGTTGCTGAGAACGCTGGCCTTCCCCACATATAGAACGTTGCCCCGGACGTCTTTCATGATGTAAACACCAGGACGGTTCGGGGCGTTACGCAAGCGCCGTTCGAACAATGAAAGGGCCATTACTTCTACACGGTGATTCCCAAGACGATGATGACCACCAATATCACGCTACCCATTATTAGGATACGGCGCAACTCAGCACCGATGTAGCTGGCCGAGGCGACATGGTCCCGCCGAAGGCGGCCTGGGCCCGCGGGGCGAGGCGCGGCGCGGGCGACCGAGGTTGCCGTGGTTGCGGCAGGCGCAGCCTCGGTGGCCTCGGAGGAGTTCACAACACCATTGGCCTGACTGGCAGTTTCTTCGGCGGACTGCTGATCTTCCGTGGCCGCCGTGGCTTCAACGGCGGGGATCCCGCTGGGACCCCGTTGCTGCCTTTTTCTTCGGTTGAGTTGTGCCTGGCGAGACGCCACTCGGCGGGCTTTACCCGGCATGGAAATCTACCTCCTGATGTCCGTCACGCCCATGTCAGGAGCGGGAGTGTCTGAGCGAATCTCAACCAACCCGGTTCCTGGGCCGACAATTTTACTATAACAGCAATTGGCCGAATTGGGCAGTGGGCCTAGCAGTTTGGAGAGAACCTGCGGTGGCTTGGGGTTACCGGCACCGCCCAACCTGGTAGGGGCAGGTTTCAAACCTGCCCCTACGTGCATCGCCATTCCGTGTTCGACTTAGGCCCTGGGATGGCTCTTTTCGTATTCACGGTGCAGATAGCCATCGGTGAGATGGGTATACACCTGGGTGGTGGAGATACTTGAATGCCCCAATAACTCTTGAACGTGGCGCAACGAGGCCCCGTTCTGCAAGAGATGGGTGGCGAAACTGTGCCGCAATGTATGCGGGGTGATCCTCTGGGGGAGATGCGCTTTTTCGCCGTAAGATTTCAGTATGTTCCATACCCATTGCCGGGTCAGGCGTTGACCGCGGTGATTGATGAACAAGGCCGTCTGGCTTTTCTGGGTTCCCAGCAATCCCGGACGCGACTTGTGCAGGTAGCTTTTGATCTCGGCCAGGGCCTTTGGGTACATGTATACGATTCGCTCCTTGGAGCCCTTGCCCCAGCAGCGGATGTAGGAATCGTTGAGGTCCACGTTCTGCATATCCAGCGACACCAACTCGCCAACGCGGAGTCCCGTAGCATAGAGCAGTTCCAGGATGGCGGCGTCGCGGCGTCCCTCGTTGCTCCCAGAGCGGGACGCCGTGTCCAGAAGTCTGGCAACCTCGTCTTGGGAGAGGGCCTTGGGCAGGGACCTTCCCACCCGGGGGGAACTCAGCGATTGGGTGGGGTCTTCAGTTACCGTGCCGCTTTCGGTCAAAAACCCGAAGAAGGACTTAAGAGCGGCGACCTTTCGGGCGGTGGTGGTGTCGCGGTAGCCTTTTTTGCCCCGCAGGTCGCTGATGTACTTGTTCAGCAATTCCAGGTTCACCAGCGGCCAGGGGCTGCTCCCGTTTACTTCGGTTTTGTTGTGGTCCTGGAAGAATTGATAGAACTGGCCCAGGTCGTTGCGGTAGGCTTCGGAGGTGTTGCGGGAAAAACCTTTTTCGACAATGAGGTGCTGGAGAAACGAGTTTATAGACTGTTCCATATGATCGAATCCTTTCGCTATAACGAATTCCTTCGCTATTAGCAGATAAAGATGGGTTGGCGGATGACCGCCAAGCCAATATCGTTGAATATTACCAGAGGCGCCGGGGATGTTATGTGTGTTACTTGTACCGGTTATGCTGAATATCCGAAGTTTTCACAAATAAAAATCCCTCGCCGTTATTGACGTTACGGCGAGGGGATGCGGGAGTCTAAGGTAGCGCGAGTGACGATCAGCCGGTGCCAAGCACCACGGTACCGGTGGAAGACAGAGAACCGCCGGTACCGTTGACTAAGGATATCTGGGGATTTTGATCATTGGTCCCTTTACGGTGCACCTGCCGGTCGCCGGCCTCGCCGCGGAGTTGGCGTACCGCCTCTACCAAGAGGAAACTGCCGTACATCCCCGGATGGGAATAGGACAATCCGCCGCCGTTGGTGTTCAGGGGGAAGTCTCCGCCGGGGGCGGTGCGCTGGCCGGCGACGAAGTCTGCTACCTCTCCCGGGCCGCAGAAGCCCAGGGATTCCAGCGTCAGCATGACCGTATAGGTGAAGGAATCGTAGATCATCGTCAGGTCGATGTCGTCGTGGCTGATGCCCGCTTGCGCCATGGCCTTGGGGCCGGTCTCCCGCGCGATCAGGGACGTGAGGGATGGCATCATGCTGATCAAGTTGTGGTCGTGACCCTCCCCGGCGCCCAAAACCCAAACGGGTTCCTTGCGGCAAGCTCGGGCTCGCTCCGCGGTGGTCACGATGATGGACGCTCCGGAGTCCGTAACCAGGCAGCAGTCGAACAAGTGGAAAGGCCATGCCACGTATCGGGAATCGTGGTAGTCGTCAAAGGTCATGGGTGTATCGTGCATCGCCGCCTTGGGATTTAGGTTCGCCCACTTTCTAGTGGATACGGCGATCTCCGCCATGGCCTGTCTGGCGCGGTCTTCGCCGTATTCGTGCATGTACCTTGAGCAAGCCAGCGCGTAGTTGATGGGCTGACCAACCATGCCGTAAGGCGCTTCGTATTGAGCGACCGGAAGGTTAGGGTCGCCGGGGACCCGGCCCCGAGCGGACCGCCCCGCTTGTCCGTGGGTGATGAGCGCCACTTCACAGTAACCAGCCTTGATCGCGGCTATGGCGTGGGCGACGTGAATCACGAAGGACGAACCACCTACCGATGTGTTGTCGGTAAATCTGGGTTGGATGCCCAGGTACTCGGCAGTGGCCATCGTGGAAAATCCGGCGGTGAAAACGCCGTCCACGTCATTCTTGGAGAGTCCGGCGTCCGCCAGGGCATTGTGGGCCGCTTCCGCATGGTGCTGCAGCGATGACTTATTGGGCACCGTACCCATCTCGTCGGACTCGGCCACTCCAACGATGGCGATCTCCCGCTCTCTGGAACCGCTTGATGTCATTCCTTTTGCCTCTCTTAGTGGGATTCCCGGGGCCGGTTTGCCGTCCGGATCACGAATAGCCCGGCGTCCACGGCAAGCTTAAAAGTTGATTCATGTAGCTGCCATGCCCAGCTTCAACTTAGCCTCATTCAGCAGCCTGAATGATGTTACACCAACCAACCTGACAGGACAACCGGTTGCTTGAAGAGGTGGCGACACTCGTCCTTGAGGCGACGAACTCCACGGGGATGGACGGCGCTTCGGCATGGTAAAATATAAACAGAATCCGGCCTGGCCATTCCGTAAAAGCCAGTGGGCTGCTCGGAGGGATTATGCCTCTTAATTTCTGGATGGTGGTTTGCAATGCCGAGAACTTCCGGATAACGCAGGAGCGTGGGTTCGACCTGCTGGGTTTGAAGCCACAGCACCGGCGCAAGGTTCAACGTATCGGAAACGGTGACCGCATACTTTATTACGTTACCCACAAGCGTAAATTCACCGCCACCGTGACGGCCACCGCCTCTTTCTTTGAGGACGACACGCCCATCTGGGAGAATGAGGGCGTTGCCGATTGGCCATATCGCATCGAGATAAAGCCTGAAATCATTTTGGAAGACTCTCAATACATCGACGCCAACCTGCTGGCGCCCCGATTGGACTACGTGAAGCGGTGGACGCCAGAAAATTGGTATATGGCCTTCCAGGGGAATCTACACCTGTTGCCCAAGGCCGATTTTCTTTTGATCGAAGAAGAGATGAAGAAGCTGAAGTTCGGGAAGGACTATAAGCCGACGCCAACCCTTCAACCTCCTTCGGGCAACCGCAAGAGAAAATCGGGTTCCAGGAGACACAGCGGACGGAGCGGGGGACAAAGGCCAGGTCCGGCGGCCCCGGGCACCGCAGCCCAGGCTCCCACGAGACCCGGAGCCACGGCGGCCCAAGGTGGCCCGGCCCAGCCGCCTACTGGGGCTCAGTCATCCCAAGGTGGCCCAGAACAGGCGCCTACCGGCCCCACCGCGCCCGGATCCCCTGGGACTACTTCCGATGGGTAGACACTTTAACGCCGGGATCATGCGAACGGGAGTGTAAACTCGCCCTGATCGTGCTCTCAGTTCAGATGCGTTCGATGACGGGCACAGGATCCCGGCCAGCCGTTTCGTCTAGGGCGGCTTGAATCTCCTCCAAAACCTCCGGGTCCACCTCGTTTGACCGGATGGCCTTCAAGGCTTCCCGTGCGTCAACGGTTCCGATCTGCCCCAAAGCCCATGCGGCGTGGCCCCTAACCAACGGCGAACTGTGAGATAAGGCTTCATTCAAGGCCGGGACCGCTGAGGGGTCTCCCAGGTTTCCCAAGGCCACGCATGCGTTCCTTTGCAGGCCCTCTCGCTTGGCGCGTAGTATCGGTCTCCCCTTGAATCTTTGCCGGAATTCCTCCTCGGTTATCTGGAGCAAATCAACCAGATCTATGGTGTCCAATTTTTCTTCATGGGAGTCTCCCTTGGACTCCTGTTTCCACATGGCTGAGTCTCCGGTGAGGGCGTTCCGGTTCACCGGGCAGACATCCTGGCAGATGTCGCAGCCGAAGACCCAATCCAGCATCTTGGGCCGCAGTTCCCGAGGTATGGGGCCCCGATGTTCAATGGTCAGGTAGGATATGCACCGGGTGTTGTCGATGACATAAGGGGCCACGATGGCTCCCGTGGGACAAGCGTCGATGCACCGGACGCAAGAACCGCAGGTCTTCTTAAGGGGTGGGTCCGGTTCCAGATCAAGGTCGGTTATAACCTGGCCCAGGAATATCCATGAGCCGTGGGTTGGAGTGAGGATGTTAGTGTTTTTGCCGAACCAACCCAGGCCCGAGCGGGCAGCCGCCGCCCGGTCCAGCATGGGGCCGTCGTCCACATACCACCGAGCGTCGATCGGCGTTTCCAGCCGCGAAGTTAACCCCCGAACGTAGTCGCGCATCCGGGTCTTCATAACCTTATGGTAGTCCTGGAGCCGGGCGTACTGTGCCACCTTCCCCGCCGATCGGGGGGCGGGACCATCAGAAAGAACCGGGCGATAGTAGCTGAGGCCCAAACATATGATTGAGCGGGCGCCCGGTAAAAGCTCTTGCGGGCTGGTCCCCCGCATGACGCGAGCCTGGTTATACCAGGGCAGACCGTCCATCAAGCCGTCACGCAAGCGCTCCAGAGCTATTTCCCTGTCTTGGACGAAATCGTCAGTCGAGGTGACACGCACTAGGTCGAACCCCAGTTCCAGGGCGTAGCCGGTGACGGTTTGTTTTAAGTTATTCACAGATGCACCGGACCTATTATCGCACCGGTGGAGATTCCGCGCACCTTTTGGGAAAATCCACTAGCGTGCTTCTGGCAACCGCGTCCTGCCGGTCCGGCATTAACGGACGTAAACCCGCCTACATCCTACAGGTTCTCGCCGTGGAACCGGCCCTGGTATCCCTGGCTCACCGGCTGGGTTAGGTGGAAGAACACCAATTGCATCAGGCGTGCATCTCGTTGCATCGCGTAGCCTTGATCGTTGTGCACCACCAGTAACGCTTGAGAGCGGCCTCGGTAGCCGGTGTCCCAAACCGCGGTGTGGATACTCACCCCGCTGCGCAACAGGCTGGACCTGGGACGGCCCAAGGCCATCAGATCCAGCGGGAGGTTAACGATCTCATTGAAGCTGATCAGGTAAGGTCCGGGAGATAAGCGCAGCCAGCCTTCCCGGTCAAAATCCAGGATTTCGGTGTCTGACAGTGTCCGTTCGTCCGGCCCGGATCCCATGCTGCCTTTGGAGGTGAGTCGAGAGACTTCTTTCAGACTCAGGTCGAATCCGTTAGGCTGGAGCTGCTCGTCCAGAGATAGGTACGACTCAATGAGGCGCGACGAACCTAGGATCAACTCCGCGATGGAATTCCGGTCCAGAGCGTTGGATGTCATGTCATTTGCCAAAATTCTGGCCCGGACATTACCGCCGGTTTGGCGATGACATTCCGGGCCATTAGTTTCTTCTCCCTAGAATGCGGAGTTAAGAACCGGGATGGACCTAGTCGTGCATGAAGTCTTGGACGTCTTGGGGCAACGGCACTTCAACGGGAATCTCGGTGATCACGGCCTGAGTGGTTAGCATCATTCCCGCGATGCTGCCGGCGTTCTCCAAGGCGGACCGGGTTACCTTCAACGGGTCGACGATGCCGCGTTCCATCAGGTGGCAATACTCACCCTCCTCGGCGTCGAATCCCCAGTCGCCCTCGCCGTTGCGAACTTCGTTAAGAATTACCTCGCCGCGGTGGCCGGCGTTTTGGCATATCAGGACCAGTGGCGCGCTTAGTGCTTGCCTTACCAACCGGGCGCCCAAAGCCTCCTCGCCGCTCAGCGTTGACTCCAACTTCTCTACGGCGTTCTCGGCTCGAATCATGGCCACGCCGCCGCCGGGCACGATGCCTTCCTCGACCGCTGCTTTGGTTGCGGATAGGGCATCTTCGGCTCGCGATTTGCGCTCATTGACTTCCGGCTCGGTGGCCCCGCCGATCTTGATGACGGCCACGCCTCCCACCAGAGATGCAAGACGCTCTTCTAGCTTTTCCCTATCGTAGTCGGAATTAGTCTCTTCGATCTGGACCTTAAGCTGCGCTGCGCGGTCCTTGACGGCGTCCGACGAACCTCGGCCATCTATGATGGTTGAGTCGTCTTTCAGGGCAACCAATCTTCGAGCCGATCCGAGGTGCGACATCTCCACGCTGTCCAAGCGCAGGCCCACGTCGCTGCTGATGACCGTGCTGCCGGTCAAGATGGCCATATCCTCCAGCAGGGCCTTTCGGCGTTCCCCGAAACCGGGCGCTTTGATGGCCACACAGCCAAGAGTGCCACGCATCTTGTTGACCACCAGGGTCGCCAATGCCTCACCGTCAACATCTTCCGCTATGACTACCAAGGGCCGGCGGCCCTCTGCAATCACCATTTCCATGGTGGCGACGATGTCGGTGGGCGAGCTAAGTTTTTGATCGGTGATCAAGAAGAGGGGATCGTCCAACGCCGATTCCATACGGTCGGTGTCGGTGACAAAGTGGGGCGAAAGATAGCCCCGGTCTATCCGGACACCTTCTACGACTTCCAGTTCGTCGTCCATGGCTTTGGATTCCTCGATGGTGATGACGCCCTCCCGGCCAACTTTGTCCATGGCGTCGGCCAGTAGTTCGGCGATGGCCTCTTCATGGGCGGAAAGGGCCGCTACCCGGGCGACCTGCTCCCGATTCTCTACGGGTACCGCCATTTTTTTCAACTCTGCCACGACGGTTTCAACCGCCTTCTCGATGCCGGATTTCAAAGCCATACCGCTGGCGCCGGCGGCAACGTTTAGGAATCCTTGGCGCACGATTGCCTGGGCCAACACAACTGATGTGGTGGTGCCGTCTCCGACCACGTCGTTGGTCTTGGCTGCCGCCTCTTTGACCAGTTGCGCGCCCATGTTTTCGTAGGCGTCGGGCAGTTCAATCTCTTTGGCGATGGTAACGCCGTCGCTGCAAACCACCGGCAAGCCGAACATGCGGCTGAAAAGTACGTTTCTTCCGCTGGGCCCCAGGGTTAAACCAACGACACGGCTCAGTTCGTCTACGCCGCGCATCAAACTGGTTCGCGCGTCTTCGCTATAAGTTAGCTGTTTATCCGCCATTCCTGTCTCCTCGGTAAGTTATCATCCAATCTCTATAGCAGGCTCCCTGGAATCGAGCCGAAAATGATGGCGGAAAACAGGGAGATTAGTTGGAAAATTAGACAATACCAATATGCGATAGTCGGGTTAAATTGTCAACCGGTTTTCTAGTTTTTACGCCTGGATAGCGGGTCCGTCGGGATATGGGAGATTCAGAGGCGGCCCCCATAGCTTAACCCCGCTCTTGACATCGACTTGGGTCATCATTTCCAGCACCGTCAGCCCAAGCACCGGATGGGTCAATTCGGGAGCCAATTCCGCCAGCGGCGCTAGCACGAACGCCCTTTGGTGCAACCGGGGATGGGGTATCTGGAGATTTGCTTGCTCGATGATAATGGCGCCGTAGAACAATATATCCACGTCGATGACTCTCGGTCCGTATCTAACGCTCCATTCCCGGCCCATCTCCCGCTCTACCCCTTGGGTGATATCTAGGAGATGGTCCGATGCTAGCCCGGTCTCCACCTCTAGGACGCAGTTGAGAAAGTCAGGCTGGTTGGCATATCCCCATGGAGCAGTCTCGTAGACGGACGACGATCGCAGTGGTTGAAGATGACTTGCCGGCTTCAATCGGCCATGGTTTAGCGGCTCTGATGGAGACCGGAACAATAACTCGGCTGCCCTTTCCAGGTTTTCCCGGCGTTCTCCCAGATTGGCGCCCAAACCCAGGTATGCCGTTACCGTTCCCAACCTGAAGGCCTCCAGCCCCGGACCACAGCGTCGCTCATCCGGCAAACCCGAACCATGTGCCGCACGTCGTGAACCCGGACGATGTCAACTCCCCCGGCTGCGGCCAGAGCCACCGTGGCGGCCGTTCCTTCTACTCTTTCATCTACGGGCAGGTCCAGCACCATGCCGATGGTCGACTTGCGTGATGTGCCCAGCATCAAGGGATAGCCCAAGGACGTGAACTCGCGCAATCGGTTCAGGACCTCCAGGTTGTGGTCCGGCGTCTTGCCGAACCCACTGCCTGGGTCCAAGATGATGTTTCCTTTGGGGACGCCGGCGTCGAGAGCGGTCTTGGCGCTGGCGGACAGACTGGACGCAACATCAGGTATAAGGTCGTCGTAATGCCGTCCCTTCTGGTTGTGCATCAGGATCAGACCCGCGCCGGTCTGGGCGGCGGCTACCGCGATCTCCGGTTCGGATTTCAGGCCCCATTGGTCGTTGATGATGGCTGCTCCGGCGGCTACGGCATTTCTGGCAACTACCGCCTTGCCGGTGTCCACGCTGATAGGCAGGTTGACGCGGGAAACTATGGCCTCCAAAGCAGGCATCAGCCGCTCCAGTTCCTCTTCGGCGGTGATGGATTCATGGCCGGGACGGGTGGACTCGGCTCCCACATCGATAAAGTCGGCGCCTTCGGCCTCGAACCTTAGCGCTTGCTCAACGGCCGCGGAAACGTCCGAGCCCAAGCCGTCGCCGGAAAAGGAATCGGGAGTCAGGTTGATTATTCCCATTACGTAGGTACGCCGTCCCCAAACCAGGGGCTCGCCATTGGCTACGGAAAGTTCGATCAGAGGAGGCACCAGGATTCTCACGGTCGATCAAGAGGTTTAAGACGGTTCTTAGCCTATTCTACCACTCAGTCACCCTCGCCTTGCACCGCTTATAACCGTCTGCTAGGATGGGGCCAACCTGCCCGGCGGCGAGGGAGCGAGGGGCTAGTGACAGCAGAAAACCGGTCGATTCAAATGAAATTGGTCACTCTGGAGCAGATGCGCCAGCAAGCCCAAAAGGGCGGCGGCCAAGATCGCATAGACCAACAGCATAGCCGGGGCAAACTGACGGCCCGGGAGCGGCTGGCGCTGCTGATGGACGACGGCTCCTTCGTTGAGATGGACACCTTCGTCACTCACCGTACGACGGATTTCGGCTTGGCCGACCGCAAGTTTTTGGGAGACGCGGTGGTCACCGGATATGGCCGGGTTGACGGCCGGCAAGTCTTCGCCTTCGCCCAGGACTTCACCGTGTTCGGCGGCTCTTTGTCCGAAGTGGTGAGCCAGAAGATCTGCAAAGTTATGGACCTAGCGGCCAAGACCGGCTGCCCGCTTGTGGGTCTTAACGACTCCGGGGGTGCGCGGATCCAGGAAGGGGTCACCAGCCTGGCCGCCTACGGGGATATCTTCCTGCGTAACACCCTGTTCTCAGGGGTGATACCCCAGATTTCGGTGATCGTGGGACCGGCAGCGGGAGGGGCGGTATATTCTCCGGCCATAACCGATTTTGTGTTTATGGTCAGCGGCACCGGTCAGATGTACATCACGGGACCGGACGTGATCAAGGCGGTTACCGGCGAGGATGTTACCCACGAGGAGCTGGGCGGAGCGGCTTCCCATGCCACCCGCAGCGGCGTGGCCCAATTCGTTTATGAAACCGAGGAAGAGTGTCTGGCCGAAGTGCGGCGGCTGTTAGGTTTCCTCCCCGGCAATAATCTGGACGATTCGCCCCTTGTAGTCACCGGCGATGGCGCAGGCCGGACTGACCCGGATCTTGCTCAATTGGTTCCGGATGACGCTAACCGGCCCTACGACATGCGGGACATTATCTACCGGATCGTCGATGACGAGGAGTTCATGGAGGTCCATCAAAGTTTCGCTCCCAACATAGTGGTGGGTTTGAGCCGCCTCGACGGCCGCACGGTGGGCATCATCGGCAATCAGCCCCAACATCTGGCCGGGGTCTTGGACATCGACGCTTCCAACAAAGCAGCCCGGTTCGTCCGGTTTTGCGACTGCTTCAACATCCCCCTGGTGACATTGGTTGATGTTCCCGGATTCATGCCGGGCGTAGATCAGGAGCACGGCGGCATCATCCGCCACGGCGCAAAACTGATTTACGCCTATGCCGAGGCTACGGTCCCCAAGGTTAGCGTCATCATACGGAAAGCCTACGGCGGGGCTTACATCGTAATGAGCAGCAAGCACCTGAGGTCTGATGTTAACTTCGTTTGGCCCTCGGCGGAGATTGCCGTGATGGGCGCCGAGGGCGCGGTTAACATCATTTACCGGGGAGAGATATCCAGCGCCGAAGACCCTGACGAGACCAGGAAGGAGTTGGTGGCCGACTACCAGGATAAGTTCACCAACCCTTACGTGGCGGCTAGCCGGGGTTACATCGACGACATCATCGATCCGTCAGAAACGAGGCTCCGCTTGATCAGAGCCTTGGAGATGCTGCAGAACAAGCGGGATACACTGCCGGCCAAGAAACACGGCAATATACCGTTATAGCAATTAGCTTTCAGCGTTCAGGAGATCAGAGAGCTGATAGCATTCGACTCAAAGGAGTGTATCCGTGGAATTTGGCGTCTTCTACCAGTTACCTTGCTCGGAAGATCAGTCACCGTCACAGCGGTATTCCGACACTATCGCCCAGTCTCAACTGGCCGACGAATTGGGTTTCGACTCCGTGTGGCTGGCCGAACTGCACTTCAATCCGGAATTTTCCATCATGCCGGCGCCGTTGCTGGTGGCCTCGGCTATCGCCCAAACAACCAAGCGGATAAATGTGGGCACGGCCGTCAATCTGATGCCTTTACATAATCCGGTACGACTGGCGGAAGAAGCCGCCACGTTGGATGTCATCTCCGGCGGACGGGCCATCTTCGGTATCGGCAGGGGCTCCAATCCCCGCCAGTTCGCGGGCTACGGCGTCGACATAGCCGAGGGACGGGAAAGGTTCCTGGAAGCCTTGGACTTTGTTCTGAAAGCCTGGACCTGCGACGAGCTTTCCTACGAAGGCGAGTATTTTCAAGCCCAGAATCTTAGGATCATGCCCAAACCCCTGCAAGATCCCCATCCTCCGGTGTACATCGCTTCCAATAGTGCGGACACTTTCGGCATCGTTGGTTCTCTGGGACACAACATCCTGGTAGCGCCGTTAGTTGTTTCCGTTCAGGGAGCGCTGGACGGGCTGGCGGTGTACCGGGAAGCATTGGCCGAACACGGTCACGACCCCGCCAGCATAAAGGTCAATGTGAACGTTCCGGTATACGTCACCAAGGACAAGAGCAAGGCCAAAGGCATGCCCCAGGCCAGCTTTGACAACTATCTGGGCCTGATCCGGGCCAACCGGACCCGGTCGCTAAGAGGTATCTCCGAACTGACGTACGACAGGGTGTACGATGACTTTGCCGCCATCGGAGACCCGGACCAGGTCGTGGAGAAGCTGAGATTGTTGGGAGAGAAGTATCAAAACCAAGAGTTCATGTGCTGGTTCAACGCCGGTGGCATGCTTCCCCACGAAGAAGTGGAAAAATCCATGCGCCTCTTTTCTGAAGAGGTGATGCCTCATTTTGGGTAGCGGTCAGCTTTCAGCTATCAGGAGACCAGTGAAATTCCTGAAGCCCATGTTGGTTCCTTTGGATGACATCAAAAAAGCTGACGGCTGAACGCTGATAGCTGAAAGCTGGTGTAACCAATGTCCTTGTTCGAACACCAAGCCCAACAGCAGATGGCAAAGAACGCACCGCTGGCGGACCGGATGCGCCCCCGGACGTTCGATGAGTTTGTCGGGCAAGAGCACGTGGTTGGCGTAGACCGGGTGCTGCGGCGGGCTATCCAGGCCGACCGGCTGCCATCTATTATCCTGTGGGGACCGCCGGGCAGCGGCAAAACCACACTGGCCCGGCTGATCGCGGGGGTCACTCAAGCCTCTTTTCAACCCATCAGCGCCGTCACCTCCGGAGTGGCCGACCTGAGGCGCATCGTCGCGGAGGCGCGGGACCGCCTGGGGATGCACCAGGAAAAGACCATCCTGTTCGTCGACGAGATTCACCGATTCAACAAGTCGCAGCAAGACGTGATCCTTCCCCATGTGGAAGACGGCACTGTGACGTTTATCGGAGCCACCACGGAGAACCCATCTTTTGAAGTGAACGCTCCCTTGCTGTCCCGGTGCCGGGTGTTCGCCCTTCAGTTATTGAGTCCCGAAGAGGTGGAAACGATCGTCGAACGGGCCTTGTCCGAACCCCAAAGGGGTCTGGGTGAACTAGGTTTAGAGCTGGAACAACCGGCGCTGGAACACTTGGTAGACATGGCCAACGGTGACGCCCGGGTGGCTTTGAACGCATTGGAGACCGCCGCCTTCGCCACGTCGGGCGTAGAAGGCGCGACCACGATCGACCTCGAAACGATCTCCGATGCCTTGCAGCGCCGTTCTCCCTTATATGACAAAGCCGGCGAGGGGCACTACGACACGATCTCGGCCTTCATCAAGTCGGTGCGCGGGTCTTCTCCCGACGGGGCGCTATATTGGCTGGCGCGGATGATCGAGGCCGGGGAAGATCCGCTGTTCATTGCCCGCAGATTGGTCATCTTGGCTGCCGAGGACATCGGGCTGGCCCAACCGGAAGCCTTAGCGTTGGCCGTGGCGGCCCAGCAAGCCGTCCACTTCCTGGGCATGCCCGAAGCACGCATACCCCTGGCGGAAGCTACGGTGTACCTGGCCACCGCCCCCAAGAGCAACTCGGCCTACATGGCCTTGGAACAGGCGCTAGATGACGTGCGGAAACGGGCCGGCGAGCCTGTCCCCCTGCATCTTCGTAACGCCGTCACCGGCCTGATGCGCAGCATGGGCTACGGCAAGGACTACCAGTACGCCCACGACCATCCGGGACACTTTGTCGAGCAGGATTTCCTGCCTCCCTCATTGAAGGACCGCCGGTATTACCAACCGACGGAGGAGGGGACTGAGAAAGAGATCAGCGAGAGGATGAAAGAGTGGTGGGGTGACGGGGACAAGCAGGACTCAGGCGTCTAAGCATCAGGATTGGCCACACCGGAAACGAAACTATTTAGGTCGAAAGCTGGTATCGCGTGAGTAGGGGCGGGTTTCAAACCCGCCCCTACACGGTGCTGCCGATGTCCATTTGGCTCTTGGACTAGTCCGAACACAGATTACCTGGTACCCAGCGCACTGATCACATCTTCAGATCCGACCACGTCTGTCTGGCGCGGGAAGATCCGCTGGGTGAGGAAGTCGTGGACCTCCGGGTCTTGGTCGGAGCAGCAGTCTTCCACCACCAGCAGCCGGTAATCCAGGTCGGCGGCGTAGCGCACGGTGGACAGAACCACGCCGCTGGTGGCATAGCCCAGGATGACCAGGGTCTCGATATTGTTGGACCGCAGCACCATGTCCAGGTCGGTGCCGAACAGGGCGTTGACCCGGTGCTTGCCCACCACAACCTCTCCGGGCATGGGCTTGACCGACGGGTGGATCAGTTGCACCGGGTCGCCGACCGCCTCTTGTCCCGAGTTTTTCCGCTGGCTGAACGTCTTGTTGCGGTCGCTGATCTCCAGATATCCCGGCCGGAACACGGTGGCCGAGTAGCAGACCAAGATCCCTGCGTCACGCGCCGCCCGCTGCAACGCCTGAGTTTTGTCCACAACCTTCCGGTCCACCGCGTGGGGCAGCGACCCCATCATCTCCGCGTAGAAGTCGGCGATGAGCAGGGCGGTAGTGGTTTTGTCCAACTCTATTTCAGGCATATCGGTTCTCCTTACAAGCCATCAGCCGTCAGCTATGAGACCGGCCCCTGATAGCTGACGGCTGATGGCTGACCGCTGAAAGCTTAGCGCAACGCCCTGACCGCCTTGGAAGTTCGGCTCAGCGTTTCCTCCACATCGTCGCTGGAGATGTGCCGGTGGGTCACCATGCGGATGGCCGTTGGGCTTGGTGAGGAAACCTTGACGTCCTCTGCGCCCAAAGCGCCGATCAACTTGGCGGAGGGGCCCAGGGATGGGTCCACTTCGAATATCACTATGTTGGTGTGGATGCTGTCCGGGTCGACGGTCAGGCCGTCGATGTTGGCCAAACCTTGGGCTAACCGGCGGGCGTTGGCGTGGTCGTCGGCCAAACGGTCAATCATGCTGTCCAGGGCCACCAGGCCCGCGGCGGCCAGAACGCCGGCCTGCCGCATGCCGCCACCGACCATTTTCCGCCATTTGTTCGCCCGGTCGATGAAATCTCGCGTCCCGCAGAGAACCGAACCCACCGGGCAACTCAGGGCCTTGGATAGGCAGAAGCTCACGTCGTCCACGTCCTTGACCAATTCTTTCACGGGAACTTCCAATGCCACGGCCGCGTTGAAGATGCGGGCGCCGTCCAGGTGGACGCTGGCCCCGGCGGCGTGGGCGACTTGGCCTATCTTGGCGGTATCCTCCGGAGTCAACACGCCGCCGCTGCAGCGGTTATGGGTATTTTCCAAACAGACCAAGGTGGTGGGAGACGCGTGCACATTGCCCGGGGGGCGTATCGCAGCCTCCAGGTCGGCGGGGTCGATGCGACCCTGATCGTCATTGGGTATCAGTCTGATCTGGGCTCCGGCCAGGGCAGACGCGCCGCCGGCCTCGTTCCAGAACATATGGGCCTGGTCGCCCATGACGATCTCATCGCCCCGATGGCAATAGGTCAGCGCAGCCACCAGGTTGCTCATGGTGCCGCTGGCCATCAGCAGGCCGGCCTCTTTGCCCAACATCTCCGCCGCCCGCTCTTGAAGTTTGTTTACGGTAGGGTCTTCGCCGTATACGTCATCGCCCACTTCGGCGTTGGCCATCGCCTGGCGCATCTCCTCGGTGGGTTGGGTTAGGGTGTCGCTGCGCAGATCAATAACGTCCATGGAGGCTCCTAAGCTTTTCGGGATAAGCGGTATTCTAACAAAAAAGCGGTCAGCTATCAGCAGTCAGCGTTC
This sequence comes from Dehalococcoidia bacterium, assembly GCA_022450395.1. Taxonomy (GTDB): domain Bacteria; phylum Chloroflexota; class Dehalococcoidia; order Lucifugimonadales; family UBA3495; genus UBA11650. The sequence goes on along the minus strand of JAKUQE010000020.1, from coordinate 4,379 downwards.
AGAATTTTGTTTTGCACATTCAGCCGGAAGGCCGTGCAGGGTTCTGCACCGGATGGTCCCCTGATCGCTGAAGGCTGAAAGCTGATAGCTATTAGCTTCCTTGCCAAACTCTACAAGCTCTCCTAAGATGATGTTAGCAAACAGGAGGAAGGACGCCGTGCGCCAGAGTGCTGTATCGTTCAAAACCAAGGGATTGACTTTTGAGGGCGTGATGGCCCAACCCGAACAGGAGATAAGCTCCCTGCCAGGGGTTGTCATCTGCCATCCCCACCCCTTGTTCGGCGGCAACATGGATAACAATGTTGTCCTAGCCGTGTCCCACGCTCTGGTGGAACGAGGCTTCGTCACTCTCCGTTTCAACTTCCGGGGAGTGGGCAACAGCGAGGGGGAGCACTCCAAGGGTGAGCAGGAAAGCCATGAAGTCTTGGCGGCCCTTGACCTGATGAAAGCCTGGCCCGGTGTAGATTCGAAAAGGATCGGGCTCGCCGGGTACTCTTTCGGCTCATCGGTGGTCCTCGGCAGCGCCTCAATCCACAAGAAAGCCAAGGCGATCGCGTTGATCTCACCGCCGCTGCGAGCTGTGGAGACCACCCCGCTGAAGAAGGGGAAACAACCGACGTTCATCATAACCGGCGACCGGGACAAGCTGGTCCAGTCGGATCAATTGGACTCCGTGCTGGACGCTTTTTCCCAAAAGCCCAGAGTTCGCATCGTGGCTGGGGCCGATCATTTCTGGGCCGGCCATGAGAATGAGATGGTTCCCGAGGTCGTCAAGCACTTTTCCGAGCACTTGAAGTAAACCTCCATGGCATCAAGCGGAGATCTTCCCGGCCCAGCGGCAACCGGGCCGCCGGCGATGTACAAGGACCTGGTCCTCCTCCAGTTGGCCGCCCTGATTTTTCTCGCGGACCAGTTCACCAAGTATCTGGCTCGGGCATTCCTGGAATTTGGCGAGTCCTTCCCCCGGTACGGGTTCTTCCGGATAACCCACACCCAGAACACTGGTAGCGCCTTCGGTCTTTTCCCCGACCAAAACACCGCGTTGATCTTGGTGGCCTTCTTGGGCATCACCATTCTGGCGCTGCTTTACCGTAATCTTCGACCCACTACGAATCTGCTGCGCCTTAGTTTGGGTCTCCAGATGGGCGGGGCGGCGGGCAACCTGCTGGACCGCTTGCTCCAGGGACACGTTACAGACTTTGTCGACATCGGCCCATGGCCAGTGTTCAACGTCGCGGATTCGTCGATCGTGATTGGTCTGTTGCTGCTATTTTGGCTCCATGGGATACCGTGGGAACGCTTTGGACGTGGCAGACCGGCAGAAGGGGTTGCGGAGGCTGCCCGACCTGCTCTGATGGATCAAGGTCAGTCATCGTGGTGCCCAGTCTGCGACGGGGTCATGGAGCCGGTGATGCGGGGATGGCGTTGCTCTACCTGCGGCGTTAAAGAACGGATCGAACAAGTGATTGACACTCATATGCCGTTGTCTGAAAACTCAACGCATGCAGCGGCATCTGGATTTGTTCCGGACGCTGTTTACCGCGGCGGTTCGGACTTCGAGGCTACCCATTCTCATCGGTATGCGGACGCACCGGACGCGACGGCTCACGTGGAACCACCAATATCGCAAGATGAAGATGGGCAGCACTCCGGTCTCCCGGAAAACCAGGAAGCTGGAGCAACCAGCCCTTCGGATCTCGGCCCAGGCGAAAGGCCCGAATGACCGGGTCGATCGGGACTGCTCGGGATACCCGTAGAGAGTTCAATGTCGAAGCAGGACAGGTGCGGTTGGACCAGTTTTTGGCCCTTCAGGATACCCAACTCACACGGGCTCAATTGCATCGGTTGATCGTGCAAGGCCAAGTCCTTCTCAACGGGCGCTCCGCCAAACCGGCCCAAAAGGTTCGTTCCGGGGATCTGGTTTCTCTTACCATTCCGCCGCCTCGGGTAACCGATGTGGTGCCGCAGTGGATGCCGCTGACCCTCGTATACCAGGACAGCGACATAGTTGTCATCGATAAACCTGCCGGTCTTTCGGTGCACCCCGGTCCAGGGCACCCCGACCAAACTCTGGTGAATGGATTGCTGGCCCGATGCCCCGACATTCAGGGGGTTGGCGGCGCCATCCGGCCGGGCATCGTCCACCGGTTGGACAAAGATACTTCCGGATTGATGATGGTCGCCAAGAACCACCACGCCCACCAGGAACTCTCCAATCAGATAAAAGACCGCCGGGTAACCAAAGGTTACATAGCCCTGACTACCGGCGTCGTGTTCCCGGACGCCGGAATCATTGACCAGCCCATCGCCCGGGACCCGCGGCACCGCAAACGGATGGCCGTGGTGGCTGGAGGGCGGGAATCTCGCACCCGGTACCGCGTCGTGGAAAATCCGTCCGGATATAGCCTGTTGGAGTTGGCTCTAGAGACCGGCCGAACCCATCAGATCAGGGTCCACCTGGCCCATCTGGGACACCCGCTCCTGGGCGACGGAGTATACGGCAAAACCAGCTCTCTCTTAGACCGGCACTTTCTGCACGCTAATCTGTTGGGGTTCCAACATCCCAGAACCGGAGAAGCGTTGGAGTTCCGGGCCGAGCTGCCCCCCGACTTGGCGGGGGTATTGGATGATTTGAGGTCGGGAAGCGGTTAAAGCCCCGTCTCCCATACCCTTCGTCATTCTGATGGATCGCAGCGACTGACGAATCTTGGTTTGCGGCGGGAAAGTGGGGGAAATCCCCCAACCCCCTTTACGAAAGGGGGCTTTTTTTGCCGCCAGCCACGTTGGACAAGTTCTGAACTCTTGCGTTCGGAGGACGAATTAAGGGCGGTACCAGCTAAAGCCCCCTTTACGAAAGGGGGCTTTTCTTCGCCGCCCGCCACGTTGGATAAGTTCTAAACTCTTGTGTTCGGAGGACGAATTATATGGTGGAACCAGGTAAAGCCCCCCCTTTGGTAAAGGGGGGTTGGGGGATTTACGTCGTGCCCTAGAAAAAACGTTGGAGCCATAGCAAGACTACCCGTCTCCTATACCCTCGTCATCTTGATGGTCCGCAGCGACTGACGAATCTTGGTTTGCTGCGGGAAAGTGGGCGAAATCCCCCAACCGCCCCTTACGAAAGGGGGCTTTGTTGTTGATGGGTGAGGATATCCTCGCTACAATGGAATCTATCGTGAACGGAGGGCCAACTTGGCCGAAAACGTCAGAGTTAGATACGCGCCTAGCCCCACCGGCGAACCTCATATCGGCAATGTCCGTACCGCATTGTTCAATTGGCTGTTCGCCCGGCACCACGGTGGCAAGTTCATCGTTCGTGTGGAGGACACCGATCAGGAGCGGCTGGTGCCCGGCGCGGTGGACGCCGTGCTGGACAGCCTGGAATGGCTGAACATCCAATGGGATGAAGGCCCTCGGGTGGGCGGTCCATACGCGCCCTATGTCCAGTCGGAACGCCTAAGCATCTACCAGGATCTGGCGGGAAAGCTCGTCGATCAAGGCCGCGCTTACCGTTGCTATTGCAGCCGGGAGAAGTTGGAACAGATGAGGCGGGAGCGCCGCGAGCAAGGGTTCGCCACCAGCCATGCCTGCCAATGCCGGGAGATGACCGAGCGGCAGCGGAGCGATGCCGAAGCCGCGACTGGCCCGCCGGTGGTTCGGTTTGGGATGCCCACCGAGGGAGTTACCAGGGTCCACGATCTGATCCGCGGCGACGTGGAATGGCAGAACGACCTGCAGGAAGACTTTATCATCCTCAAGTCCGACGGCTTCCCCACGTACCACTTGGCGGTGGTGGCCGACGACCATTTCATGGAGATCAGCCACATAATGCGGGCCGAAGAGTGGCTTCCCAGCACTCCCAGGCATCTGCAATTGTTCGACGCCCTGGGTTTTGAGCCGCCCCAGTTCGCCCACCTTCCCATGATTCTAGGTCCGGACCGGTCCAAGCTGTCCAAGCGCCACGGGGCCACGGCGGTGTCGGAATACCGGGATAAGGGATTTCTGCCCGGCGCGCTGATCAACTTCATGGTGCTGTTGGGCTGGTCGCTGGATGACAAGACCGAGGTCATGTCCCTGGATATGATCAAGGACAACTTCACTCTGGACCGGGTGACCAAGTCTGCCGCCATCTTCGACCAGGAAAAGCTGGAATGGATGAGTGGCGTCTATATCCGAGAGATGTCTTCCAAGGAGTTGGCTGGGAACATGCTCCCGTTCCTAGAGAGAGACCTGCCGAAAGAATTGTTGCCGGTGGACCGCGACTATCTGGACACCATCGCGCCTCTGATACAAGAGCGGATCAAGCTGATGGAAACCGCGGCCGACTCCACTTTGTATTTCTTCGAAGAGCAACCGGAATATGATCCCTCCAACCTGATTCA
>JAKUQE010000002.1 GCA_022450395.1 Dehalococcoidia bacterium | reverse complement strand
CCTGAGATTCCCTATACCGACTACACCGCCGCCGAGCAAACGGTGTTCGCGGTGATGACGGCCTTGATGCACCGCCTCCGCACCGGTCAGGGCCAGTTTGTCGACATATCCCAAACCCAAGCCGCCAGCGCCACGATGCCCGAGGCCCTCCTGGACTTCGCCGCCAACGGAAGGACAGAGCCCCGCATCGGCAACGGCGATTCGGGCATGGCGCCCCACGGATGCTACCCCTGCCGGGGAGACGACCGCTGGATCACGATAGCCGTGAACAGCGACGAAGAGTGGCAGGGGGTTTGCGGGGTGTTGAACCAGCCTGATTGGTCCGAGGACCGCCGGTTCAAAGATAGCCTCAACCGTTGGCGTCACCGGGCGGAACTGGACGAACTCATCGGCCAGGCCACCCTTGAATGGGACGCTCATGAATTGATGGACAGATTACAGACTGCGGGGATAGCCGCCGGGGCGGTATTGGACAGCAAGGACCTTTTGTTCAACCCCCACCTGCTAGAGCGCGGGTTCTTTGAGGTGGTGGCCCACCACCCGAGCACTGGAATTCCGCCGCTTCCCTACGTCGGCCACCCCTGGAAGATGTCGCTTACACCGCCGGTCCCGGCTAAAGCCGGTCCCATCATGGGGGAGCACAACAAGTTGGTTTTATCCGAGTTGCTAGGGCGTAGCGCCGCGGATCTAGCATCGCTGGAAGAGGAGGGTGTGATCGGGTACGCGCCAACCAGCCCCCGCCCAGTGAGCCGCCCCTCTTTGGATGAACAGGTACGGCAGGGCCGGATGCAGCGCTACGAGACAGACTTCCGGGAGCAGGTTGCACGGGTCTTTCCGCCGCCGAATGATACTTAGCCGTCAGCAATCAGCAGTCAGCTATCGGCTGTCACGTAGCCGGTCCGGCTGATAGCTGACCGCTACGTTCCTCTATTCGCCTCGAAAGCGGTTATCTTGTCTTCGTTTTTCAGGGTCAGACCGATGTCGTCTAATCCGTTCAGCAGGGCGTCACGCCGGGCCGGGTCTAGCTCGAACTCCAAGACGATTTCCTCGTCTTCGTCCCAGATCCGCTGGGCCACCAGGTCCACGTTGAGTTTAAACCCCGGGTTTTCTTTGGCCTTGTCTAAAATTTTGCGGACTGATTCCTCGGGCAACCTTACCGGCAACAAACCGTTCTGCATGCTGTTGTTGTAGAAGATGTCGGCAAAACTAGGGGCGATCACGCACCGGATGCCGTAGTTATGCAACGCCCAGGGCGCGTGCTCCCTGGAGGACCCACACCCGAAATTCCGTCCCGCCACCAATACGGTAGCGTTTTTGTACTCTGGAACGTTGAGGACAAAGTCTGGATTGGGGGTACCGTCCTCGTTGTATCGCCAGGCCGCGAAAAGGGCGTCCTCAAAACCGGACCGCTCAATGCTTTTGAGATACACAGCCGGTATGATCTGGTCCGTATCCACGTTCACCCGATCCAAGGGCGCTACCACACCGTTAAGTTTCACAAAGGGTTCCATTTCGTGTTTTTCCTCCTTGGAACGTTATCTAGACTTCATCATAATGGGCGATGGACTCTACAACCTTGCCATCGTCCCCGAATATCATCACTTCGGTCGCCTCCCGGTTCAGTTCATTCCGAAGAGACCAGTAGCGTATGACTATACTATTCTGCCCAACCAGAACCGTTTCGGTCTCAAACCTCAACTCGGGAAACCGGTCCAAAGCTTTACGCCAATACTCACCAACCTTGCGTTTGCCTTTTAATGTTCCCGTCGGTTCGTTCATCGTCGCCGGGATGAACGGACTGGTCATTTGAAAATCCTCGGAGTAGTGAGAGAGTATCTCGTCAAGATCATGGGCGTTCCACGCTCTCTCCCACCCCTTAGCGAAATCTTGGGCAAACTGTTTGTTGATCATGCGGCATTACCAATCCCGTATATCCACGAAATGCCCGGCGATGGCGGCGGCGGCCGCCATTTGCGGGCTTACCAGGTGGGTGCGGCCGCCCTTCCCCTGTCTTCCTTCAAAGTTGCGGTTGGAGGTGGAGGCGCAGCGCTGACCCGGCTCTAGGGTATCCGGGTTCATTCCCAGGCACATAGAGCATCCCGCTACCCGCCAGTCCAGGCCGGCGTCTGTGAATATCTTGTCCAACCCCTCTTCCTCGGCCTGCTTCTTGATCAAAGCCGAACCAGGCACCACCATGGCGTAGACACCGTCGCTAACAGTGCGTCCTTTTACGACCTCGGCGGCGTTGCGCAGGTCTTCGATACGGGCGTTGGTGCAGGCGCCGATGAACACCCGGTCGATCTTGATGTCTTGGATCAGCGTGTGGGGCTCCAAGCCCATGTAACGCAACGCCCTCTCGGCTGACTCTTGGTCTTCCGGCTGAGCGAAGGAGGCCGGGTCGGGGACCTCTCCGGTAACCGGCGCCACCATGCCCGGATTGGTGCCCCAGGTCACCACCGGACTCAACTGGGAGGCGTCGATCTCCACGACAGTATCATAGGTAGCGCCAGGGTCTGTGGCCAAAGTCCGCCATTTCTCAACGGCGGCGTCGAAATCGGCCCCTTGGGGCGCGAATCTTCTTCCTCTCAGGTAATCGAACGTGATGTCGTCGGGGGCAATCATGCCTGCTCGAGCGCCACCCTCGATGCTCATGTTGCATACCGTCATTCGCCCATCCATGGACATGGCGCGTATCGCCTCGCCGGTGTACTCGATAACGTGGCCAACACCGCCCTGAATCCCGATCTGCCCGATGATGTTCAGGATCAGGTCCTTGGGGCTAACGCCAAAGGGCAGCGGTCCGTTGACTCGAATTTCCATGGTCTTAGGCTTGAATTGGCGCAACGTTTGGGTAGCCAGCACGTGCTCCACTTCGGTTGTGCCGATACCTATAGCCAAAGCCCCCAGGGCACCGTGGGTCGAGGTGTGGCTGTCGCCGCAAACAATGGTCTTTCCAGGCTGGGTATATCCCAGATCCGGACCGATTATGTGAACGATGCCTTGGAGCGGGTTGAACCGGTCGTATAGGGTAACCCCGAACTCCTCGCAGTTGGCGGACAGGGCTTCCAGTTGCTTCTTGGAAGTCTCATCGATGACCGGCAGGGACAGGTCCCAAGTAGGCGTATTGTGGTCGGCGGTAGCGATGGTCAGGTCGGTGCGCCGTACTTTCCGGCCAGCCATCCGCAGACCGGCGAACGCTTGGGCCGAGGTCACTTCATGCACGAGATGCAGATCGATATATATGATGCTGGCCTGCTCCGGTTCTTCATGCACCACGTGGGCATCCCAGATTTTTTCGAACATCGTTTTGGGAGGCATATCGGATCCTTTCCTTAAAATTAGCCACAGAGACACAGGGGGCACGGAGCTTAGACAGTTGATTCGTGCTTCCCGTTCTTTGTGGCCTTGATCGGTTGGGGACTCATTATAGCATCGGTTCGAGGGCGGGGCCTTGAGATATTATTTCGTGTCTAAGGGCGGCATTGATGATAAACTGGCAGTTGCCTCCGGAGATCCGTCAGGCCAATGACGAAAAGAGATTCCCGGAGCTGACCGCCAACCCCTACACCTTAATGGAGGGAACAGAACATGCTCTCGTCCGAGGCAATCGTGCTCCCAACGACGGTACGTCCCAAGAAGTACCGGTTGCGGCTTCAGCCCGACTTTAACAATTTCACCTTCCAGGGCGAAGAGACCGTGGACGTCGAGGTGGTTGAATCCACCGCTGAGATTGTCTTGAACGCAGCGGACTTGAAGATCGCCTCTGCCGTATTGCACCGCAACGGCGGGTCGTCCACTGCTACCAACATTGCCCTGGACAGTTCCCGGCAGACCGCCACCCTGACCTTCGCCGAGCCGATCCCCACTGGGGATGCCAGCCTGGAAATATCGTTCACCGGCGAACTGAACGACAAACTGCACGGGTTCTATCGCAGCGAATACACCGATGCTGATGGCGAAACGCGTTACTTGGCGACGACCCAGTTCGAGGCCACCGACGCCCGCAGGGCCTTCCCCTGCTGGGACGAACCCGCCCAGAAAGCGAGCTTCGACCTCACCCTGGTGATCCAGTCTGATCTGGTCGCCGTGTCCAACAACCCAGTGGTGGAAGAGGTGGCGGTTGACGGAGGGCTAAAATCTCTTCGATTCGGCGAGACTCCGGTTATGTCAACCTATCTGCTAGCCTTCATTATAGGGGACTTGGTAGCCATCCATCAGCAGGCCAACGAACGGACCAACGTCGGTATCTACACCACCCGGGGCAAAGAGGAGCAGGGCCGGTTCGCCTTGGACACCTCAGTGAAACTCCTTGGCTTCTTCAACGACTACTTCGGCATTCCCTATCCTTTGGAGAAACTTGACCACATCGCCATCCCCGACTTCGCCGCCGGCGCCATGGAGAATTGGGGAGCGATCACCTACCGGGAAACCGCCCTGTTGGTCGATGAGGAAAACTCTTCGGCTGGCACCCGGCAACGGGTGGCCGAAGTGGTGGCCCACGAGATGGCCCACATGTGGTTCGGCGACCTGGTAACCATGGAATGGTGGGACGACCTGTGGCTTAACGAAAGTTTTGCCTCCTGGATGGGGACGAAAGCCGTCGACTGGCTGTTCCCCGAGTGGCAGATGTGGACCCAGTTCGTGAACATGGACACAACCCGGGCACTAAGCCTGGACGGGTTGAAAAACTCCCATCCCATCGAGCAAGAAGTGAAGGACCCGGCGGAAGTCAGCCAACTCTTCGACGCCATCAGCTATTCCAAGGGTGCGTCGGTGATCCGGATGCTCGAACAGTTCTTGGGCCCCGAAGTGTTCCGCCAGGGCCTTTCCCAGTATCTTTCGGCCCATCAATACGGCAACGCCCGCACCGCAGACCTGTGGTCGGCCCTGGAAGCGGCGTCTGGCCAGCCGGTTACCTCAATCATGGACTCTTGGACCAACCAGATGGGGTATCCGGTGCTGCGAGTTGAATCCAACCGGACTTCGGAAGATCTGGAGCTAACTCTGCATCAGGAACGTTTCGTATATGACCGGCTTCAGGATGGTGACGAACAAGAGCCCGAAGTGTGGCGGGTGCCCGTAGCGGTCTCATCGGCAGGCGGAGAGCCAACCTCCACCGTAATGGATGGACGCCAGGCAAGCATAAGGATTCCCGCCGCTGGAACAGCCGCCGGGAACCCGTGGTTCAAGATTAACCCCGGCCAAACCGGCTTCTTCCGCGTCAACTATTCCGCGGACGGCTGGGAAAAATTGGTCCCGGCGATTCAATCCCTAGAACTGTCAGCCACCGACCGGTTGGGTATTCAGAACGACGCTTACGCCCTGTCCCGTGCGGGAATGTTGCCGGTTACCCAGTTCCTGTCCATGGCCTCCGCCTACAACAACGAGAACGACGCCTCAGTGTGGGCCGATCTGGCCAGCAATCTAAGGGACGTGGAAGTTCTGCTGTACAACGAGCCGATATACGGGGCATTCCAGGGGTTTGGCCAGGACCTTTTCCGTCCGGCGGCAACCCGGTCGGGTTGGGACCCCCGTCCCGGAGAAGGCCACATGGACGCTTTGCTGCGCAGCACCGTGCTTAGCCAGGCGGGCAACTACGGCGACACGGAGGTTCTGGCCCAGGCGACGGACCGGTTCCTCAGATACCTGGAGGAGCCCGAGTCATTGCACCCGGACCTGCGCGGCGTGGCGTTCAGCTTGGCCGGCCAGGCCGGAGACCGGACGACCTACGATCAACTATTGGAGCTGGAAAGAAACGCCACTCTTCAAGAGGAAAAGATCAGGCTGCTCATGGCCCTGACCCGCTTCAACCAACCGGAGCTCCTTCAAGAAACTCTGGAGCGTTCAATCTCCAACGACGTCAGGTCCCAGGACACCATCACCGTGGTAACCGGTGTCGCTGCTAATCTTAAAGGCCGAGACCTGGCCTGGAAGTTCGTCAAGGACAACTGGCCGGAGTTCGACCGGCGGTACGGCTCCGGCGGCTTTGGGTTGATGCGCCTGGTTTCTGTTAGCGGCCACTTCACCGATGAGGAAAACCTGGCGGACGTGGAAAAGTTTTTCCAGGAACATCCGGTGGCGGCGGCGGAGAGGACCATCCGCCAGTCATTGGAACGTATGCGCCTGAACATCAAGTGGCTGGAGCGTAACAGCGTGGAGCTGGCCAACTGGTTCGGCGGGTGATTGTGATACAATTCATTACGAAACGCATAACTTAAGGTGGAATTTTTGGACGGTAAGTCCCGTATCGATAAACTGAAATCGTTGCTCGGCGAGCGCATCCTGGTCATCGACGGCGCGGTAGGTACGGCGATTCAGGACCTTAACTTGGGTCCCGAGGACTTCGGTGGCCCCGAGTTCGAAGGCTGCAATGAATACCTGGTCTTAACGCGCCCGGAACTGATCGCCACCATACATCAGAGCTACCTTGACGCCGGGGCAGACATCCTGGAAACCGACACCTTCGGCGCCACTGCCGTGGTATTGGCGGAGTACGATCTGGCTCACGAAGCCCGCCGCATCAACCGGGAAGCGGCGAAGATCGCCCGGGGATTAGCTGACGCGGCTAGCACTGAAGAAAAACCCCGGTTCGTTGCCGGGTCAATGGGCCCCACCACCAAGTCGATCTCCGTCACTGGAGGGATCAATTTCGAAGAGTTGGCCGAGTCCTACCGCGAGCAAGCCCTTGGGCTTATCGAAGGTGGCGCGGATCTCCTCCTCTTGGAAACCAGCCAGGACACGATAAACGTTAAGGCCGGTTTGGACGGTATCGCCCAAGCTTCCATTGAACTTGGGCAGGACATACCCGTAGCGGTCCAGGGCACCGTGGAGGCCATGGGGACCCTGCTGGCCGGTCAGGACGCCGAGGCCTTCTACACCTCCCTGGCCCACAAGGACCTGGTATGGATCGGCCTGAATTGCGCCACCGGTCCCGATTTCATGACCGACCACATCCGGACGCTAGCCGCGTTGGCCCGATTCCCGGTGGCCTGCGTACCTAATGCCGGTCTGCCAGATGAGGACGGACATTACAACGAAACCCCTGAAATGATGGCGGCCACGGTCACCCGATTCTTGGACGCCGGATGGCTTAACCTGGTGGGTGGCTGTTGCGGCACCGTTCCCGAACATATCCGCCTACTGTCCCAGGCCGCCGCGGACCGGCCGCCTCGCCAGCTCGTGGATTCCAGCGAATCCCGGGTGTCCGGGATCGAAGCGCTGATCATCGATGAAGACACCAGGCCGGTCATCGTAGGAGAGCGCACCAACGTTCTGGGCAGCAGACGATTCCGACGGCTGATCGCCCAGGAATCCTTCGAGGAAGCCGCTGAAGTAGGGCGGCGCCAAGCCCGCAACGGCGCCCATATCCTTGACGTGTGTCTGCAAGATCCGGACCGGGACGAACACGCGGATATGACGCGATTCCTAGACCACCTCACCAAGAAGATTAAGACCCCGGTGATGATCGACTCCACCGATCATGAAGTCATCGAATTGGCCCTGAAGCGGCTTCAGGGAAAGTCGATCATCAACTCGGTGAACCTGGAAGACGGCGAGGCCCGATTCCAGGCCGTGATCCCCCTGGCCCGCCGGTACGGGGCGGCGCTGGTGGTGGGCTGCATCGACGAAGACAAAGAGCAAGCCCAGGCTATCACACGCCAACGTAAGCTGGAGATCGCTCTAAGGTCGGCCCAGATATTAACCGAGAAATATCAGGTCCGGATAGAAGATATCTACTTCGACCCCCTGGTCTTTCCCACCGGTACCGGCGACCAGAACTACGCCGGCTCGGGCGTTGAGACCATCGAGGGTGTACGCCTTATCAAAGAAGCCCTGCCCAAGGCCAAAACGATTTTGGGCATCTCCAACGTATCCTTCGGGCTACCGCCGGCGGGACGCGAAGTGCTCAATTCAGTGTTTCTGTACCATTGCGTCCAGGCTGGCTTGGACATGGCAATCGTCAACTCCGAACTGCTCCAGCGGTACACCTCCATCCCCGAGGAAGAGCGGAGGCTGTCCGAGGACCTGATATGGAACCGGGGCGACGACCCGATCGCCGCCTTCGCTGCCCACTTTCGCGACAAAGCCCCCAAGGCGTCGGAAGAAGAGCGGCGCAGCCTCCCGTTGGATGAGCGGTTGTCCCTGGCTGTCATCGATGGCACCAAAGAGGGCCTGGCCGAAGACTTGGATGAAGCGCTGCTGGAAAGCGCTCCTCTGGACATCATCAACGGGCCCCTGATGGCCGGCATGGCGGAGGTAGGCCGCCAGTTCAACGCCAACGAGTTGATCGTCGCCGAAGTGCTCCAGTCCGCCGAGTCCATGAAATTCGCGGTCGCCCGCTTGGAAACGCACATGGACCGGCTGGACAGCGCGGTCCGGGGCAAGGTAGTCCTGGCCACCGTCAAGGGCGACGTTCACGACATCGGCAAAAACCTGGTGGACATCATTCTGTCCAACAACGGCTACCAAGTGATCAACCTGGGAATCAAGGTGCCGCCTCAGGACCTTGTATCCGCCTACCAACAGCACCATCCCGACATCATCGGCTTATCGGGGCTGCTGGTTAAGTCGGCCCAGATGATGGTTGAGACCGTCGGGGACCTCCGCCAGGCCCAAGTAGAATGTCCCATCCTGGTGGGCGGCGCCGCTCTTTCCAGACGGTTCACCCGCCTGCGCATCGCCCCCGAATACGGCGGCCTGGTGGCCTACGCCGGCGACGCCATGACCGGGCTGGCCTTGGCAAACACCATCCAAGAGGCAGACGAGCGCCAGAAGTTGGTTGAAGCCCTTGCCGTCGAGACCGAAGAGTTGCTGCAAGCCGATACGGCACGACAAAGCGCTAATAACGAAGCCCAGACCTCCCCGGTGGCTCCGGCCCAGGTCCGTCACGATTTCGACGTGCCCAACCCCCCCGACCTGAGGCTTCACGTCCTGAAGGATCACGACCTGGACGAGATCTTCCCATACATCAATCCCCAGATGCTGTACGTGCGACACCTAGGTTTCAAGGGACGATTCGCCGACGCTCTGGCCTCCGGAGACCCTTCCGCCATTGAACTGAACGAATCGGTGAAAAAAGTTGAGGACCTTATACTGGCTTATCCAGATATCACGGCCCAAGCGGTGTTCAAGTTCTTTCCATGCCAGTCCGATGGGCAAAACCTCAACGTCTACTCCCCCGACGGCGCCAACGTGTTAGAAACCTTCCACTTCGGCCGCCAGTCCCAACGGGACGGGCTTTGTTTGGCTGACTACGTGGCGCCAAAATCCTCTATCCCCTCTCCTTCAGGGAAAGGGCGAGCCGAAGGCCGGGGTGAGGGTTTAGACTACGTTGCCATGTTTGTCACGTCAATCGGTCCCGGGGTCCGGGAACTGGCCGAGCGGTGGATGGCCGAAGGACAATACCTTAACTCCCACATACTCCAGGCCCTGGCTTTGGAAGGGGCCGAGGGATTCGCCGAACTTCTGCATCAGCAGATACGGCAGATGTGGGGCTTTGGCGACTCTCCGGAAGTGACCCACCAGGACTTGTTCCGCACCCAATACCGGGGCCGCCGATACTCTTTCGGCTATCCGGCCTGTCCCCGCTTGGAAGACCAGGAGCAGCTTTTCCGCCTATTGGAGGTTTCCAACAATCTCCCAGTAGAACTGACGGAAGGATTCATGATGGACCCGGAAGCCTCGGTTTCGGCGATGGTTTTCCACCATCCCGACGCCACCTATTTCACTCTCAGCGAGCAGGATATCGAAAAGCTGGAGCGAGAAGCGGCCGCTAGTTAGCCCCGGCTGGATGGGTTTGGTTAAGCCCAGGTTTATTATTTATATTTACTCGACGATGATTAAGGTACCGATATGCGCATAGTAATGATTCACGCGCTGGCGGAGTCCATCCCGCCGGTTAGGCTGGCTTTTCAGGATGTATTCCCTGAAGCCGAAGTAATCAACCTGTTGGACGAAGGGCTGTTCATCGATTTCAAAGACAAGCTCACCCCCAAACTACGGCGGCGGATGAGTGAGTTGATCTGCTATTCCGAGGAGCACGGGGCCGATGCTATTGGTCTGGCCTGCTCGGTGTACGCCCCGGTGGTGGAAAGCGCGCGGGAACTGGTCGACGTACCGGTTTTTTCGTCCTACGGACCGGTTATGGCGGAAGCGGTGGAAAAGGGCCCCCGAATTGGAATAATCGCCTCCGTCCCGGCTACGCTTCGTAACTCTGAGTATTACCTGCTGAAGGCCGCCGAAGAAAGAGGCTTATCCATCGAACCCAAGCTCTGCCTGGCCGAGGACCTGATACCGGTGCTGCGAAAGGAAGGCGAGTCCGGATTTTCCCGCCGCATCGCCGAGGAGGTCACCAAGCTGGAGCCCGACGTTGACTCGGTGCTCCTCAGCCAGTTTTCCATGGCCACCGCCTTGTCCCACGTCAACGGTATCGCCAAAGTGCCGGTCCTCTCGGCGCCCCACAGCAGCGCCCGCGCTTTCAAAAAACTGCTTTCCTTGGCGGCATGACCGGCTGACTGCCCTCCCCTAGTAGCATCTAAGGCCTCAACTCCCCATCTGATTTATCGCGGGCCACTAACTCACCCCTTCCCATGTCGTTTCGGCCCACCACAGCCCGAATTCCTCCTGCTAAATACTGATCAGCCCGCCTAAGTGTTGAGCGTGGCGCAGACACCCAAAGGCGTATCATTGATCTGGGAACTGTCGTAGCTGGAGGAAGCGTGGAGCCGATCAACCAGATTGCCGCCGGGCTGGGCATTAAAGAAGAATACCTCATCCCCTTTGGCCGGTATAAAGCCAAGATATCCATGGACGCTTTGAACGACGCGCCCACTCGGGAACGGCGGGGCAAACTCGTTGTAGTCACCGGTATGACCCCCACTCCGGCCGGGGAAGGCAAGACCACCACTGCCATCGGCCTCACCCAAGGCATGGGCCGGTTGGGACACAGGGCAGTGGTGAACCTAAGAGAGCCGTCATTGGGGCCGATATTCGGGATCAAGGGCGGCGGCACCGGCGGCGGCAAAGCCCGGGTGGTGCCGGAAGATGAGATCAACATCCACTTTACCGGAGACGCCCACGCCGTCTCCTCGGCTCACAACCTGCTGGCCGCCCTGGTGGACAACGCGGTCTATAGAAACGAGGCGGCGGACATGGACGCCACCGGCATCGAATGGTCCAGGGTTACCGACGCGTCGGACCGGTCGTTGCGTCAGGTGGTCGCCGGATTGGGTGGCAGCGGTAACAGCCCGCTGCGAGAGACCCGGTTCGACTTCGTAGCGGCGTCGGAGATCATGGCCGTCCTGGCTCTGTCCACCGGACTGGAAGACCTGCGGTCCCGCATATCCCGGATCGTTGTCGGCACCTCCCGGGGCGGAGAGCCGGTTTCCGTGGAGATGCTGGGCGTCACCGGCGCCCTGATGACACTGCTGCGTCAGGCCATCGTCCCCAACATGGTGCAGACCCTGGAAGGTCAGCCCGCCTTCGTCCACACCGGCCCCTTCGGCAACATCGCCCACGGATGCAGCTCCGTGGTCTCCGACCAACTGGCGCTGGCCTTCTCCGACTACGTGATAACGGAAGCCGGCTTCGGGTCGGACCTTGGGTTCGAGAAATTCATGCACATCAAAGCGCGGCAAAGCGGCCTGCTGCCCAGCGCCGTGGTCCTGGTCGCTTCGGTACGCGCCTTGCGATGGCACGGCGGTTCGACCCGCCGGGAGTTGAACCAACCCAACTTCGAGGCGGTGGTCGCAGGCGGCGCCAACCTGGCCCACCACGTCGGCATCGTCCGGTCTTTTGGGCTGCCGGTGGTGGTGGCGATCAACAAATTCGACGGCGACGGCGACGACGAACTGAAAGCTGCCAAAGATGCCGCCTTGGAAGCCGGTGCGGCGGAGGCCGTGGAAATCACCGGCTTTACCCACGGAGGAGAGGGCGGCGAAGCCCTGGCCGAGGCGGTGGTCCGGGCGGCTGGAACTGAAAGCGATTCGCCCATCCAGTACGCCTACCCTCTGGACGCTACCGTACGGGATAAAGTCCTTGCGCTGGCGCAGAGGACCTACGGGGCCGAAGACGTTAGCTGGACCGCGGAAGCCCGCCGCAAATTACGCTACTTCGAGTCCCAAGGATGGGGTTCGCTGCCCATCTGCATGGCCAAGACCCACCTGTCCATCTCCCACGACCCAACCCGGCGGGGCAGCCCGTCGGGCTACACCTTCCCCATATCCGACATCCGGGTGTCGGTGGGCGCCGGGTTCCTATACACCATGGCCGGCCGCATCGAAACCCTGCCCGGCCTCCCCAGCCGCCCCCGCGCCCTGGACATGGACGTAGACGCCTCAGGAGAAGTAACCGGCCTAAGCTAACCCCTGACGGCTGAGCGCTGATAGCTGACCGCTGAAAGCACAAGTATGCTATATTTGCCCCACTTCCCTAGCTAAAGGAGCAAACAATGATCTACGACTATCGCGTCTACACATTCAAGCCCGGAAAAGTCCCTGAATACATGGCGGCGGTGGAAGAGCTATCCATCGGCATCCGGGCCAAATATGGCATCAAGCTGGCCGGCTGGTACTACAGCGACATCGGCGACCTGAACCAGGTGGTGCACATCTGGGGCTACCGGGACCACGCCCACTTTGAAGAGGCCAAGGCCCAGGTCGCCAAAGACCCCGACTGGACCGGCAAGTACCTACCCAGGGTCGCGGGCCTCCTAGAATCCCAAAAAACCTACCTGATGCTATCCCCGGATTTTGCGCCACAACCGGCGTAGGGTGCACATAAATGTGAGGCCTGGGTTCCTAGCACTGAAGGATTCGGGGAGTCACGGTTGAGAGTCATATGATCATGAACCAGACCGGAGATACGCAAGAAGCGTTGGTCTCCTGCGTCTGGCTGGCCGGTCGCTTGGATGATCCCAAGGTACGGGTGATCGAGGTTTCCGCAGCCAATGATGATGCCAAATACCGTACGGGCCATATTCCCGGCGCGGCGTGGTGGTTTTGGAAGGACGCCTTGTGGCACGCCACAGACCGGGAGTTCATAACCCCGGAGCAACTGGCCCAGCGTCTGGGAAGCATGGGCGTCTCCCCCACTGACACGGTGGTCATCTATGGCGACCCAGTCCAGTTTGGAACCTACGCATTTTGGGTGCTTACCATGGCCGGCCACAAAAACCTGCGATTGCTGGACGGAGGTCGGAAACGCTGGATCGCCGAAGGCCGTCCACTAAGCCAGAAATCGCCGGACTCCTCTCCGGTGGCCTATACGCCCGGAACGGTGGGCTTCACCAGCCGGGTGGGCCGGAACGACGTGCGAGCCAAACTGGGCCAACCGGGGCGGCAATTGCTGGATGTGCGCGCGCCGGAGGAATACCGGGGTGAGCGGGTCAGCCCGCCTTCGGGAGACCTCCAGTTCGATTTCGATCACGGCGCTGAACGGACCGGACGAATACCCGGAGCGACGCACCTCTACTTTCGGGTAATGGTGAATGAGGACGACACCTTTCTATCCCCCGAGAAACTGGGGGTCATCCTAGACCAGGCCGGAGCGGCCGTGGATGGGAGCACAGAGTTGGTGACCTACTACAGGTTGAGCCACCGGGCCACGTTGGCCTGGTTCGCCATTAAATTCCTACTGGGCCGGGAGAACGTGCTAGTCTACGATGGCTCCTGGACCGAATGGGGCAGCATCGTAGGGTTCCCCATAGAGAAAGACTGACGAAAATGTGCCGGGGCACAATGTCGCGTTTCGGCTGAACCGCCACCAGAATCGAATCACTCCGGACAGATGGAAGCTGACGGCTGTCAGCTAACCCTTAGTTATGGCAACCCCGCGCCTGTATATCCCACACCACCTCCACCTTGCCGTCTCTTATTCCAATAAATCGGTCCCAGCGGCTGACGGTGGCGTCTTGTTGGGAGGGGATCAGGGTGATCTGGTCGCCGGGGGTTAGCTGGACGCCGGAGTCTAGGTGGAGGATTACGTGGTCCGGGTCCATGGACTCGACGGTAACGCCGGGGAAGCCTTCCACTTCGGGGAGGCCACGGAGGGTGCTGACCGCTTTTTGGCCGGCGTCGGCGATGGCGACGCCGGGGCGGGGCGTGCTGATGACGGTGGTGAGTACCTTGCCCGCATAGTGGAAGTCGGTCATGTAACCGTAGCCGGTCTCCATAACCAGGTAGCTGCCGCCCTGGACTTCCGTCACGCCAGGTATCTCCCCGGCCACGTCGTAGCTCCAGGTCTCGCCGGTGGACACGATCTCCACGGGTATCCCCGCCGCCACGATGGCGTCTTTCATGTCGATGACGTTTTTGATCACCCGGTAGCCTTCGGTAACCCGGTCCTCCCGCTCCGGCATGTCGGGGATCGTCTGGTGACTCATGATGCCCTTGAAGGTCAACCCTGGCAGAGCGTCGATGGCCTTGGCCAGGGTCACCCCCTGTTCCATCTCCTGCACGCCGCAGCGCCGTAGTCCGGTCTCTAACTCGATCACCACTCCCAGGTCAACTCCCTGGGCTGCCGCCGCTTTGGACAGGTCCCGGGCGTTTTCGGCGTTGTCGCAGGCCACCAGCATCTCGGCCTGCCGGGCCAGCGAGCACAACCGGTCGATCTTCAATGGGGCCGCGACCTCGCTGGTGATGAATACGCTGGGTATCCCGCCATGGACCATGACCTCGGCCTCGGAGACTTTGGCCGAGCAAACGCCGCCCACGGTGCCGCCCCGGCGTATCTGCCGGTGGGCCAGGGCCGGGGTTTTATGGTTCTTGCTGTGGGGGCGCAGCTTGCTGTCCCTCCCCTCGTAGTAATCGGCCATGACATCCATATTGTGGTCCAGAGCGTCCATGTCCAGAATCAGACACGGCGTCTCCAAATCTTCGACGGGCGTTCCCGGCATTGGGCGGTATTGTTGGTCCATGAGTCCTCTCCTGAAGCGATTTAGTACGGACGCCCGACTTGACCTGCTACCAATAAGGGATATTCTCAGGCAAAGTCTGGCCGCATTGGCATTTCTCATCCTTGCCCGAGTGAACGACCATCCGATCGCAGTGCGGGCACCGGACCCACATCGGGTTGATCCGGTCCGGCACCCACACGCTAGTCATAAACCCAGTTGCGAAGTCCGGGCCCAATACCCGGTCCATCGCCTCCTTGTGGGCGCCTCCCCGGAGCAATTGCTTGGGGCTCTCCACGTCTTCCCAAGCTGAGATAGTAAACATACGAAGGCCGGCTCTGGCGATCACAGCGCTAATAAACCCAGGCATCTGGGTCATTTCCCGGAGAATCCTAGCACCAAACCCGCTCACTTCTTGCGCCTCTTCATCCGAATGCAGACTGATGGATGTGATGCTGAATGCTCCGGGCTTGGAACAGTCGCCCTGGTTCACGTACACACTACTGCCGAAAGAGATGGGACCGATGGAGTAAGGCTGGACTATCACTTGGAGTCCGAGTTGTTCCACCAAGGTCCGTTGGCCAAAGTAGCCCTGAACAGAGCGGATCTTGTCACCATCGACCACTATGAAGTCGGCTCCCGGCAATTCGACCGTCTGGCCAGTTGGAGGTCCTCCGCCAAAAGATCCGGAGTTTGTGCCCCGCATCAGCCACTGAGCCCCCACCGTTCCATCGCCAGTGACACCGGCGCTTACAATCTCGAATGACAGATCCGGAAATGCGGTGAACAGCCCACTGGTATGTTCGACGATGGCTTGTCCCGACAAGGGTTGGCCCGTCGTGGGGTCGTTGTAGGTGCCTCCAGGAGCGAAAGTGGCGGCTATCTCAGCGGGATCCTGTAGATTCCACGCGTCGAAATAGGCCTGCGCGACCTCTAACGGCTCCATCCCTATCCTCCTGAATCAACATTTTGCTGACGGCTGATAGCTGACTGCTCCCGTTTAATCGAATCTTCCCCGGCCGGCGATGGGCCAGAATCCTTCCAGCTTGTCTCCGCGTACCGCTCGAACGTAGTCGTACTGGTTGAAACATAGGCCCAGGTTGTAGGGGACCAGCCAGGCTTTGTCGCCCGACTTCATGTTCTGTGCCGGGCCGCTTTGCAACTCCAGAACTCCGTGCTCGGCGCTGAAGCGGACGGCTTGGGCCCCCACGACTCCCTCCAGCACCGCCAAGCCCCGGTCGGGTCCGGTGGCTTTGTGCCCGGCGTCCAACACCGCCAACTGCCCGGTGGGACGGCTGATGACCGCCGCCAGGACCTTGGCGGCCGGACTGAACTCGGGACGCATACGGCAATACAGATGGTCCATCAGTGGGTATGACCCGGCCTGTACTTCGGTGATTCCCGCCATCCCGGCCGCGACGTCGTAGTTGTGGGTGCCCCCCACGCTGACCACCGAGACCGGCAGGCCGTCTTTCTCGATAAGCTCCCGGGCCTCGAGCACATTCTGGAGAACTTGCCACGATATGGCGTCCCGCTCTTGCCGGTCAGGGAAGTTCGGACCGCCGCTTGTTTCGCCGCTGGTTGACGGCAACGGAGCGATGGCCATGATTCCGTCAAACCGTAGTCCCGGGGAGTTGGCAACGGCCCTAGCGAGCTCCAAGGCTTCGTCTCCGGGGGCGACGCCACAACGTCCCAATCCAACGTCCAGCTCGACTAGAACGCCTAGGGTGACGCTTTGAGCCTCGGCCACCTGGGAAAGATCGGAGACGTTTTGCGGGTTGTCCACCGCTACGCCGATCCGGTTCGACCCGGCCAGAGCGCAAAGTCGCCTGATCTTGGACTGGGTCACGATCTGGCTGGACACCAGAATGTCGGTGATACCGGCGTCGCTGAACACCTCCGCCTCGCCCACGCTGGTTACACTGATTCCTCCCACCGTGTTGGCGGCTTGCAACTGCCGGTGGGCGATCTTGGGAGTCTGGTGCCCAGTAACGTGGGGGCGTACCTTCGCGCTAGACTGATCAAACCTGTCATGCAAGGTCTTGATGTTCCGGTCCATGACATCCAGGTCCACCACCAACGCCGGGGTGTCCAGGTCCATCACCGGAGTTCCCGTGGGCTGAAAAACTGGCCGCTCCATGGAGCCCTCCCTTATTCCCGTTAAACCGCTTCCGACCGTTCGGCGATGATGATTTTATGTCAACCGCCGGACTCAGAGTTCCTGAAGAATACCATAAATGTAGCTTCGGGACAGCCTCTGATCGCCGGTGATGGACGGGCAAGCAGTTCCATTTTCGTCGAGCCTCGAAGCCGTTTTCCGATTGCAATTCCTTCCTGCCGATGACACAATGACTAGCGCCGCTGGAGTATCCCGCAAGCGGCACCCCGATCCAGGAGGAGTTCTTGACCACCGAACGTTCCAATAACGGCTCGCTGCCCGGATTGCTGGAAGGCGTCCGGGTCATCGACCTCACCCACTACATCTCCGGTCCCTACTGCACCAAGTTGATGGCCACCTTGGGCGCCGAGGTTATCAAGATCGAACGCCCCAGCTCCGGAGATTCCATACGCCGATTTGGCCCCTTCGCTAAGGCCCTCACCCCAACCCCTCTCCCTGAGGGAGAGGGGCGGACCGAGTCTGGGGCATGGTTCCTGTATTTGAACACGTCCAAGAAGAGTTTGACGTTGGACCTCAGTTCCGATGCTGGCAAGGAAATCCTCAAGCGTCTGGTGTCCTCCGCCCAGATCGTCGTGGAAAATTTCGCTCCGGAAACCTTGGACAAGCTGGGCCTGGGGTACTCAGACCTAGAAAAACTAAATCCCGGTCTGGTTATGACGTCGATCTCGAACTACGGACAGACCGGTCCCTACCGCGACTGGAAGGCCACCGAGCTCAACCTGTACGCCGCGGGCGGATTGATGTACATCACCGGTGAACCCGACTCCGAGCCCCTGAAGGAGGGTGCGCCCCTGGCTCAACTGGGGGCCGGCCAGACCGCCTTCGTAGCCACCATGGGCGCCTTGATGCACGCGGAGGATACCGGTCAGGGGCAGCACATCGACGTGTCCATCACCGACTATGCCACCAACATCCTGGAAAACGCGATGATGCAGTACAGCTACTCGGGAGAGGAATACACCAGAGTGGGGAACCGGGGCTACGGTCGGGCGGCTTGGGGTATCTATCCCTGCCAGGACGGCTATGTGGGTATCATTTCCGGTCCCGACACCCGCTGGCCCGAGATTGCCGGGATAATGGAAAGGGAGGAGTTATCCGACCCAAGGTTCGCCTCCAGAAACGGGCGGTTGATCAACGCTGACGAGGTGGACGCCCTGATGCTTCCCTGGCTGCTGGACCACGACAAGGTGGACATTTTCAAAGCAGGCCAAGAGGCCGGCTTAGGATTCGGATTTGTCGCTACCATGGAGGACATCTTGGAAATGGAACAGCTCGCCGCCCGGGATTACTTCGTGGAACTGGACCATGGCGCCGCCGGTACGTTCAAGTACCCTGGAGCGCCCATAAGGATGACATCCTCGACCTCCCCTCAATCCCCTCCTTCACAAGGAGGCGAGGCAAAGGGGTCTCAGTTCTCGCAAGGAGAGGAGGAAAATACGTCCCCCCTTACGAAGGAGGGACCCCAGGGGGGTCGTATTCCGGGAGGTCGTCCGCAAGGCTCGGCGCAAGACCACTGGGTCTACCGGAGAGCCCCACATCTGGGAGAGCACACGGAGGAGATATTGGGGGTTGCGCTGGGACATCCAGCCGCCGAGATCGCCCGTCTTCGCGACCAGGGAGTCATCTAGTACTCGGTTTTGGAAACCGCCGTCAAAAGCACCCGTTCGCCCTGAGCTTGTCGAAGGGTCCTTCCGCGGAAACATGGTTCGACAGGCTCACCACGAACGGTATTTGTAGAGTTGATCATTGAAAGGAAGCACTATTTGACCACCAACCATCAAATCGCAGGCGCAGACTCCAACCAGCCCCTCAAGAACTATCGTGTCCTGGACTTGTCCCGCATCTGGGCCGGTCCCTACTGCACCAAGCTGATGGCGGACATGGGCGCGGAGATCATCAAGATGGAATCGCTGAGCGTCTACGATTCTCATCGCGGCCCCATCAGCCCGGCCAGAGGTATCGCCGCCTACCCCGATGGCGAACCCGGTGACGAGCCCTGGAACCGTAACGGCTGGTTCAATTGCCTGCACTTGAGCAAGTACGGCATCACCCTGGAACTGACGTCGGAAACGGGGCGTAATGTCTTCGATCAACTGGTGTCCATCAGCGACGTGGTGATCGAAAACTTCCGGCAAGGTAGTCTGGAACGTCTTGGGTACAGCTACGAGACGTTACGCCGCCTCCGCCCCGACCTTATCTACGTCTCCATGCCCGCTTTCGGGAACAGCGGCCCTTGGCAGAAATACCTGGCCTACGGCATCGGCCAGGAGCAGCTATCGGGAATGGCCCACATGACGGGATACCGGGGCGAGGGTCCGATGAAGTCGGGGATCAACCACGGCGACCCCATCACCGGCTCCCACGCCGCCGGCGTGCTGCTGGCCGCCCTGCGATACCGCAAGCGCACCGGCAAGGGAATGTACATCGACGTGTCCCAGCAGGAATCGGCGGTGTCGTTGATCGGGGCCGATGTGCTGGCCTACCAGTTGACCGGAGAGGAACCACAGCGCCGCGGCAACCGTTCGCCCTACTTTGCGCCCCACAACAGCTATCGCTGCGCCGGAGAGGACCGTTGGGTGACCATCGCCGTCACCAATGATGAGGAGTGGCGGCAGTTGGCCCAGTTGGTGGGCGGACCGGAACTGGCGGGCGATCCCCGATTCGCCACTTTGGACGTCCGGCTGGAACATGAGGACCAACTGGACGAGCTGATCTCCGGATGGACCGCTGACAAAAAAGCCTATGACCTCTGCCACCTGCTGCAGCGGGAGGGCGTGCCGGCTAGTCCGGTAATGGGCGGGCCGGACTTGTTGGCCGACCCCCACTATGCGGCCAGGGGTACCTTTGTTCGGGTCGACCATGAGCAGGTAGGTGAAAAGACCTACCCCGGTATCCCTTGGAAGATGTCGGCAACCCCCGGACAAGTGCGATGGGCGTCCCCGACCTTGGGCCAACACAACCGCCAGATATATGGCGAGCTGCTGGGCATGACGCCCGGCGACATCACGTCCCTAGAAGAGCAAGGTATAATCGGGACCAAACCCACCGGGTCGAGAATCATTTAGCTTTCAACAGTCGGCCATCGCCTATCAGCGGTGGCCGGCCAGTATATCTGAATAAGATCTATGAGGTGGACACATGGCCGACGAAGCACTGTACGAAATTAGAGATGGCATCGCCTATATCACCATGAACCGGCCGGAGAAGCTTAACGCGATCGACCCGGAGATGCGGCAGATTCTTTGGGACTCCTTTCAAGATGTGAAAAACAACCCGGAGGTACGCTGCGCCATCGTGACCGGCGCCGGCCGGGCTTTCTCCACCGGCCACGACTTGGTGGCGATGGCCAATGCTCGAGCCAACGAAGGCCCAAGCACCGGCGACCTCTACGTTGTTCAAGCCAATATCTGGAAACCCATCATCGCCGCCATCAACGGCATCTGCCTGGCCCAAGGTTGCGGCATCGCCCTAGGCAGCGATATCCGGATAGCCTCAACGGAAGCCCAGTTCGGCTGGCCTCAGGCCAAGCGGGGAATATCATCGGTTAGCGGACCGGCCCTGCTTTCCCAAGTGGTGCCACGCAACATCGCCTTTGAATTCTTGTTCACCGGTGATTTCGTAGACGCTCAACGGGCGCTTGACCTGATGCTGGTCAACTACGTCGTACCGCCGGAAGAGGTAATGCCCAAAGCGGAAGAATTAGCCCGTAAGATGATTGCCAACGCTCCGCTGTCCCTGGCCGCCATCAAAGAAGCGGCGATCAAGGGGTCCGAGATGGGGCTGGAAGAGCGGGTGGCTTTCGCCCAAAAGAAGCGGGACGAGGTATTGCAAAGCGACGACGCCAAAGAAGGCGTAAAAGCCTTCACCGAGAAGCGGGCCCCGGTTTGGACGGGACGGTAAGTCCTGATTCACGAAAAAATCGCTGACAATCGGGCGTTGATTATTCAGCCGGCGCCCGGCTAGCATTGCCCCGTGCTTGAGCATCTAAAAACCCATTTCGGCTTCGACCGCTTCCTGCCCCTTCAGGAAGAGATAATCGGACGGGTTCTTTCTCGGAAAGACGCTTTGGTGCTGATGCCCACCGGTGGCGGCAAATCGCTGTGCTACCAGCTGCCGGCGGTGCTATTCTCCGGGGTCACGGTGGTGGTCTCGCCCCTCATCGCCTTGATGAAGGACCAAGTCGACGGTCTCAGGGCTCATGGCATCGCCGCCGGATTTATCAACAGCTCATTGACCGCCGCCCAAATCGTCCGGGTCCTACAGATGGCTCGGGATGGCGCCCTCAAGATCCTCTACGTGGCTCCGGAGAGGCTGGCGTCGCCTGAGTTTCAGGATTTCTTGCGCGGCGTCGAACTTAGCCTCTTCGCCATCGACGAGGCCCATTGCATATCGGAGTGGGGCCACGAGTTTCGACCTGACTACCGCAACCTGAAAACACTGCGCCGCGACTTTCCCGAAGTGCCCATCGTCGCCCTTACCGCCACGGCCACCGAACAGGTGCGCCGCGACATCGTCACCCAACTCGGCCTAGGGCAGGCACAGGTATTCATCTCCAGCTTCAACCGCGCCAATCTCAGCTATGCCGTCCAACCGAAGCGAAATTCCTTCAATCGCCTCCTGGAACTCTTGAACAAGCACAAGAGCGAGCCGGTCATCATCTACCGGTTTTCCCGCGACAACACCGAAGAACTGGTGGAAGACCTGGCCGCGGAAGGATTCAATGCCCTGCCATACCATGCCGGGCTTGATAGGGAACTCCGCCGGGATACACAGGAAAAGTTCATCCGTGACGAAGTTCCAATCATCGTGGCGACCATCGCTTTCGGCATGGGCATCGACAAGCCTGACGTTCGCTTGGTGGTTCACTACGAGTTACCCAAAACCCTGGAAGGCTACTACCAAGAAACCGGACGAGCCGGGCGTGACGGCCTACCCAGCGACTGCGTTCTTTTCTACTCCCACCAGGACAGACTCAAGCAAGAATATTTCATCCGCCAGATCGGAGATCAAGCCGAGCGGGAGAACGCCGAAAAGAAGCTTGCTCAGGTGATTGAGTTCGCTGAGCTTTGGACTTGCCGCCGCAAATATCTGATCGAGTACTTGGGTGAAGGATGGAGCGAATCGACCTGCGACGGTTGCGATATCTGCCTGACCCCCAGGGAGACGTGTGACGCCACCGATATATCCCAAAAAATCCTTTCAGCGGTCGTCCGCACCGGTAACCGCTTTGGAGCTCGCCACATCGTTGACGTGCTTTTGGGGAAACGATCCAAACAAGTCGTCCGTTATGGCCACGACGAGTTGACGGTATTTGGAATCTCACGAGGCATTTCGTCTGAAGAAGTCTTGCATTGGATCAGCGCCCTGCTAGAAAAGGGCATGTTGGAAAAGGACAGGGGAAAATACCCAACCCTTGCTACCACGAAAGACGGGTGGGAGTTCCTAAATAGCGGTGGCCGGCTACAACTTACGGCGCCAAAGCGCGATGCCGAGGGTTCCATTGGTGAGCGAAACCTCGGTGAAGAAAGCCCCTCTAACCCGGAGTTGTTCGAGGTGTTACGCACTCTTCGTAAACGGATCGCGGACGATCGGGCGGTGCCCCCCTACGTCATCTTCAGCGACTCCGCCCTTTTGGCCATGGCCGGTTCCGTACCCCGCACCCGTGAAGACTTTGCTAAGATCTCCGGGGTGGGAAGGGTAAAACTGGAGCAATTCAGCGGTCCATTTTTGGAAGTGATAATCGAGTACGCCCATACCAACGGGATACCGGAAAAAGAGAATGCGGTCCAGCCGCTATATCGTCCCAGAGAAAAGAACCGCCGGAGCAACCGGGCAAGCTCTACTCTTAACGAAACCAAGGAACTTGTTGGGCGCAAAATGTCGGTCGGTGAGATAGCAAAACACCGAGGCTTGACCGAGAACACCATCGTCAACCATGTATTGCGGCTCGTGGAAGGCGGCGAAGAATTTGTCCTCGACCACTTGATGCCATCGCCGGAGCGGTTGTCCAAGATAGAAGCCGCGTTCCTGCAAACCGAGGGAGTGCTGCTGACACCGGTGCGGGAATTGTTGGGAGAGGACTACTCGTACGAGGAGTTGGCGCTGGTGCGGATCGGGTTGAGAAAGAAGGATTCCTAGGCCGGCGGCCAGATGGGCTTCACCTCTTCGATGGGGCCAACCTCCAGCGGCTCCGTAGAGGCGCCTAGGAACTGGATCCCGTCGTCATTGACGTAGAACGCCTGGCGCCCCTCCACGTATTTACTTCCCCTCATCTTGTAGATGCGCAAGGTCCGCAGGTCGGACGCCACCAACCTCTCCACTTCCAGGTAAATCACCACGTCGGCCATCGCCAGCTCGGGCAGGTCTAGGTCGCGGGCGAGGGAATACTCCCCGACCAAGAGTCCCAGGCAATTGTTCTCTACCAGTTGCGCACTGAGGGTACCGAGGAACCGCCACAGTTGGCCCCGGTTGGGAGAAACGTCGCTGATAGCCCGGAAGCTGTCTATCGCCGCCACCCCGACCTTGTGATCTTGGATCCGGCTCACGATGGTGTTAAGCAACCGGATCAATGTGTCGCCTTCGATGTCGGTGTCCAGCTCCAAGACATCCAAGGCGTCGAAAACACCGGTCGGCCCCAAAAAGCTAAGCCCGCTGTATTGAGAACGCATCTTGGAAACGGGCTGATGGGTGGTGGTTACCAACATGGCGTTACCGCTTTCGAGGGCCGCTTGGGCCAGGATGTGGAAAGCCAATATGGACTTGCCAGACCCGGGAACCCCGGCAAGAACTACCATGGATTGCGCCGGTAGGCCTCCCCCCAATATCCGGTCCAGCCAGTCGAGACCGGTGCTCACCCTGGCAGCGGGAGATTCTTCCATAGGCCCTCCGGTGGCAAGATTGGTCGCCAGAATCGGTGGTCATCGACGGGCCAGCGCCGCTTGGGCTTAGTATAGCAAGGGTGCCGCTGGGGTCAGGACACGGGGCCGGAGGGGATTTGACTAAGAATTATTCCGTTTAAAGGGCTGAGGGAGATGGACGCCGAGAATCTTCTTCGTCGTGTCCTGACTTAGTGACGTTCTTGGTCAGCGTTTTTTTCGTTCGTGGTTCGACAAGCTCACTACGGCCCCCGCGTGGAAGGCCCTTCGACAGGCTCAGGGCGAACGGGCGGTTAGTAAATAGGTCCGGGCGGTTTAGGCGCTAAAGGCTCAACGCGTCAGCCAGGCGGCGGCGGTGGAATTGCGGGTCGCCCAGGTAGTGGTAGAGGGTCCGAGACGCAGTTGTGTGCAGGGTCAATCCGTATTCGGTCACGCTGCCCACCCCGGCGTGGACTTCGTGGGCGAAATTGCATGCTTGATAATAAGCGGCGCTGCCGACGGCCTTCGCCAGATGGATGCTATCCGTCGCCGGTTTGCCGGAGTCAAGTTTCCAGAGGGTTTCGTAGGTGGTCCACCGGGCGGCGTCCAGCTGGTTTACCAGGTTGATGATGTGATCCTCGACCCGCTGGAACCGTCCGATCGGCCTTCCGAACTGAATCCTGGTGCGGCTGTAGTCCACCGACATTTCATAGACCGACTGGCAGGCCCCCACCTGATAAGCGCACATGACGGGAATCGTCCGGGCGATGGCCCGCTGAAGAGCATCCCATCCCCTGGCGAATGAGGACCCGACCAGACTGTCCTGGTCCACGGAAACATCGTTCAGCTTGACTTCGGCCAGATTCCACGAGAAGCCCGGCAGAGACCGTATCTCCACCCCATCAGCGGTGACCGGGACGATAACCAGGCCCACTTCGTTGCTCTCTTCAGAGCGTGCGGTGCATAGAAGATGGGTAGCTGAAACAGCGTCGAAAACGTAGACCTTGGTTCCATCCAACCGTAACCCGCCGCCGTTCTGGCGGACCGTCGACCGAACGTCCTTTTCGGCCCAGCTATAACTCGCCTCGGTCATCGCAGGTACCAAGATGCGCTCGCCCCGGGCCAAAGCGGGTAACCACTCCTGCTTCTGCTCTTCGGTACCGCCTTCCAGTATCGCCGACGCTGCCAGAACGCAGGATGAAAGGTGGGGACCCGGAACCGGGCCACGGCCCAATTCCTCGAACAATACTCCGGCGTCGGTGAAGGAACCTCCCTCTCCGCCGTATTCCTGGGGAATGGCGATGCCCAGCCATCCGGTGGCCACCAATCTTTGCCAAGGCTCCGCCGTTACGGGCTGCTCCTCCGCAGCCATCTCCAGCAGAGTTTCTTTCGGATATTCCACCTGGATAAAACCGCGCACCGCGGTCTTCAACATTTCCTGTTCTTCGGTGAGGGCCAAGTCCATGATTTAATGCTCCCATTTTTCGAGCTTTCAGCGGTCAGCGATCAGGATTTGGATCGTCCCTGCTTGCTGAAAGCTGAAGGCTGATAGCTGTTATGCCAATGCTCCGGCCTTTTCCCGGACTTCCCGGCCGATTCCGATGCGTCGGGCCATGATCAGCTTCTGAATATCCGCCGTTCCACCCGGATGGATGGCTACGATAGCCGACCTCTGGTGGGCTTCCATATGCCCTTCGGCGGCGCCCCATTGGGGATCAAAGGTCAGGGCAGAAGGGCCCAGGATATCCAGGATCGACTGGGACATACGGAGGCCGGACATCTTTCGCCAATAAGAAGCTTGTGGACCCTCATAGGTTATCTCGGCCTTACTGTGGCGCATCCAATAATTTCTCAGGTTGAATAACCGGGCGATCTCGGCTTCTACGTAGATGTCGATCAGCTTGTCGCGAACGTCTGGGTCCTTGGTCAACGGTTGGCCGTTTCGCTGGTTCTCACGGCAATATTCGAAGAGGTGATCCACCAGCCAGTTTCGGCCGATGCGGCCACCGGTACCGTGCTCCAATTCCAAGTGGGTGGTCGCGACTTTCCATCCTTCGTTTTCGCCGCCGATCAGGTTGAATGCCGGGACTCGAACGTTGTCGAAGAACACCGTGTTCTTGACTCCAGACCCGGCTCCCGACTCACCTCCGGAAATCAATAGCTCCATGGGTTGAATGGTGATTCCGGGAAGGTCAGCGGGAATCATGAACCAGCCCAGGTTTTGGTGGCGGGGCGCCTCGTTGTCAGTGCAGGTGATGGTCCACATATAGTCGCAGCCCAAAGAGCTGCCCACGTATATCTTCTGGCCGTTGATGACGTACTCATCACCGTCCCGGTCGGCGGACATCTTGGCGTTTGCCAGGTCCGATCCCGCTTCGGGTTCGGTGAGCAGTTGCCAGGTGCGAACTTGGCCCCGGAAGATGGGCGGCAAGAAAGTCTGTTTCTGCTCGTCAGTCCCCCATACCATGATGGAGGCCCCGCCCAGCCTTCCCCCCGAGTCGTAGTAAGGCGGAATGGTGAGACCGTAGGAGTCAACTTCTTCCTCAATCACCACCGCGTGATCGAGGGAGAGGCCGCCGCCGCCGTATTCTTCGGGGGCCGTGGCCCACAGCCAGCCCTTCTCACCCAGCTTACGCCCCAAGCCTCGGCGCAGTTGGTATTGCTCTTCCGTTATGTTGATCGAGTCCGGTGGATGAGCGATATCGGGAGATACATTCTCCGCGAGCCACTCCCGTACATCCTGCCGGAATTCTTCCTGTTCAGGGGTGTAGGTAGGTTCGAAGTCCATGGTTTGCCTCCGGTTGGATGAGCTATCAGTTTTCAGCTATCAGCGGTCAGCCATCAGCCGGTTTTGACCGCGTTAAATCAAAGTATGGGAACCGTGTCCGGGTATGGATTATGCCGGAAACAGGCAGGGGAAACAAGCCGACTAATCACTGTAGAACTCATCTCGCAATTCCTCGTGGGGGATAAACCTGGAAGCTTGCCGGAAGATCGCTTGAAGAGTCCAAACATCCAGTTCCCGGTGCCTGGGTATTGTTAGGGTTTGCACCGACATAGTAGGAGTCACTCTTCTGAGTTTCAAGTGCTAACCCCGTTGGGAATGTACTCGAAACCCCTTCCGGAGCAAGATCGCCACGACGGCGTCGCCGGAAAGCCTCCTAAGCCTGGCCACCAGCGGGTTCCAGTTCTATGGCAACTAATATGGCCGGGTCTCTCACCAATCCAAAATCAGCCGGGTCCTCATCTTCCAGGTGCAATGCAACCGCCTCTTGGAGGTTGACCAGCGTCTCGTCCAAGGTCTTCCCTTGAGTTACAACCGCGATTTCGACACACTCGGCGGCGTAGAGATTCTCACCTTTACGAACATGGGCCTTGATGGTCCGTTGCAATGCCATGGCTCACCTTTTCCAGTCCCACCGAAGCGTTTACGCAATGGTCGCGGATTATATTGCGCATTGTACACGAGGGTCAACAGATTAAACTATTGGCTGCGCAGGGCCCGCCCTGGCAGGGCTCCGGTGTGCTCTCCCTTGTCCACCACTAGCTTTCCGTTGACTAAGACGTAGTCGATGCCCTCCGGGTACTGTTTCGGTTGCTCGAAGGTGGACTTCGCTTGGACCTTGTCCGGGTCGAAGACGACTATATCCGCCTTCATGCCGTCACGCAGGACGCCCCGGTCGCTCAGTCCCAGCCGTTGGGCCGGGATGGCGGTCATCTTACGCACGGCTTCTTCCAAGCGAAGCAGTCCTTCCTCCCGAACGAACTGGCCCAAAACGTAGGGGAAGGTCCCGTAGCTCCTGGGGTTGGGCATGTCTCCGGTGAGCAGCCCATCGGACCCCACCATATGGGCCGGGTGACGGACGATGGTGCGTATGTTGTCCGGATTTCCGGTGCGGGCCACGAAGGCAGCGTCCAAGTTCTCTTCGATCAAAAGGTCGCAGATGGCGTCCACCATTTTCTTGCCCTTAGCCTGGGCCAGGTCAACCAACGACCGGCCCTCCCACTCCTTGTTCTTGGCCGACCCGATGTGGCTGAAGATGTAGTAGTCCAGCGACAGGCCCCACATCGGGTTGACCGATTCGCCGATCTCTTCCCTGACCCTCCGGTCTTGGATCCTCTGCAACAACACTTCCGGCCCCCCGGCATGCACCCAGTAAGGAAGCAGGGAGTGGACCACGGTGCTGGCGGCGGCGTAGGGATACTGGTCGAATGTAACGTCCACCCCCGAGTCGCGGGCCTCATCCACCAAGTCGATCATCCGCTGTCCCATGCCATCCACCGGGCTGTGATAATGGGATAAGTGCACCGGAGCGCCGCTGCGGCGGCCGATCTCGATGGCTTCCTTAAAGGGGTCTAGCAGCCGGTCCCCAAGGCTATACCTGGCGTGGGTCACGTAAAATCCGCCCAGCTCGCTCACCACTTGCGCAACCGCCGCCAGTTCGTTGGTATCGCTATAGGCTCCTGGTGGATACGTCAATCCAGTGGAGAAGCCGAAAGCGCCGTCCCGCATCCCTTGGCGGGCCAACTCCTGCATCCGGACCAGCTCGGGCTCCGTGGGCAGCCGGTCCTCCCATCCCATGGCCTCTACCCGGATAGAAGCATGGGGGACAAAGTAGACCACGTTACAAGCCACCCGGTTGTCCAGCAGGTCCAAAAACTCTTTAACGCTCCCCCACCGAACATCTGGGGGCGGCTTGCCGTTGACCGCCGCCAAGTAGGTCAGCAGGTGCTCCAGATTGGCCGGCGACGTGGGAGCATAGGAAAGGCCGTCCATCCCCAGGGCCTCGGTGGTTACGCCCTGGCGGATCTTGGCGTGATGCTTGGGATTGTTGAGCAACATCAAGTCCGAATGGGAGTGCATGTCGATGAATCCAGGGCAGACCACAGAACCGCCGGCGTCGATCACCTGGGCCGCTTCGACCGCGGAGGTATCGCCACGGATGATCTGGACAGCATCGCCGGAGACGGCAACGCCGGCCCGAAACCAGGTCTGTCCAGTCCCGTCTACTATCCGGCCGTTTTTTATCAGAAGGTCGAACATGGGCATCTCCTTGTCTCCAGCCGATTTACCTGGCCGCCGTCATTAACTGAGTTTAGCGATGCAGGTATATATCCCGATGAATATACCTAGGGCATACTCCTCTTGCAAGCGGCATTAGGCGGGGCTAATATTGGGAAACCCGGCGTTCGGCCTCATTGCAACCGCAAGCGGCGGGAACCGCAAGTCACGCAAGCCGCGGGTTACAGAACGATTCATCTAGCTCTGCCTGCAGGAACTATGCCCGAAGAATCGATCAACGGCTATCGAATGTACTACGAGGTCCAGGGTGACGGATCGCCTCTGGTGATGATCCACGGCGGCCTGGGCGGCGGCGAGGGCTCGGCGTCCATGGTGCAGCATCACGCCGGAGTTTTCTCCGGCGATTACCAGTTTATCTGCTACGACCGCAGGGCCGCCGGAAAGTCAGAAACTCCATCCGGCGGGTATGACTTGCCCAATCAGGTCCAAGACCTGCGCGCTTTGCTGGACCGCCTGGAAGTGACCCATGCCCACGTTCTGGGTTCGTCCGCCGGCGGACCGATAGCGATGCGGTTCGCGTTGGACTATCCGGAGATGGTCGACTCCCTGCTGCTGATCAACACTATGTCATACAACAGTCAGCCGGAGCGCCAGGCCCGCCAAAACGAACTAGACAACCTGCTGTCCAACGAGGCAGCCCACGGCCGGACCTCCGCCGTCGAGCAAGCCTTAGAGGCACGCCAGCCCACCCTCCGCCAAGATGACCCTGCCCGATTCTCGAAACTGAGCCAGATCAACCTGGAGCGTTTTGACGGCATCGTTATGTCGATCCGGGCTTATCTAGACATCGGCGAAAGCATTGAGTCCCGGTTGGCGGAAATAAATATGCCCACCATGATCGTCCACGGCGACGCCGATGCCACTATCCCAGTTGAATGCGGCATCAATCTGCATCAATGCATACCCCATTCGGAGTTTCATATATTCCCCGGCGCGCAACACGGGTTGATGGCCAACGAGCCCAGGCGCATGGCCAACATGATCACCGAATTCCTAGAGGAATTAACGGTCAGGCAAGGCTGACTGCCATCAGTATTATCAGTCTTCAAGGAGAACAATAATGGCGGCCGTCAGTATCGACCACATCGCCATGCCAACGTCGAACGCGGAAAAGCTGATCAGCTTCTATAAAAGCATCGGCTTCACTATTAACGACGAGGCAGCTTGGCGCGAGGGGAAAGCGAACATCTTCTCCATCCAGATCGGCGACTCCAAGATCAATGTTCACCCCGAGGGATTCACCGCCGGCTTGCGGGGACCGACCGCAGTACCCGGCTGCACCGACATCTGCTTTGTCTGGGACGGCACCGCCGATGAGTGCAAGCAGATGCTAGAAGCCGCCGGAGTAGAAATCATCCGCGGACCCGGCCCCCGCCGCGGCGCTAGAGCCGGTGGATGTCTGCCTGCGGTAAGCCTGTACGCCCGTGACCCAGACCAGAACCTGCTAGAGTGGATGATCTACCTGGAAGACTAGCGCCGGCCTGAACCGGCTGACCGCTGCGGGCTGAAAGCTGATTGCTCAGAAAAAGGAAGTAACCACCATGCCCCAAATGACCGGGAAAGATGCCCTGGCCCAGATGCTGATCGCCGAAGGCACCGAATTTATCTTCGGGAACCCGGGGACCAGCGAAACGCCTTTGCTGGATGTATTGCAAGACTATCCCCAGCTCAGATACATCCAATCGTTGCAGGAAGGAACGGCGGTGGGGATGGCCGACGGTTACGCCCGGGCGACGGGACGCCCCGCCTTCGCCAATATACACATAGCCGGCGGTCTGGCTAACGGCATCAGCGCCTTGTACAACGCCTACCGGGGCGGTACTCCCTTGGTGCTGACCGCCGGCAACTCCGACACTCGGATGCTCTTGACCGACCCAACTTTGTCCGGGGACCTAGTCGAGATGACCAGCCAGTACACTAAGTGGAGCACGCAAGTGCTGCACCCATCGGACATACCCATGGCGGTGCGGCGGGCTTATAAAGAAGCCAAGACTCCTCCCACCGGCCCCGTTTTCATCTCTTTCCCTTGGGACACCATGGACGAAACCGGCGACCTGAACATCGTGCCTTCGTCGACCGGATTCTTCCGCACCCGGCCGGATACCGATGCCGTGGCCCGGGCTTCCCAGCTACTATCCCAAGCCGACAACCCCATCATAGTGGTCGGCGACCGGGTGGCCCAATCTGGCGCGGCAGCCCAGGTCGTCCGGGTGGCAGAGCAGTTGGGGGCCAGGGTCTACGCGACCTCGATGTCCGAAGTGAACTTCCCCAACAGCCACGACTTATATGGAGGAATACTGAATACCAGCAGCCCGGCCACCCAAAGGCTTTTGGCCGGAGCCGACGTGGTCATGGCTGTGGGCACCGACGTTTTTTCTTCTTTCCTCTATGTGTCCGAGCCATTTTTGGGCTCCCAGACCAAGCTGATCCATCTGGACAGCAGCGCCCAAGAACTGGAGAAGATCTATCCCACCGAGGTGGGCATCCTGGCCGACCCGGGAGCCGGACTGGCGGAACTGGCCGAAGCCTTGGACCAAGAGATGTCCGCCTCCAACCGTGAGGCCGCGGCAACTCGAGCGGCAACCTGGTCTGACCAGAAGAAAAGGTCCGGCGAGCAATATCAACAACGGCTACAGCAGAGATGGGACAACACCCCCATGCCGGTGGAGCGCATGATGCACGAACTAGCCCAGGCCGCGCCTCCCGGCACCATCGTTGCCGACGAGGCCATCACCTCGCGGCCAGCTTTGATGCGAGCTTTTACCTTCGACGAGCCGGGTAGCCTGTACGGTATCCGCGGCGGCGCACTGGGTTGGGCGATGCCCGGCGCCCTTGGGGTGAAGCTGGCCAACCCGGACCGTCCGGTACTGGCAGTGGTGGGAGACGGCGCGTCCATGTACACGGTGCAAGCGCTTTGGACCGCCGCCCGGTACAACATCCCCGTCGTCTACGCCATCTGCAACAACCGGTCTTACCGGATACTTAAGGTCAATATGGACACCTACCTGCGCCACATGCAAGACGACCAAGAACGGAAAAGCGACTACGTGGGCATGGACTTCGCCAATCCCCTCGATCTGGCCGCGATAGCCAGGGCCATGGGAGTTGCCGGAGAAACGGTGGAAGACCCTGCCGGCCTGGGACCCGCCTTGCAAAGGGCGTATGCCACCGGTAAGCCGGCGTTGCTGGACGTCAGCATCGACGGCGCTCTGTAGAACGTACTTTAGATAGAGACGGCACGTAAGGTTATCCTGGCTGTGCCTCCGGAGGTCCGGCGCCCCAATTCGCCTGGGCGAACCACTTTACTCCGGATACGAATCCCATCGCTCTAAAACACCGGTAGGTTCGTGTCTACCTTGAAAAACTGTGCCACGATGGACTATTTCCGATATTGGTCTATTACGGGCCTATAATATAACTATTACAGATATACAGGCACCGGTGTTAACGGACTATGGTTATAGACATAACTAGCTGGCGACGACAAAAGTTGACAATAGAACCATAACGTAATATAAAAATAGGTCTATATCATTCAATTGTTCTTGCTTGGACTCAGGAGGCTCTATGGTAAGTCAATCCGTACGAAATACATTGCTGACACGGCTGGGAGGGGCCCGGGCGATGCAGCGGGTGGCGTCTCCCTCCATCGTCATCGGCTTGGGATCGACAGCCTGTCAAATCGTCCAACACTTAGATGACTCCACGGCTGGCTGGAACGCCGCGGACCGAAAATCGTTGGGGTTTCTCTATCTGGATACCCGGGAGGCCACCAGAGACGAGATAAACCGGGGATCGAGCTTCATCGGCCTGACCCTCCCCCATTTCTCCAACCTCCGGGATATGCGGCCTTGGATAACCGAGTGCGTCCCGGAACTTAAGCACCTCAGCCTCTCCAGGGAAGGGGCCCTGGGGATGCTGGCCAATGCCGGTGTGGCCGGCCGTTATAATTACGCTAGCATTAGAGGCCACATAGATTCTCTTATCGGGGAAGTCTGTCCCTACTATGAGGGAAAGACCTATCTAAGAGTCCACTTGGTTTGCTTCCTCGGCGGTGGCACTATCGGCGCCCTCCCCGTCCTGTTGGCCGCTTTGGCTGAGGCCAGGGGCACCGCGTATAACTTCAGTCTGGTTCTTCACCTATTGATGCCCCAAAGGGGCATGTCAAGGGACCCGGACAACAGCTACCCACTTCAGCTAAGGAACGCATATGCCACCATCCAGTTCCTGCGTGCGATAACCGGGGTCCAGGTAGGCCAGGGGAAGCACACGGGCACCGATACCTACAAGATTACCGTATACCCGGAAAAGACGGTGCTGGCCGTAGGCCCTCACTTCGACTTGGCGATCGTCCACCGTGCGCCCAAAGACTCCATTCCAGCGCAGAAAGCCCATGTGGGCAGGATCCTGGAGAACCTGGTATCCGATGCCACCGGTACCGGTTCCGACCTTTGGGCCCGGTATCACGAAACTATGAGGGAAGCCAACAACAAGACAGACGCCCGGTTTGGCTCCATCTGTTCCAAAGAGGTCAGCCTCCTTGATGGATTTTTCAATCTAACCGCCCGCAAGTACCTGCAAACCCGTTGGACCTCGGGCAATAGGTCGTAGACACCATGTTTCGTAAGATTTGGACCCGTAAGGGAGTTTCATACCGAGAAGCGTCGCAGCGCCTGCGGCCTGCGTTGGATCCTTTGGCATTCCTCAATGCGGATGGCGGGGGGTTCACTACCCAGGACGCCCTGGACCAGTTGCATAGCGCGATCCATTCGTCGTTGGAAGACGTGCAGAAGGCGTTTCAACTGGTGTTTGAGCAGTTGAATCCGGAAGCCAACGTGAGCGACCGGATCATTCTGGATGCCAACAAACAGATCAGAACCGAACAAACCAGGGCCCGTAACTTGGTAACTCTGAGGCAAGAAGAGTTGAACCGGCAGGTCAGGATCAAGCTGGAAAACCTCTTTATTCAAGGAATAGTCCAATCGCCTCATCAAGAACCGTCC
The DNA here is from genome assembly GCA_022450395.1 of Dehalococcoidia bacterium. Taxonomy (GTDB): domain Bacteria; phylum Chloroflexota; class Dehalococcoidia; order Lucifugimonadales; family UBA3495; genus UBA11650. Next base: position 4,540 of record JAKUQE010000002.1, on the reverse strand, counting down.
GTCAGGATCTGGGAGAATCTGTCTTCCCGGGTCGTCGACCGGAATGAACCGGAAGTTTCGGAATACTCCTACGAAGACCTGGGTAACGCCGAAAAGAGGGGCAAACGTATCGGGGTCTGGGACCACGAAACGGATGAATGGCTGGAAACTCTCTGCCAGAATAACATCCATGAGATCATCACTAAAATGGAAGAGATGATCAAGGACTATAAGGACACTTGGGTTGAGGTAACCGGGGAACTGAGAAAACGCGCTAACTTAGGTGGCCTGCTCTTTCAACAGGTGAACGACCCCGACGTATGGGTTTTCGAAAGCGAGGACCCAACGGTGACCAATCTGTTGGAAGGGGAAAAGGCCCTGGACATTGCAAACCGTATCCTGGGCCGCTTCCAACTGGTCAACCAGGACATTCTAGAGGTTGCAGACACGGTGCGGATGTCTCTGGATCCGGTCCCGGTTTTCGGCACGAACCGCGTCGCGTTAAACGAGCTGGAGGAACTGCTGGCGCTGGCCATCGCGGAAAAGCTTAGAGACACCATTGCCGTGGAAGCCGGCTTCCTCTCCTTGATCTCCAATGGGATGAGATTCGGTGAGGAGTTGGGAGAGCTGCTTGACGATATGCGTAGAGGCGCGGCAGCCATGGAAGAAAAGCTGTGGCGGATAGGCGAAGTGGGCGTGGGACACGTTGACTCCGCAGCCGGTGTGGGCATCACGTCGCCCAGCGTCCACGACTTCGTTCTCCGTGGGTTGGGTGGTGGCCGGAAATTCGCCGCAGTTGAAGGACATCCCGGCAATAACCACCGCTTTGACGTCCAGATGTCCATAGTTGGGGCCCCGGCTTCGGACCTCACTATTTTCCGCGAGATGGTCTACGCATGGTATTCCTGGCACTTCGAGGAAGAGCGGGGCGCCGCCGAAACCGAACAAGAGTGGATGAACATCGTAATGGCCGACTGCTGGAAGCTCTACCCTGACATCGGCAAGGATACCGGCGTTAGGAACGCCATCGTCGAGTTGATCGACGATGACATCAGGATATTGACTCGGGGCCGGGAGCAGTTGCCCACCAGGGCGGCCAACGGCTTGCCCAGCGAATTGGATCTGTTGCAGGGATTGTGGACCGAACTCGGAATCGTCGACCCACCTCCCAAGGGTCAAGCATCGAAGAGTAGTAATGGGCCCGTGATAAAAGAACCCGAGAGTCAAGAACCCACCGAGTCAAGAGAGCGCTGAGTTAAAAAACACGGCTTTCGTCAACCTCTGACGATCTCAATGACAACTCAAGGCGGCCCCAAGTTGGGGCCGCCCTTTGATTTAAACCTCTGGATGAGTCGTGATGAACCGGCCGGCCTTGACCGGGTCGACACCCGTGGCCCTGACTTCCACCCCCGCCTGTTCCTCTTGCAACAGGAACGTGACGCTGCTGTCTCTTCCTCCCCACCCCCGGTTCATGCCTTGAATGGCGATCTGCTCCACCAGGTTGGCCACCGGCATCGGGACGTTGAATTCCCGCCCTAGGTCGGTTGCCAACCCGATGTCTTTCCTAGACAGCTCCAGAGCAAAGTTGGGGGGATCAAATTCGCCGGTGAAAACCGTGCGGGCTATCCCTTCATGCAGGCCGCTCATACGGCCCAGAGATCCCCGGCGGATGCATTCCCACAACGCTTCGGCTTCTACCCCGGCCTTCACTCCCAGGGTCAGCCCCTCGGCGATGGCCTGGCGGACACCATGGCCGATCATATTGTGAACCAGCTTGGCCACGCTGCCAGCGCCGATGCTTCCGGCATAGAAAACTTTGTCGCCGAATGAGTCCAATATGGGCTTGACGCGGTCGAAGATCTCCCGTTCACCGCCCACCATGACCGCCAGATTCCCGCTGGCCGCCCCGGACTTTCCACCGCTGACCGGCGCATCCAGCACGTGGCATCCCTTCTGCCGGAACTTTGGCTCAATCTCCCGGATCAAAGTGGGACGGCTGGTGGAGAGATCGATGTAGATTCCGCCCGGTTTCATCCCTTCCAAGACGCCTTCCGGCCCGGTAGATACTGACTCGACCTCTTTAGGGCCCGGCAGGGATGTCAGGGTAATATCGCAGAGGCTGGCTACCTCAGCCGGAGAATTAGCCAGCCTAGCCCCGCCTTCCAGCAACGGCTTAGCCGCCTCTTCTCGCAGGTCGTAGACCACCATGGGATAGCCAGCTCTTTGAATATTCGCGGACATACCGCCGCCCATGTTGCCCAATCCAATAAATCCAACGGTCTCCATAACACTTCCTCGCTTTTATCCAAATTTCTTTAGAGAAGGCACGCAGCCGGAGGTTTGAAATCAGATCGGCGCGCCGGTCAGATTATAACGGGTCGTGCCCCACGGCATTGGACCTGGAAGAATTTTCCCTGGGCCGGCGGTTGCCTCCGCCTGGCTGCAGACATCCGATCGGGACGCATCGATGAGGTCATGGAGGCATTCGAAAACCGGGGAGGGGACTATCTGTTTGTCATCGCAACCAAGTGAGACGAACGCCGGTTTTCAGCATAGACGCTGATCCAGTAAATGGTTCGACAAGATGGAATCGGGGTGAAAAGAGCGGCCACGTCCACTTCCCATTCGCCCTGAGTTTGTCAAAGGGTCCTCCCGTCCTTCAGCCGAAGGGTGGTTCGACAGGCTCACCACGAACGGACTTAGGCGATTGGTTCAACAGGCCCACCACGAACGGACTTGGGCGATTGGTTCAACAGGCCCCCAAGAACGAACTTGATCGGGGGGGTTAACAGATCAGATCAGCTTCTAGGTTTCCCTACGACGCGCCACGGGCCAGGGCGTCCAAAGTGACGGCGATCTGAGAGCGGAACGGCCGGACCCGGTTGGGCCGGCCCACCACCCCAACCGCCACCAGGAACATCAGGCTTTTCCCCTCGGCATGGGGCGAAAAAAACTCGGCGACTTCATCGTCGTAAAAGGTCATGCCGGTGGCGCCCAGGCCCAAAGAGTGGGCGGACAAGTACATCTTGCCACCGACGATTCCCGCTTCCAATTGAGCGGCCCGGTAGCCGCGGTTGCCGTATTGTTGAAATATCGCCTCCAGGTCGGCCATGAAAAACGTAACCGCGCTGGCATCGGCGCCCAGGGCCTGCTCGAAACACAGATGGCCCGCCCGCGCTCGCAAGTCGCCTTCCCGCAGAAGTTCCAACTTGCTGGTTTGTGGGTTAAAATAGTATGATCCGGCAGGCACGCCGTCCACGGCATGGACTATGGTGTACATGTCCACCAAGCTCTCTCCATCTTTCCCATGAAAATCCGAAGGGGACCCTCTGGAAGATCCGGCCAGAATAGCTTCGAACTGGGCCTGGGAGATGGGATCCCGGGCAAAACGCCGGGTGGATCCCCGTTTGCGGATAACCTCACCCAGGGGCTCCGACGAAAGATTATTGGCTTCCAACAGAGTCAGACCGGCGCTGGTTGATCCCTGCCGCTCCCCGCCTGGCTCATCCGGCAAAAGGCCGCGCCATTCCACCACTTCTTCTTCATCCATCAAAGACGATTCCTGATGAACTTTGTCGGTTTCCGGGTAGTCGATCCTTTCGTTGGACCCATCCCTGGTGTCGGGAGCCAGTGGGGCCGGCTCAATCATGTCGATCGCCGAAGGCGGTTCGCCGCCCGAACCGATGGGCACCAGGCAGATGGCAGCCTCCTGCTGCCCTCGGATCCGCAGCAACTGGTCTACGCGTTCGTCGACAAAACCGGCAACCAGATTGGCAGGCAACCGGAGCGACGAACACAAGGCCAATAAGTTGGCCAGCATTGTACCGCAATCCCAATAACAATAACGGTAGCCTCTGGCCCGGTATTTCCACGCGCTACGCCAGAAGTTAGCGGTGAAAACCAGGGTGGCCGGGGCCGACGCGAACACGGGATCATTTCCAGTGGCTTCTACCAATTCCGACCGGTAATCACCCTTTCGCAATGGGCGAAGAGCGAAGCCCATCGGAGAAAAGTGGTAAACCCCCGCCTCCAGCCCGTTTATGTCCTGGCATACCAGGTAAACGTCAATGGGGTAAAGGGCCCCGGCGGAAGCCGCAGCCCGGTAATGGACTTCGCCGATAACCTGCATGGAAGCCTTACGTACCAATCCGGCGGAGAAGAAGAGCAATTGGGACACCGAGGTTAAATCAAGCGAACCGGCCTCGGCCGGCTGTTCTTCTTCGGCAGCGGTACTCGATGCCGCTCCCGCATTAAAACTACTTGAGACCGCTTTTAGCGTCGGAGTCTCAGGCGACGGAAATCCCGGTGGCAGCGGCATCAGAGGTAGAGCGGAATAGGTCTTGTAAAGGGGCGGTTTGCTGGCTAGATCAATGTACGACAGCTTTGTCGCTTGGTGATAGGATCTGGCCGCTTCCCCATCTTGGTTGGACAATGATGTCTCCTTGAAAGTCCCGTTCTAAGCCTGCAGCCGGCCGTCGCCGGAACATGGCCGGGCGCTTCTCAATGAATGCTTCCGGCTAAATAGTTCCTTTGATTCAGGACGAATGAATTCCACTGAAAG